>CALRQM020000025.1:0-39474 GCA_943370335.1 Bordetella parapertussis | reverse complement strand
GCAGAGCGCCAAGGGGGCCGTGATCCGTCTGCTCACCGAGGCCTACGAGAACCGCGACGAGGTGGCCCTGATCACCTTCCGCGGCGAGCAGGCGGACGTGCTGCTGCCGCCCACCCGCTCGATCACCGCCGCCCGCCGGCGGCTGGAGTCGATGCCGTGTGGCGGCGGCTCACCCCTGGCCCACGGCCTCGCCCAGGCGGCCCGGGTAGGGGCAAACGCCCTGGCCACCGGTGACCTGGGCCAGGTGGTGGTGGTCGCCATCACCGACGGTCGCGGCAACGTGCCCCTCAGCCGCTCCCTGGGGCAACCGGCCCTGGAGGGGGAGGAACCGGTGGATCTCAAGGAGGAGCTGCGGCAGGTGGCCAGCCGCTACCGGAGTCTGGGTCTGCGGCTGCTGGTGATCGACACCGAGCGCAAGTTCATCGGCAGCGGCATGGGCAAGGAGCTGGCCGAAGCGGCCGGGGGCCGCTATGTGCAGCTGCCCAAGGCGAGCGACCAGGCCATCGCCGCCATCGCCCTGGAGGCGATCAATGGTTTCTGACGGTGGGAGCCAGCCGGTCCTGGGCGGCCTGGCGGGCGGCCTTTGCCTCCTGCTGGCGGGCGTCCTGCCGCGCCTTGCGGTCGCGCGCCGCATCCACCTCGGCCGGATAGAGCTCCTCGAAGAACCGGCCCAGGCCGACCGAGACGCTGCGGATGCCGTCGAGGAACTTCGGATCGCCGGTGAGCTTGCTCATGTCGCCGCCGACGGCCGACCAGCTGTCGGTCAGCTGCTTGGCGTTGGCCAGGGTGGCCTGGAGGTCGGCCACGGTCTTGGGGTTGTCGAGTGCCGCCGCCAGGTTGCCGACGTGCTTGGTGGCCCTGGCGGCATCGGCACTGGCGAGGTTGAGGTTGCTCAGGATGGGATCCACCTTGCCCGCCGAGCGGTTCAGCTGGCTGACCAGGGCCTGAGCGTCCCGCAGGAACACCTGACCGCTTTTGGTGAGCAGCTCGGTCTCCTTGGCGGTCTTGGAGAAGGCGGCGGTGGCCGCCACCATCTGGTGAACGAGCTGCTCCTTCTCCGCCTGGTTGAGCAGATCCTGCACCGTCTGGGTGACGGTGTCGAGGTTAGCCGCCGCGATGCCGCTCACCTGGCCGCCGTTGCACACCATGCGGGTGTTGTTGCAGCCCCGGTCCCGGGGCCCCGGCAGGCTCGACGGCAGGGACCCGCCAGCGGCGAGCAGGGACACCTGGGCATCCCCCCCCAGCAGGGAAGCGGAGGCGACCCGGGCCACCAGGGGCCGGGCCAGCCGCAGGCTCGGGTTGTTGATCTCCAGATCGGCCACCACCGCGGCATCGGTCACCGTGACCTTGCTCACGTTGCCCACCAGCACGCCCCGGTAGGTGACCGGCGAACGGACGGCCAGACCGGAGGCATCGGCGAAGCTGGCCCGGATCGTCCAGGTGTTGGCGCCCAGGGAGACGCCGCGCAACCAGAACCACAGCCCCATGCCGCTGGCGATCGCCGCCAGCAGGGAAAATCCAACCAGGGCTTCACGAACACTCCGGCGCATGGGCTCAGTTCTCGGCCGGCTGCATCGGTCCGTGCAGACTACCGCTCCGAAACTGCACCACATAGGGATTGGTGCTGACACGGAAGTCCTCCACAGCACCGACCCAACGGAAGCGGCCGTCATAGAGGAGGGCCACCCGCTCGGCGCAGCGGTCGATCGTGCTCATCACGTGGCTCACCACCAGGGTGGAGGCGTGGACGATGCGGGAGGTGCGCACGATCAGGTCCTCGATGCGGGTGCAGGCCACCGGGTCGAGCCCGGCCGTGGGCTCGTCGAACAGCAGCAGGGGCGTGCGGGCCGACGCCAGGGTGGGGTCGTCGATGAGGGCGCGGGCAAAGCTCACCCGCTTCTGCATGCCGCCGCTGAGCTCACCGGGCATGCGATCGGCGATGCCCGCCAGTCCCACGGCCTGCAGGGCCTGGTCCACCCGTTCGGCAATCTCACGCTCCCCCAGGCGGCTGAAGCGGTAGAGCAGGAAGCCGACGTTCTCGCGCACCGACAGCGAGGCCAGCAGGGCGGGGTTCTGGAAGACCAGGCGCACGTCCGGGGGGTGGCGCTGGTCCAGGCGCAGGTAGGTCTGGGCTTCGCCATGGATGCGCAACAGGCCGGATGTGGGCAGTTGCAGGCCGGCCAGCAGCCGCAGCAGGGTGGATTTGCCGGAGCCCGAGGGCCCCACCACCACGAGCCGCTCGCCCGGCGCGAGGCTGAGGTCGACCCGATCGAGAACCAGGGTCTCGCCCCAGCGCATGCTGAGGTTCTCCATCTGGGCCACCGACGGGGTGGACGGGGGAACTTTCAGCGCCAGTTGACTGAGGGCCAAGGAACCACGGCAAGGAGACCCCGTGGGCCCGGCCCCCATCCTGCCGGTTCAGGACGGGCTTTTCATCCGTACAGTTCGGGTGGTCTATGCCGCGTCGCCACGCCCTGCCCTTGACGCTTCGAGGCCCCGCTGCGAACGCCCGTCGGCGCCGAGGCGGCTCCCGCCCGGGGCGACCCCGCTGGGTGGGCCGCGGCGATCTGCGCCAGCAGGATCTGATGAGCCGCTCAAGGCGGGCGGCCCGCTGGCTGCAGCCGGGGCTGGTGGTGAAGCGCTGGATGATCACCTCGGGGTTCGGCCTGGTGATCGCCCTGCTGGGGGCCGCTGTGTGGGCCGACCTGCAGCCGATCTACTGGACCCTGGAGACGATCCGCTGGGGCCTCAATCGCCTCACCCAGGTGATGCCCCGGGGGATCACCGGCCCGCTGGTGCTGCTGATCGGTGCCGCCATGGTCTGGCTGGGCCAGAGCCGCAGCTTCGGCGCCATCCAGCAGGCCCTGGCCCCGGAGAAGGACACCCTGCTGGTGGATGCCCTGCTGGCCCAGCGCCGCCTGAACCGGGGCCCCAACATCGTGGCGATCGGTGGCGGCACGGGTCTGGCCACCCTGCTGAGTGGCCTGAAGCGCTATAGCAGCAACCTCACCGCCATCGTGACGGTGGCCGACGACGGGGGCAGCAGCGGCGTGCTGCGACGGGAGCTGGGCGTGCAGCCCCCCGGCGACATCCGCAATTGCCTGGCGGCCCTGGCAAGGGAGGAGCCCCTGCTCACCCGGCTGTTCCAGTACCGCTTCAAGGCCGGCAGCGGCCTGGAGGGCCACAGCTTCGGCAACCTGTTCCTCAGCGCCCTGACCGCCATCACCGGCAGCCTGGAATCGGCGATCATCGCCAGCAGCCGTGTGCTGGCGGTGCAGGGCCAGGTGGTGCCCGCCACCAACGCCGACGTGCGCCTCTGGGCCGAACTGGAGAACGGGGAGCGCATCGAGGGCGAATCCCAGATCGGCCATGCCCCCTGCCCGATCGTGCGCCTCGGCTGCACCCCCGAGCGGCCGCCTGCCCTGCCTCGGGCCCTGGAAGCCATCGCCAATGCCGACCTGATCGTGCTGGGCCCCGGCAGCCTCTACACCTCCCTGCTGCCCAATCTGCTGGTGCCCGAACTGGTGAGCGCCATCAGCGCCAGCAAGGCACCCCGCCTCTACATCTGCAATCTGATGACCCAGCCCGGCGAGACGGACGGCCTCGATGTGGGCGGCCACCTGCGGGCCATCGAGGCCCAGCTCGCCAGCCTGGGGGTGGAGCAGCGCCTCTTCGGCGCCGTGCTGGCCCAGGAGGAACTGGCCGATTCCAGCCTGGTGGACCTCTACAAACTGCGGGGTGCCGAACCCGTCACCTGCGAAGCCTCCATCCTCAAGGAGCAGGGCTATGAGGTGATCCTGGCGCCGCTGCAGGGGGCCAGGCCCAGCGCCACGCTCCGCCATGAACCGCGCAGTGTGGCCAAGGAAGTGATTCGGTACTTCCGGAAGCACCGGAGAGATTGAGACATATCCCAAGGACTACTTCTCGATTCGCATCTTTGAAAAGCGTTCTTTGAGATCCTACCGCCGGTTTCTCAAGCGATGGTGAGGCTGGTCACTTACTGGGTAAAGGCATGGGTCAAGAAAGGAGCTTTCAAAGTTTGGGGATGGTTAACTCGCGTGTTGCGTAGCCAAGCGAACCCATCCGCTTGACAGTGAATCCAGCCAAACGAAGTGTTTGTTCCATGGCCTCAAGCTTGCCCGCCCAGCCATCAATCTTGTGCCACTCATAGACGATTGCTTTGATTCGGTCGTAGGTTGCAACCGGAGTGGAGAGGAAAATGCTGTACTCACCTCCTTCGCAATCAACTTTCAGGAGGTCGACATCGCCAATTGCGTGTCTGTCAAGAAGTTCAGTCAATGTATCGCACTGGAATTGTCGGCATTCCGCAGAATGGCCAACGCCATACATTTCAGTGCTGGCATGGATCTCACGTCCAATGACTTGGACATTCGCCTCAACACAACTTACAGCCGCAACACCTCGATTCACTGCCGTTACACGCTCAACGATATGAGGGTTAAGATCAATATTCTTTGTCAACATTGCGAAGTTCTCGGCGGTTGGTTCATAGGCAACAACGCGTGCTCCAAATTCTTGAGCACACCAAAGGGCAAAGTCGCCGATATAAGAGCCGATGTCCACAATCACTGGGAGGCGACCCTCGGGAACGCGAAACTCGCGGACGTAATCTCGATCAAGAAATTGTTCTTGCACGATGACAGCGTCCCAGAAGTTGTGTCGAATTGCTAATTTCAGTCCCGATCGCGATCTCAGGACAGTTTCTCCATCGTCGCGCCGACGACGAGCTCTTTCGAACTCAATCCAGTTCGTAAAGACCAAAATCGACTTAAGTCGCCGGGATAAACCCCCAAGGGCTCGTTGGATTTCATTTGTCAGTTTCGTCATGTGTCTTCGTCAGCTTAAACTTGATCTATAATGCCAGAATGGCACACTCGCCATTATTCTCAGCATTCTGCTGGCCGACCGCCGGAACCAGGAATTACATTGTATCCTACCATAGGATGTAAACTGATCAACGTTTGTTTAATCCCTTTTGTCGTGTGAATTGAGGGAGCCCCGCTTCGCTGAAGCAAGTGGCCCTTCCGCCAGAATAGTTTCTCCCTTGAAGCGTCTCCGGACAAGCTGAAGACTGCAGGTTCAGACATTTCCGTTCCGCCCAAGAAATCTGAGATCTCACGGTAGTTCCAGCCAACCCCACAGGCCAAATGCTACGCAATCAGCATCTGAGACTGCGTCTATTTTGCGACGTGGGGGGTGGTTGCGACTGGATAGAAAGTCAGATCGGAAGAGTGTCCTACAACACATGCTGTCAGCTAGGTGGCCAAGGCACCACTCTGGGATGAAGCAATCAGCCTGAGTCGCCGTTGCCCGGCGATTCTCAGTGTGCAAATCCCAGGCTGGCTTGTCACCAAGGTGCAACTCCTTCCAGGTCGGCCATATGGAGCGCCGACTTCGGCCTGTAACTGGCCCAGCGGCACAGCCCCTCCTGCTCACATCGCAGCCCTCTTTTCCATGGAGTGCAGCTTGCGGAGTAGGATACTGAAGGATTGGGGCAGATGTGCAAGGCAGGTAGGTTCCAAGCTTCATGGCCCCAGCTAAGCCTAACGACAACTCAAAGCTTCAAACTGACATCCCCCACGCGCAAGAGGATCGGATTGCAAAAGCGACTGGAATAGCCGCTAAATGCTTGCATCAGAGAATGATTGACACAAGTCGTCGAGCCGTGCGAGTCTCAAGCTCAGATGAATTGATAACGCTTGAGTGACAAGAAAGACATGAATCCAGAGGGTTTCGACCAATTCGCTCAGACAGCATCAATCCTTGCGAGTAGTGTATTCTTCGAGCAGCTTGAACCTTTCAATATCGAGTTGGCCCCTGATTCTATTCAGAGCCTGATCCTTTGACAATTGGAAGTAACGCTTCGCAATTGATTGAAAGCCAGTGAAAGCCTCGAGCGAGAATATTACTCGCTTCGCAAGCGTCATAGGGGAGCGGAGATCGATGCTTGAGATGGTGACGGAGGGAATTTCATCAATTTCAAGCGCTGCTGCCCAGTCAGACCACTTGAACTCGGTAAGAAAGTGACTCTCAGAAGGGAACTGATCCATCCGCAGGCGAATCCACGGAACCCGGCAGATATCGGCAACGATGGCGCCATGCATGGCCCCTGCGACCATAAACTCTGATGCAGCTATATCTGCCAAGATAATGTCCGGTGATTTAGCTGGATCGATATAGTGAATGCCTAGGATTGCGCATAGTTGCCGCCATGGAAGGTGATGCGCATACTGAAACCATGGCATGAGGGAGACTCTAAACCGCTTTTTTGATGACGACCTGAGCTCTATGAAGTCATCAATCAGCAGCAAAAGATATGCGGCATCAGCGATGAAAGAAGGCGCCGATGCGAACGACCGAACAGAGAGAGGGCCTCGCAAAAAGCGAATATCCCAGTTATGCCCATTGTAGTCTCTGAACGGGTCACGAAGTCCGGTTCCAAATAGTACGGCTCGATCCTTGAGATTGATGCGATTGTCGATTATTGAGCCGATTCCATAGAGGTCGACATCATCTTCGTCATTTATCAAGTCTGCGAAGAGTCTTGGAAAAATGTACTTGTTGAGCTGGTCGCCAAAATTTGGCCCGTCCCAAAAGGCAAGTTTCATATCGATCCGTCAAAAGACTCCAAGCAATCGATTGCGTACATTGTCTGCATTATTGAGCCGGCAACCAAACTCAACCCTAACACCCCATGAGCATGCACCCACAAAAGCCTTGTTCGATGATGTCGTGGCCTTTTGGCGGGTCTGATAGGGGGTTGCGTCCAATCCCTCGATCGGCACTGCACTTCGGTTGAGGATTCATGCTTTCGCGCGACGTGTTGACAAAGCCAAGCAGCCCCGCACAACAATCGGGCGCGACTACGAAAACTGTGGCCCTGCTCAAGTTGTGGTGAAAGTGCTCCAACGGTGACGCAAGCCAGAACGGCTAAGCAGGTGCCAAGTGTTGCTGCACCTAGCCAAACCGAACGTAAAAGTCTGTAATGGCAAGGCCATGAGCCAGCGACGAATGATCAAAAAATCGAAATCCATAAACTACGTGAGAAGCATGGGGGATGCGAACAGCCCAGAAGATTCATGTGGCTAGCCAACATTAGAGGGGATTTTCTGAAGCTATTTTTACTCCATATTGTCAATGTAGTCCTGCCGAGAGAAATGCCCTTGATGTCGAAAGCTCTTCTCGCTAAATGTCGTCAGATAAACGCTGGAGCCCCAGCATGTACTGGGCAAAAGCAGGGCAACAAAGACTCAACAAAAAGCTGGCCACTATCAGGACAGTAAAAGCCGATTCACAAGGATACGAATTCTCTTCACCTAAACATCACAAAGAAACATACCAAGAACTCCTCAAGGAGGCCAGGCGTCAATAAGCATCCTGCATCTCATAGAAATCAGGCTGCACGTAATCCTTTCTGAGGGGATACCCCTTCCAGTCCTCAGGCATCAGCAGCCGCTTGGGATGGGGATGGCCCTCATAGGTGATGCCGAACATGTCGAAAGTTTCCCGCTCCTGCCAGTCCGCACCGCGGAACAGGCCATAGAGGCTGGGGATCGAGAGGGCGCCGTCGCGGGGCAGGAACACCTTCAGGCGGACTTCCTCCGGGCGCACATCGGCAGGCAGGGGGCCATGGCCACCGGCAAGGGTCGTCAGCTGATCCAACATCGCGGCCATCTTGACCAGGTGATAGAAGCTCACCAGTCGGCAGCCCGGACCCTCGTCGTAGCCGCCCTGGCACTGCAGATAATCGAAACCGGCCGCCTTCAGGGCCGTGGCCACCAGGGGCAAAGCGGCGGGCTCGACCCCCAGCATCTCCACGCCGTCATGGTCGGGGCCCAGGGCCAGGGCATCGAATCCCTGGGCGCCGAGCCATGTCGCCACAGGGCCGGTGGTGGGTGCCTCAATGGCGCCGGCATCTGTGGACCCCGAGGTGGCCGGGGTGAGAGCGGAGTCCTCAGGCATCGGTGGTGGTGGCGGTGGGGGCAGGGACGGTGGTGGCACTGCCGGAGGCGCCCATCGGCAGGCCTGCGGCGGCGGCAAGGGCGGCCTGCTGGGTTTCGGCCCGCAGGTAGGCACCGGTGACGATGGGCTCCATCCGCTTCATCTGGTGGGGGATGGTGCAGTAACGGTGGGTGGGGCGCAGGTTGCCGCGTTCGGCGAAGGTTTCGTTGCCCACCTTCTTGCGCAGCTTGATCACCGCATCGAAGATCGCCTCGGGCCGTGGCGGGCAGCCGGGCAGGTAGAGATCCACGGGGATCAGCTTGTCGACTCCGCGCACCGCCGTGGTGGAGTCGGCGGAGAACATGCCGCCGGTGATCGTGCAGGCGCCCATGGCGATCACGTACTTGGGCTCCGGCATCTGCTCGTAGAGCCGCACAAGCGCGGGACCCATCTTCATCGTGACCGTGCCCGCCACGATCAGCAGATCGGCCTGGCGCGGACTGGAGCGGGGCACCAGGCCGAACCGGTCGAAGTCGAAGCGGGAACCGATCAGGGCCGCGAACTCGATGAAGCAGCAGGCCGTGCCGTACAGCAGCGGCCAGAGGCTGCTGAGCCGGGCCCAGTTGTGCAGGTCGTCGAGGCTGGTGAGAATGATGTTCTCGGAGAGGTCGGCGGTGACACCGGGGGCGCCCACCGGGCCGCAGCTGGCTTCACGCAGATCGCGGAGCGCATCGACGGACAGGGAGCCTGCAGGGGGGGTGAGGGTCATGGTGGGGGTGTGATCAGCTCCACTCGAGGGCGCCCTTGCGCCAGGCGTACGCCAGGGCCAGCACCAGGATGGAGATGAAGATCAGGGCCTCGATGAAGGCCAGCAGCCCCAGCCGGTGGAAGGCCACCGCCCAGGGGTAGAGGAAGACGGTCTCGACATCGAAGATGACGAAGACCAGGGCAAACATGTAATAGCGGATGTTGAACTGGATCCAGGCACCGCCGATCGGCTCCATCCCCGACTCATAGGTGAGCTGGCGCTCCCCCTGGCGGCTCTTGGGAGCCAGCAGCTTGTTGGCCACCAGCGCCAGCACCGGGACCGCCGCCGAAATCAGCAGAAAGCCCAGAAAGGCGTCGTAGCCGGAGAGCACGAACATCGGCAGACCCAACCTGGCGCGCATTCTGCCACCTGCCTCCGGCGGCGGCGGTCGCCGCGACGACCGCAGGCCCAGCCCGTCCGGGGGGCCGCGGGGACCGGAGCTGCCGTCGATAGAGTTCGCTGGTATGGCCTGGCATGGGATGAGCACGGAACCACCCACGGAGATGCCCGCGGAGCTACCCACCGAGACGCCCATCCCTGCGCCCGACGCCGTCGAAGACGACCCCGCCACCCACCGCTTCGAGTGCCGCAGCTGCGGCTTCGTCTACGACCCGGGCGAAGGGGTCAAGAAACTGGCCATTCCTGCCGGCACCTCCTTCCTCGACCTGGACCCGGTGGGCTTCCGCTGCCCCGTCTGCCGCAGCCGGGTGGGCGCCTTCAAGGACATCGGCCCCCGCAACAAGCCCAGCGGCTTCGAGGAGAACCTCAACTTCGGCCTGGGGGTGAACCGCCTCACCCCCGGCCAGAAGAACGTGCTGATCTTCGGCGGCTTCGCCCTGGCGTTCGCCTTCTTCCTCTCCCTTTACTCCCTGCGTTGATGCCTGCGCCTTCCCCTGCCCTGCCGGCCGTCCTGCGCCCGCTGCGGCCCCTGCTCAGCCTGGTGCTGTCGCTGGTGCTTGCCTTCGGTCTGACGGGGTGCGTCACCACGGGCCTGCCCACGGCAGCCGCCAGCCCCTGGCAGGCGGTTCCCCTGGACACCCGCTCCAACCCCCTCGACGTGGCCTTCACCAGCGCCGACCACGGCTTCCTGGTGGGCAGCAACCGGCTGATCATGGAAACCGACGACGGCGGTGCCAGCTGGCAGGAGCGGGCCCTCGATCTGCCCGAGGAGGAGAACTTCCGCCTGATCAGCATCGATTTCAGAGGCGATGAGGGCTGGATCGTGGGCCAGCCCGGCCTGCTGCTGCACAGCGACGATGCCGGCAAGAGCTGGAGCCGCCTCTTGCTCGACACCAAGCTCCCGGGGGAGCCCTATCTGGTCACGGCCCAGGGGCCGAAAAGCGCCGAGCTGGCCACCAACGTGGGTGCCGTGTACCGCACCAGCGATGCCGGCTCCAGCTGGCAGGCCCTGGTGGGTGACGCGGCCGGCGCCATCCGCGACCTGCGCCGCAGCCCCGAAGGCGACTACGTGAGTGTCAGCAGCCTCGGGAACTTCTTCGCCACCTGGGAACCCGGCCAGCCCGCCTGGCAGGTGCACCAGCGGGTCAGCAGCCAGCGGCTGCAGTCGATGGGCTTTCAGCCCGACGGCCATCTCTGGATGGTGGCCCGGGGAGCCCAGCTGCGCTTCGACGGTGACCCGAGCACCGCCGAGACCACCGAAAGCGGTGACTGGAGCAAGCCCGTGATCCCGATCACCAACGGCTACGGCTACCTCGACATGGCCTGGGATCCCCGCGGCGCCATCTGGACCGGCGGCGGCAACGGCACCCTGCTGGTGAGCAACGATGCCGGCGCCAGCTGGCAGCGGGATCCGGTGGGCAGCGAACAGCCCACCAACTTCTCCCGGATCGTCTTTGCCCCCGGCGGCAAGGGCTTCGTCCTGGGCGAGCGGGGCGTGCTGCTGCGCTGGGTGGGCTGAGGACGGGGGGCAACTGCATCCCTCTGTAACCAACCCCCCGACCCGCTCCCGCCAGCCGCTGGCCGACCCCTAGGATTGCCGGGCTGAACGCTTGTTGCTATGGCTGCCGGCTCCACAGGGGAACGTCCGTTCTTCGAGATCATCACAAGCATCCGCTACTGGGTCATCCATGCGGTGACCCTGCCGGCCATCTTTCTGGCGGGCTTCATGTTCGTGTCCACCGGCCTGGCCTACGACGCCTTCGGCACGCCCCGACCGGATGCCTACTTCCAGGCCCAGGAAACCAAGGCTCCTGTTGTGAGCCAGCGTTACGAGGGCAAGAGCAGCCTTGATCTGCGCCTCCAGGAACCATGACCCAGTCCACCGCCCCCACCACGCCGCGCAACTATCCGATCTTCACGGTGCGTTGGCTCTCCGTCCACGCCCTCGGCATCCCCACGGTCTTCTTCCTGGGTGCCCTGGCCGCCATGCAGTTCGTCCGTCGCTGAGACATCCATGCAGCGCAATTCCAACCCCAACAACCTGCCGGTTGAACTGAACCGCACCAGCCTCTACCTGGGCCTGCTGTTCGTGTTCGTCATCGGCATCCTCTTCTCCAGCTACTTCTTCAACTGATCGGGAGGCACCCATCCATGAGCGGCAAGAAATCCTCACTTCCTGACGGCCGTATTCCCGACCGCCTTCCCGATGGCCGCCCGGCCGTGGCCTGGAAGAGCCGTTGGACCGAAGGGGTTCTGCCCCTCTGGATGGTCGCCACCGCCGGCGGCATGGCCGTCATCTTCGTGGTCGGCCTGTTCTTCTACGGCTCCTACGTGGGCGTCGGTTCGGCCTGATCGAGCCCAGCGACGAGAACCATCAGATCTCTGGACGCCCCGACCAACGGGAGCGTCCTTTTTTTTCGCCCCTGTCGCCCTTCAGGCGTTGAGCTGATCAAGGCTGAGCGCCAGGAAGTCCGTTGCGCTCAGGTGGCGATCCGTCTGTCCCGCCCCCCCCTCGACTGGCCGCCCCCCGCCGCCCGCCGAAAGGGACATCAGCCGCACGGTGCCATTGGCGGCCTCCTCATCCCCCAGCAACAGCGCCCAGCGAGCCCCACTGCGGCGGGCCCGCTTCAGCTGCTTGTCAAAGCCTGCGCCCGAGAGATCCACCTGAACGGCCAGCGGCTCCCCAGGCCGATGGCGGCACTGGCGGGCCAGCCGCATGGCATAGGCCTCACCCTCCACCCCCCGGCTCACCACATAGAGGTCGGGCGCCGCGGTCGGCCGTTGTGGCGCCCCCTCGCCCTGCTGCGTCTGGCTGAGCAACATCACCAGCCGCTCCATGCCCAGAGCCCAGCCGACGGCCGGCGTGGGGGGACCGCCCAGCTGCTCCACCAGGCCGTCGTAACGCCCACCGCCGCAGACGGTGGCCTGGGCCCCCAGCTGGCTGCTGGTGATCTCGAAGGCGGTGTGGCCGTAGTAGTCGAGGCCGCGCACCAGGCGGGGATTGAGCCTGAAGGGGATGGCGAGGGCCTCGAGGCCCTGCCGCACCTGCAGAAAGCGCTCGCGGCTCTCGCCACTGAGGGCGTCGGCCAGGGTGGGGGCCCCGGCCAGCAGGGACTGGGTCTGGGGGTTCTTGGAATCAAGTACCCGCAGGGGGTTGGTGGTGATGCGCTGCTGGGAGTCGGGATCCAGGTCGTCGCGATGGGCCTCCAGCCAGGCCACCAGATCGCTGCGGTAGCGCAGGCGGTCGTCGGAACTACCCAGGGAGTTGAGCTCCAGCGACAGGCCGCCCACCCCCAGATCCATCAGCAGATCCCAGCCGATGGCGATGGCTTCCACGTCGCTGCGCGGATCGGCGTGACCGAGAAACTCCAGACCGATCTGGTGAAACTGCCTCTGGCGGCCGGCCTGGGGCCGCTCGTAGCGGAACATCGGGCCGCCGTACCAGAGCCGCTGGGGCCCCTGGGCCACCAGGCCATGCTGAATGGCGGCCCGCACCACCGAGGCGGTGCCCTCCGGCCGCAGGGTGCAGTGGCGCTCGCCCCGGTCCTCGAAGCTGTACATCTCCTTGCCCACCACGTCGGTGGCCTCGCCGATGCCCCTCGCAAACAGTTCGGTCACCTCCAGCAGCGGCGTGCGGATCTCCTCGACGGCGGCCCGCCTGAAATGGTCCCGTGCGGTGGCCTCGATCCGCTGCCAGAAGGGGGTCTGACCGGGCAGCAGGTCGACCATGCCCCGCAGGCTCTGGAGCGGTTTCAAGGCGGTGCGGATCGGCGGCGTTTCATTGTGCCCGAAGGGGTCGGCTCAAGGGCCGTGGAAGTCCAGGAACCAGGCGGCGAAGCGAGCGACCCCAGCCTCGATCGGGGTGGAAGGGCGGAACCCCACCCAGGCCGCCAGGGCCGTGGTGTCGGCCGCGGTGGCCGGCACGTCGCCTGGCTGCATCGGCTGCAGATCCCTGATGGCGGAGCGCCCAAGGGCCTGCTCCAGCAGCGCGATGAACTGCAGCAGGGGCACCGGCTGCGCATTGCCGATGTTGAAGAGCCGGTGGGGCGCGGCCGCCGTGGCGGGGTCGGGATGGAGCGGATCGAAGCCAGGATCCGCCGTTGCGGGTTTGTCGAGGCAGCGGATCACCCCTTCGACGATGTCGTCGATGTAGGTGAAATCCCGCTCCATGCGGCCGTGGTTGAACACCCGGATCGGTTCACCGGCCAGGATCGCCTTGGCGAACAGCATCGGGGCCATGTCGGGCCGACCCCAGGGACCGTAGACGGTGAAGAAGCGCAGGCCGGTGGCCGGCAGACCATAGAGATGGCTGTAGGTGTGGGCCATCAGTTCATTGGCCTTCTTGGTGGCCGCATACAAGCTCACCGGATGGTTCACCGGATCCTGCTCGGAGAAGGGCATGTGGCGGTTGCCGCCGTAGATCGAGCTGCTCGAGGCGTACACCAGGTGGGCCACATCCCCATGGCGACAGGCTTCGAGAATCGAGCCGAAGCCCACCAGGTTGCTCTGGATGTAAACCGCCGGGTTGTCGATCGAGTGGCGCACCCCAGCCTGGGCGGCCAGATTCAGCACCCTGGCGGGCCGCTGGGCGGCGAACAGAGCAGCCACCGCTTCGGTGTCAGCCAGATCCAGATGGTGGAAGCGAAAGGCTCCCGGTGGGGCCAGACCCTCCAACCGCTCCAGCCGGGCCCGCTTCAGGGCCGGGTCGTAGTAAGCGTTGAGATTGTCGAGCCCGATCACCCGATCGCCCCGCGCCAGCAGCCGCTCGGCCGCAGCCGCTCCGATGAAGCCGGCGACCCCGGTGACGAGGATCGGTGACTGCTCGGTCAACGGCCTTCCCGAACCCGTTCCCGGAAGTAGGCGATGGTGGGCTCCAGCCCCTCGTCCAGGCTCACCTTCGGCTCCCAGCCCAGCAACTCGCGGGCCAGGTCGATCACGGGCTGGCGCTGCAGGGGATCGTCCTGGGGCAGGGGCTGGGTGGTGAGCTCCAGGCCGGGCTGGATGCGGTCCCGGACCCGTTCAGCCAGCTGGCGGATGGTGAACTCGCCGGGGTTGCCGATGTTGATCGGGCCGGTGTGCTCGCCGTTCATCAGGCGGATCATCCCCTCGATCAGGTCATCCACATAGCAGAAGGATCGGGTCTGGCTGCCGTCGCCATAGAGGGTGAGGGACTGGCCCTGCAGAGCCTGGACGATGAAGTTGCTCACCACCCGGCCGTCATCGGGGAGCATGCGGGGGCCGTAGGTGTTGAAGATGCGCATCACACGGATTTCGGTGCTGTGCATGCGCTGGTAGTCGAAGCAGAGCGTCTCAGCGATGCGCTTGCCTTCGTCGTAGCAGGATCGGATGCCGATGGTGTTGACGCATCCCCGGTAGCTCTCGGGCTGGGGGTGCACCTCAGGATCGCCATACACCTCGCTGGTGCTGGCCAGCAGCAGCCGGGCCCCGACGCGACGGGCCAGCCCGAGCATGTTGTAGGTGCCGAGAAAGCTGGTCTTGGCGGTCTTGATCGGATTCGACTGGTAGTGAACCGGAGAGGCAGGGCAAGCCAGGTGCCAGATGCGATCCACCTCCAGCCGGATCGGTTCGGTGACGTCGTGGCGGATCAGTTCGAAGTTGGCATGGCCCAGCCAGTGGCGGATGTTGTCCTTGCGGCCGGTGTAGAAGTTGTCGAGGCAGATCACCTCCTCCCCGGCCTCCATCAGTCGGTCGACCAGATGGGAGCCAAGGAAACCGGCCCCACCGGTGATCAGATTGCGCCGCGTCACTCAGCCCTCTCCCACCCGCCAGACGTTAAGCCCCGCCGCGCGGGCGGCCGCAGCATCGGCGATGGCCCTGGCGTCGAACAGCCAGGCCGGACGGCGCATCACCGCGGCGATCGCTCCCCAGTCGAGGCTGGCGTAATCACGCCACTCGGTGAGGATCAGCACCGCATCGGCCCCGGTGGCCGCTTCCAGGGGCGAAGACGCGGCCTGCCAACCGCGCCGTCGGCCGCCGAGGGGGGCTGGCCCAGGTCGGCGCCGATCTGGGCGGGCGACACCTTGGGATCCACGATCACCAGCTTGGCCCCCTCCTCGATCAGGTTCTGGCAAATGCGGATGGCGGGGGCCTCCCGGGTGTCGTTGGTGTCCGCCTTGAAGGCGAACCCGAGCAACGCCAGGCGCTTACCGGTGACCGTGCCGAACAGCCGTTGCACCACCATGCGGGCAATGCGGTCCTGCTGCCAGGTGTTGAGCGTCACCACCTGCTCCCAGTAACCCGCCTCCTCCTCCAGGCCGTAATGGCGGCAGAGATAGACCAGGTTGAGGATGTCCTTCTGGAAGCAGCTGCCGCCAAATCCGGGACCGGCCTGCAGGAACTTCGCGCCGATCCTGGAATCGGTGCCGATCGCGCGGCCCACTTCGCGCACATCGGCGCCGGTGGCCTCACAGAGGGCGGCGATGCTGTTGATCGAGGAAATCCTCTGGGCCAGGAAGGCGTTGGCCGTGAGCTTGGAGAGCTCGCTGCTCCAGAGGTTGGTGCGCAGGATCCGCTCCTGGGGCACCCAGGTGGCGTAGATCCCCGCCAAGGACTCGATTGCGGCGGCGTCCTCGCCCCCAATCAGCACCCGGTCGGGCGCTTCGAGGTCGCCGATCGCCGTGCCCTCGGCCAGGAACTCTGGATTGGAGAGCACGGCGAAGGTCTTGGCTTGCCTGCGATCGCCCTCCGGGCGGTTCTGCTGGGCGGCCCCCAGGATCGCCTTCACCGTCTCAGCGGTGCGCACCGGCAGGGTGCTCTTCTCCACCACGATCGTGTGGCCCCGGGCGGAGGCGGCCACCTGGCGGGCCGATACCTCGATCCAGCGCAGGTCGCTGGCCTGGCCGGCCCCCACGCCCCTGGTCTTGGTGGGGGTGTTGACCGAGAGGAACACCATGTCAGCGGCAGCAATGGCCGCATCCACCTCGGTGGTGAAGTGGAGGTTGCGCCCCCTGGCCCTGCCCACCACGGCATCCAGCCCGGGTTCGTAGACCGGCAGGCGCGCCAGATCCGGATCGTTCCAGGCGGCGATGCGCTCGACATTGAGGTCCACCACCGTGACCTGAATCCCTGGGCAACGGTCGGCGATCACCGCCATCGTCGGCCCCCCCACGTAGCCCGCACCGATGCAACAGATGGTGCGAATCGGCGAAGGGGCCGGATCCATGGGGAATGGCAGTGCTTCGGGGACATTACCGCCATTGACTGGCTTTGGCCGGGGCCGGGTGTGGAGCCCAGGAAGAAGGTTGGCGGTGGCAGAGGTTAAGGACAAGTAAGTTGTGATCGACAGCCTGACGGGGGGCCGTTTCTTGACCAAGGTCCTGCTCACGGGGGGAGCCGGATTCATCGGCAGCCACACCTGCCTGGCCCTGCTGGAAACCGGCCATCAGGTGGTCGTGGTCGACGATTTCAGCAACGGCAGTGCCGAGGCCCTTCGACGTGTGGCCGAGCTGGCGGGGCTCGAGTCCTGGCGGCAGGACGGTGCGGATCACTGGTCGGCGGCGGCGCCTGGGGGTGGCTGTCTCACCCTGATCCGGGGGGATGTGCGCTGCCAGCAGGCTCTCGATCGTGCCTTCCAGGACGGAGGTGGCGGCATCAGCGCCGTGCTCCACTTCGCCGGCCTCAAGGCTGTGGGCGAATCGATGGCCGAGCCCCTTCGGTACTGGGACGTGAATGTCACCGGCACGGTCCGGCTGCTGGAGGCCATGGGCCGCCACAGCTGCCAGACGCTCGTCTTCAGCAGCAGCGCCACCCTTTACGGCTCCACCAACACAGTGCCGATCCCCGAGACGGCCCCGCTGCAACCCATCAATCCCTACGGCTATACCAAGGCCGCCGTGGAGAGAATGCTCACCGACGTGGCTGCCAGCGCCCCGGGTTGGCGCATTGCCCTGCTGCGTTACTTCAATCCCGTGGGCGCCCACCCCAGCGGACGCATCGGCGAAGACCCCAACGGCCGACCCAACAATCTGTTTCCTTTGCTTTGCCAGGTGGCGGGTGGGCGCCGGCAGCACCTGGAGGTGTTCGGCGGCGACTGGCCCACGGGCGATGGCACCGGCGTCCGCGACTACCTGCACGTGATGGACCTGGCCGAAGGCCATGGACGGGCCCTGGCCCTACTTCAGGCGGAACCGCCCCAGCTGCTCACCCTCAACCTGGGCAGCGGCCAGGGCCATTCGGTGCTCGAGCTGCTGCGGACCTTCGAAACCACCAACGGCTTGACGTTGCCCTATGCCGTGGTGGAACGCCGACCGGGAGATTCCGCCGTGAGTGTCGCCGATCCAAGCCAGGCGGAGCGTCGCATGGGCTGGCGGACCCGGCGCTCCCTGGCGGACATCTGCCGCGATGGCTGGGCCTGGCAGAGCGCCAATCCCCAGGGCTACCGAAGTGCCGAGCCGCAGCCCGCCCCTGAACTCATCGGGGCGCAGCACGGGTCCTGAGATACAGCCTCATCCCCTTCTCCTGCCTCACCAGCCGGAAACCCACCCGTTGCAACTGGGGTGTTGTGAGGCTGTTGAGCGACAGATCGGCGTAGCTGGAGACGAGATCCGGCTGCCAGTGGTTGCTGGCCCGGGCGATCCTGCTCACATAGGGCACGTAGGCCTCGCGCAGCACCACCAGATCGACCTGATGTCCATCGAGCCAGGCCCTCAGGGCGGCGGGCGATCCCAGGGCCTGCCGTAGGCCGGGATACTGCCCCGACTCCACCGTGGACGCCGCCAACTTGGTCATGTCCCTCGCCGCCAAGGGAGCCAGGCACTGGCGCGTGCCCACCACGGCACCGACATAGGGGTCGCTCAGCAGCGTTCTGCCCTTCAGCGAGGGATGGCGGTCACACAGCTCCCGCAAGGGCCCGAGAATCGGCTCGACGGTGGCCCCGTCCGCCTGGCGCACCTCCTCCAGGGGAGTGAGCAGATGGGGCACCTTGGAGACGAGGGCATTGGGGCGGCCCCGCAGCTCCAGCGGGAAGGCCAGCACGGCGATCAGGCCGGCGATGGTCGCCACGAGAACGGCTCGGGGGCGGCGCCCCGCCTGCCACCTGCGATCCAGGGCCCAAGCCATCACGGGGATGCTGGTCCAGAACAGGCTGGTCCAGACCAGCCGGTAGGCACTGTCCGGCTCGATCAGCTTGAAGACCAGATCATTGACAAAGGGGACCCACCACTCCAACAGCACCAGCGGCGCCAGCAACGCCAGGGCCAGCACCGCGCCGGGGGGTTGCCGCCAACTCCGCCAAAGGCCGAGGCACACCCCCGAAAACCCCAGTGCGGCCAGAAAGACCGGCTCCCAGATAGCCACGGGCAAGCTGGGCCAGAAATAGAAAAATCGATGGCCCAGAAACCGGTAGTCGTGCAGGAAGCGCATGGTCTCCGGCCAGTCGTAGAACGACTCGAGCTTTGGGTGCCAGGGCATCCGGTTGAGGGCCAGCAGGAGCAGTCCAGCCCCAGCGGTGCTGAGCATCAGGCGCTGCCGTGAGGGCCAGAGCACCAGGCTGGCGACGCTGGCCACGATCAGCAGATTGACTGTGAGAAAGGCCGTCACGCCATGGGCGTGATAGGCGAGATACCCGGAAACCAGCAGAACGGCCGACGCCTGACCCACCCGGCGCGCACCCGACCATGCCCTGGCCTGCAACAACCCCAGCAGGGGGGTGGCGCCGGCCAGCACCAGGGCCAGCCCGGGAAGGGTGCCGTTGAGGGCGATTTGATGGAAGAAAGAAAAATTCTGATTTCCCATCCCCAGCAGGAACAGCAGGGCCGTGAGCCAACCGAGGGCCACCTTGCCGGTGAGCCGCAGGCTGAGCTGGCCGCTGGCGAGCAACACCAGGAGGGTGTTCAGGGCCGCCAGCAGGCTGGCCCGCCATGGCGCCAGAGCCTCGGGAAAGCCGAAAAGGTAGCTAGCCGCCGTGAAGAACCAGTTGGCCGGTGCGCTGTAACGCAACGGGTCGAGACGCACCGTCTCCAGCAGATCGCTGCCGAAATAGGTCGCGTAGTAGACGAATCCATCAGAAGGAAACTCCAGAATCACGCCGCGCCACCCCAGGGCGACCGCGCAAAGCAACGCGGGGGCCAAGACCGCCAGCAGGGGACGTGCCAAAGCAGGATCCGCCAGTCGATCGCGCCATCGGCGGGGCCGGATGGCCAGGGCCGCCACCACCACCAGCAGGTCCAACAGCACCAGCAGCCCGTAGGCCTGCCGCAGGCTGGGCCCACCCGGCAGCAGGGACAGCCAGCCGATGGCCCCCCAGGAGCCCACACCGAGAAGAAGCACCTGCCAGGTGGGACGGCCCCAGCGCCATCCCCACAGCAGCGGCGCCGCGATGGCCAGCAGCAACGGAGCCAAGGAATCGGTCAGCGCAGGCATTCGGCGCGGGGAAGCCGCAGGATCGAGACCCTAAGGGACCTTCGTCCACCCGCCGCAACAGCTCAGACCCGCTCCAGCCGCAGCCGCTCCCCCCGGAGTTGGCGCAGCCGCTCCCCCAGGGCCGGTCCTGGCGGCAGGCCGGAGGCGATCAGATCCGCCGCCGCCACCGGGGAGGCCAGATGACGCCAGCGGCACCACCAACGCAGCAGGGGCCGCCGGGGGAGCGCCCCGCTGACCAGCGCCAGGGCGACGGCCTCGGGGGACCAACCCGGCTGCTCCAGAAAGGTGCTCCAGGCCAATGCCGTGCTGGGCGTCGTGTCGCTGACTTGCCAGGCCTGGCACAGCAGGGCCAGCTGACCAAGCAGCCGCTGCTGCCCGTGGGGAACCTGCAGCCGCGTCGCCACGGTGGCGGCTGCCCCACTGCCGGCCAGCAGGGCCGCCAGAAGCGGCAATCCGAAGCGGCGGGACCAGCGCAGGCGGCAGCGCCAACGGGCGTCGGCCTGCAGGGCAGGATCCAGCAGCACCAGGGCACCCCAGGACTGGAGAAAAGCCAGGGCCTTCTCCCAGGGCTCCCGCTCGAGCAGCAGCTCCAGTTCCATCCGGAGCCGGGTCCCCAGGGCGGGGGGCACCCGGCCAGCGCCTCCTGTGCCGCTGCCCTCCCCCCAGGGCCAGCGGGCCAGGGTGGATCGCAGTTGCTCCAGGCTGGCCGGAGCCAGGGTGAACCCCAGACGGGCGGCGTAGCGTGCGGCCCGCACAATCCGGGTTGGATCGTCCTCCAGGCTCCTCTCATGCAGAAGGCGCAGCTGCCGGTGGGCCAGATCAGCGCCGCCGCCGTGGGGATCCAGCAGCCGCAGGCCTGGCCCGGGGAAGGCGAACACCAGGGCCATCGCATTGATGCTGAAGTCCCTGCGGGCGAGGTCGTCCTCCAGGGAGCCATAGGAGACGACCGGGTTCTCCCCCGGGGCGGGATAGGTTTCGCTGCGGGCCGAGGCCAGATCCAGGCGGATCTCATCAAGTTCCAGTTCCACCGTGCCGAAGGTGCTGTGGAACTGGCAGTAGGTCACCGCCTCGGCAGGCGTTTCCCGAAGCAACGTCTCGGCCAGGCGATGGGCCGCTGGCCGCGGATCGGCCGGATCGGCCTGCGGAGCGAGCTCCACCACCAGGTCGAGGTCGGGCAAGCCCCGGAGGGGATCGAGGTGCACCCGGTGCAGCAGCAGGTCCCGCACGGCACCGCCCACGACCGCCAGCCCCGCACAGTCGCTTGAGCGGTGGAACGCGGCCAGCAGACGCGGAGGCAGGCAGAGATCCTGGGGATCGATCACGGCGACCGTCATCGCAGCAGGCCCATGGAGCGGTGTCCAGAAGGCGCACGGTACACTCTGTCGATCGACATCGCGCCTGATGACGATAGGGAAATCATGGTGTCGTTTCAGCCCTGACGCTCAATGAATGATGCCCACCACCTGAGCCGGAGCCTGGGGAATCAGGCCCACGCAGCAAGGGTCGCATGGAATGACTGACAGCTTCAAGAAGATCATCAAGGCCCCCCTGGGCCTGTGGAAGAAGATCAAGATCAAGCTCTTCATCCTGGGCGACTATCTTCAGGCCCATATCGACTATTGGATGGGTCCGGACGGCCGCCGCAGTACGCCGGAAAAGCGTCTCCAGCCGATCCATCGTCAAGGCGATCTGAAGCAGCCTGGATCCACCATCAGGCCCAGGGAATCCGGCGACACCCCTGAGCGCATCGCCCTCTTCATTGCCTATGGCAAACGGCTGACACACTCCAACAGATACTACATCGAAGCCCTCAAACTGGCAGGTTTTGAGGTTGTCTACATCAACAACGAAGTTACCAATCAAGAGGCTGCCCTGGCCCTTGAAGGGATTTGCTGGCGTGTCTTTGATCGCCGCAACATCGGGCGGGATTTCGGTGGCTTCAGGGATGGGGTGCTGCTGCTTCATGGCGAAGGGCATCTGGAGCGCTGCCAACTGCTGTGCATCGCCAATGACTCCATGCAGTTCATCCCGGGCCGCAACGCCCAGGCGCTTGTTTCTGCGCTGAAGGACTTCGCCGTTGGCGATAAGCAGGCCCTGTTCAGCCACATCAGCCATCAGATTCAGACCCACTACCAATCCTATTTCCAGGTTCTCAAGCCGGAGGTCTTCCGCTCCAGAGCATTCTTGCAGTTCTGGAAAGATTACCTTCCACTTTCCCATCGAGGCCATTGCATTTACAATGGCGAGATTGCACTTTCCCAAAAGGTTTATCGGCGTTTCCAATCCGTCGACACGCTCTACACAAGTGACAAGTTGCAGGAGGCTCTCGAAAGCCATTTCGCTTCTCAAGGCGGGGTGCCTGCTGAAGAGGTGTTCCGGCTCATGCCGTCACCGGCTCGAACCTCCCAGCGACGCAAGATCGGTTATTCCCTGCAACAGCTGATGCAGCAGAGTGATCAGCACCAGACTCTCACAGGCGCCCAGCTCTACAGCGTTGCCGACCTGATCGAGAATGGGAATCCAAGCCATGTTGCAGCCTTTCTCTACCCGTTCTATCTTCACTGCCCATTCGTGAAGCATGATCTGTGCACCGCTGGCAGCTACACCATGGCCCAGGCGATCAGCCTGTTCCGAGAGGCTGCGAGACAATCCCTTGGAGTCGAGGATGGCACACGGGTTGACAATCTTGTCGACGAGTTCAAGGATCTGATGTACATCCGAGGTGTGCCCTTGAGCTACAACAACCGCCTTCGGGAAGCGGCCATCAAGGGGATCACAGGAACATTCGTCTACCCCTCCACCTATGAATGATTCCAGCAGGAGCCCGAACGCCATCCTGTTAGCCTGATGGGGATCCAATCCGAGGACCACGTCCCCATCCACTTCATCACAGTCAACTACCACTGTGGCGAATTCATCCGTGGACTGATCGAGTCGATCATCGCCAGCGAGGATGACCTGGCTTCACTGCGGTTCGTCATCGTCAACAACTCCCCTTCCGATCAAAGTCTGCGCCAATGGAGCGAGGCCGCCCCCATCCCATTGGCGGTGCAGCTGATTGAGGCGGGCGCCAATCTCGGCTTCGGCAGCGGCTGCAATCTGGGGCTCCGCCATGTATGGCAGACCGACAGATCGGCCCTGGCCTGGCTGATTAATCCCGATGCCCGCCTGGATGTAGGTGCGATCGCCTACGTCAGGCAATGCCTGCGGGACGATGATCAGATCGCCATGCTCGGTACCCGGATCCGGGATCCCCGGAGCGAGGTCTGGTTCAGCCACGGCAGCTTCAACCGCTTGACCGGCCAGCTGGGTCACCGCTTCCCTCGTGATGACTGCCGCCCCTCCCCGGTCCGCACCTGGCCCACCCGCTGGATCTCGGGCTGCAGCATGGTCTTCCGGCTGGGGATCTTCCGGGACTGCCCCCAGTTCGACCCCCAGTACTTTCTCGATTACGAGGACGCCGACATTTCCGAACGCCACCACCAGCTGGGTTACCGCCTGCGGGTCACCCAGGCCGTGCTGGTGGAGCATCAGGTGTCAGCGATCACCCAGCGGGCCCCACGGGCCAAGTACCAGCACGCCACCTTCAGCAAGCTGTACTTCCTGCACCGCCACGCCACACCCCTGGCCCTGCTGCTCAACCTCCTGTACTACGCGTTTCGGCCCCTCAGCTTCTGCCTCTCCGACCCGGAGCGGGCCCGAGGCCGCTGGTGGGGTCTGGGGGACTACCTGCGCTGGTGCGGGCGACGGCTACTGCGACGGCCAGGCCGGCTGCATCCACGCACATCCTTCACCGTTTCATCCTGAGGAAGCGGCCCGCGAGGGCCCGCAGGGTGGGCCAACGCTGGGCGGGGGGGCAGTAGCGCCAGAGAATGGCGGCCACCGCCGGCAGGTAGAGGTGGGACTTGGGATGGAAGAAGGTGAACAGCAGCCCCCGCAGGCTGCCCAGGGGCAGGTTTTTCTGATCGTCGCCGAAGTCGTTGAGCACCACGACCCCCGGGGTCACCCGGGCGGCGACGCCCCGGTGCACCGCCCGCATGACCCACTCAGAATCAGCGTGGTAGTGGGGCAGCCAGCGGGCGTCGTAGAGGCCGACGCGGCGGAAAACCTCCTGGCGGATCAGCACCCCGTTGCCCGGCAACGCCTCGGCCTCGAGCACCTCGGCGGCCGCCAGCGCCGGATCCAGCTGGCTGGCCAGGTCGTCGTGGTGGGCCAACCGCAGAAAACGGTCCGTGCCCCAGTCGGTGCAGGTGCCCAGGGCCCAGATCCGCCCGGGCTCGGCCAGCCAATCGATGCGGCTGGCCAGGATCCCGCAGCCGTGGCGCTCGGCCAGGTCCACCATCCGGGCCACGTAATCGTCTGGAACGACCGCGTCGTCGTTGATGGTGAGGACATAATCGGTGCCGACCGCCAGGGCCCGGCGGACGCCCCGGTTGGTGGCTCCGGCCCAGAAATCCCGGTCGCCGGCCGCCACCACCGTCACCTGCGGATACGTCTGACGGATCGCCGCCACGGTGCCGTCGCTGGAGTTGGCATCCACCACCACGAGGCGAAGGGCCCGGTAGGTCTGGGCCGCCATGCGCTCCAGGAATCGCAGGGTGAGCTCGCGGCGGTTGCGGGTGGGCACCACGGCGGTGACCAGCGGCAGGGTCATGCCGGTTCGATCGGAGCCAGACGCGGATCGAGGATCTTCGGCCCCATGCCCTCGAACTTCACGGCGATGGAGGTCTTCTCACCGCTGCCGAACAGATGGGTGACGTGGCCCTCGCCGAAGCTGCTGTGCCGCACCCGATCCCCGACGGCCCAGGCGCGGGCCGCGCTGCGGCGCCGCACCGCATTGGCGGGATCGCCGGCCGCCCCGCCGGCCGCGACCCGCTGGCTGTCGTCGCGGTCGACCCGGGTGAGCCGCTCCAGCCGCTGCTCCCGTCGCAGGGCCGCGCCGCCACTGCGGGGGATGTCGCCCTGCAGCAGCGCCTCGGGCAGCTCGGAGAGAAACACCGAGGGCACCGCCGGCTCCCGCATGCCGCCCCAGAGACGCCGTTCGCTGGCATGGGAAAGGAACAGCCGTTCCTTGGCCCGGGTGATCCCCACGTAGCAAAGGCGGCGCTCCTCCTCCAGGGCGGCGGGGTCCTCCAGGGAGCGGTAGCTGGGGAACAGGCCCTGCTCCAGCCCCACCAGGAAGACCACCGGAAACTCCAGCCCCTTGCTGGCGTGCAGGGTCATCAAGGTGACCCGGTCGGCCTCGGTGTCCTTGCTGTCGGCATCGCTGGCCAGGGCGGCGGAGGCCAGGAACCCCTCCAGGGAGCCCTCCTCGTTCTCCTCCTGGTACTGGAGGGCCGCATTCACCAGTTCCTGCAGGTTGCGGCGCCGCTCCTCCGATTCGTCGGTGGCTTCGGCCAGCAGCTCAGCCAGGTAACCGCTCTGCTCCATCACCCGCTGCACCAGCTCGGAGGGGGGAGCATCCTGCAGGCGACGGCTCAGGTCGGCGATCAGCTCCTGGAACTGGAGCACGCCTCTGGCGGAACGGCCGGCGAGGGAGCGCACCGCCTCCGGATCACTCACCACCTCCCACAGGGGCAGCCCCAGCTGGTTGGCCGCATCGGTGAGCCGCTCAATGGTGGTCTTGCCGATGCCCCGCCGCGGCACGTTCAGCACCCGCAGCAGGCTGACGGTGTCGGCCGGGTTGACCAGCAGGCGCAGGTAGGCCAGCACATCCTTGATCTCGCGGCGGTCGTAGAAGCGCAAGCCCCCCACCACGATGTAGGGGAGGCCCCAACGCACCAGCGACTCCTCCATGGCTCGGGACTGGGCGTTGGTGCGGTACAGCACGGCCATATCGCCCCAGCGCAGCTCGGGGTGGGCCGCCTCCAGCATCCGCATCCGATGCACCACCGCCTCTGCCTCGGCGATCTCGTCGTCGCAGCGGGTGAGGCTGATGGGCTCCCCCTCGCCGCGGGTGGGGCGCAGCACCTTGTCGATGCGTTCGCTGTTGTGGGCGATCAGGGCGTTGGCCGCCTCGAGGATCGTGGCGGTGGAGCGGTAGTTCTCCTCCAGCTTCACCATCGTGCCGGTGTCCCCGTCGAGGGAGCCGTCGCCGAACTCCCTCTGGAAGCCCATCAGAATCGTGAAGTCGGCGGCCCGGAAGCTGTAGATGCTCTGGTCGGCGTCGCCCACCACGAACACCGAGCGGCCCTCCCAGTCGTCGAAGCTCTCGGGCGCCTGGCCGTTGGCGACCAGCAACTTGATCAGGTCGTACTGGGTGCGGTTGGTGTCCTGGTATTCGTCCACCAGCACGTGGCGGAAGCGGCGGTGCCAGTAGTGGCGGATCTGCTCGTTCTGCTGCAGAAGCTGCACCGGCATCAACAGCAGGTCGTCGAAATCAAGGGCATTGTTGGCCGCCAGGGCCCGGCGGTAGCGGCGGTAGGCCTCGGCCTCGTGCTTGCCCCGGGGACCGGCATGCTCCTCCTCGAGGCGTTCCGGCAGCCAGCCCTGGTTCTTGGCGCTGCTGATCGCCCAGCGCACCTTCTTCGGCTCGAAGCGCTTGGGGTCGAGCTGCATCTCCTGGGTGACGATCTCCTTGACCAGGCTCTGGGCATCGCTCTCGTCGTAGATGGAGAACTGGCGCGTCCAGGTGAGTCCCTCGGCGTCGCGGAACTTGTCGATGTCGAAGCGGAGCAGCCGGGCAAACAGGGCGTGGAAGGTGCCGATCCAGAGGTCCTTGATCACCTCCCGGTAGATGCGGCTGCGCAGCAGCTTCTGCTCCCGGGCCGGCAGGGTGCTCCAGGGCTGGCCGAACTGGCTCTGGGCGAGGCGCTGGGCCAGCAGCACCTCCAGCCGCTCCTTCATCTCCCGGGCGGCCTTGTTGGTGAAGGTGACGGCCAGCACCTGGGCAGGATCCACCCCGTGATGACCGATCAGGTGGGCGATGCGGTGGGTGAGCGCCCGGGTCTTGCCGCTGCCGGCCCCGGCGACCACCAGCAATGGACCGGTGTGGTGATCAACCGCCCGACGCTGGGCCTCGTTCAGACCGGCCAGAAAACTCACAGGCTCCGGCGCAGAGGTTTCATTTTTGACGTTAGCAGCCCCACCTGATCAACGTGCTGACCGAATCAGGTGCAGGAGCAATCCATAGAACTAGCGACCATAATTGACTCGAAAATACTTGGTCAACAGCCCTCCAGTGAAGACCATAACAATCAGCCAAGCGGACTGGACAGTCGCCGCTCAAAAGAAGCCAGATCGTTGAAGGTATCGGAGTGTTGCCGCAGTTGGTCGAAGGTGCCGGACGCCTTGATGCGACCGGCTTCGAATTCAAAAATGCAATCAGATCGCATCACCGTGGAGAGGCGATGGGCGATCACCACCAGGGTGCAGCGGCGGCCGATCACCTCAATGGCATCCATCACCTCGGATTCGGTGCGGTTATCAAGTGCGCTTGTGGCCTCATCCAGCACCAGGAATTTTGAATTGCGGTAAAAAGCGCGTGCCAGGGCCAGCCGTTGCCGCTGCCCGCCGGACAGCCGGATGCCGTTATCGCCGATCGGCGTGAACAGACCCAGGGGAAGTTCGGCGACGATATCGGCCAACTGCGCCGCTTGCAGGGCCTCCCAGACGCGCATCTGATCAACCTCATCCACCTCCTCGGCGAAGGCGATGTTCTCGATGATGTTGCCATTCAACAGATTGATGGCCTGGGGCACGTAGGCGCAGTTGGCCTGCCAAGCGGGAACATCGGCGTCGACGACTTCGATGCCATCCAGCTTGAGGGTGCCGGAGCTGGGCCGCAACAGACAGAGAAGCTGGTTGGCTGTTGTTGTCTTGCCGCTGCCGGTGGCACCGACGAAGGCCACCCGGGAGCCGACGGGAATCGACATCGAGATGTCATGGAGGACATTCACATCGGAACCGGGATAGCGGTAAGTCACGTTGCTGAGGCGGATCGCCCGCTTCGGCATCACTCCATCAGGGGAGGGGACCCCCTCGGAGCGGATGGTGAGCCGGCTTTCCGGCAACTCAATCAGCTTCAGGGTCTCCTCCAGGTCAGGCAGGCCCGCGCGCAGGGAGGTGATGGCCCGGAAACTATCCTGAAGGGGTGGCGTGAGCTTGAGGGAGGTGACGGCCACGGTGGCCAGGAACGGAATGATCTTCAGCAAAGCGCCGGGATCCGGATTAGACAGCAGAGGCAGCATCCCGGCCGCGAAGATCATCGTGATCCCGAGGGGTTCAATCAAGGCGCGCGGTGTCTCCGGCAGGACATCCGCCTTCCAGATGAACGGAATCGTTTCGCGACCCGCTTCCTGGTAGTGGCGCTCGAAATAGGGCTCCGAGCCGGTGAGCTGCACATCGAGAATCGTGCGCATCGATTCGGAAAGAATCGTGTTCGTGCGGACCTCGAGCAGGATCCTCTGCCGGGCTGCAAAACGCAGGAAAGGGGTAATGGCGGTGGAGATCAGCAGGTAACCAGCCAGGAGCCCCAAAATCAACACAACGGCCAGCAACTTGCCGACGATCAGCATGCCGGCAGAAAGCAGGGCGATCACGAACACGCCACTGGCCAATTGCAGCAGCGGCAACACCACAATATCGGCAACACGCGACACATTGATCAGCACCTTCGCGGAAATATCTGATTTAGACTCACCCAGAAAAAAGACATAGGGCTGGGCAATCAACTTCCGCTGGGCCATGTCGGAAAGATCGCGCCAGATCGACGCCTTCAGCCGCAGCTGGAAAGCCCGCAGCAGAAGCTTGGAAAGCGAAGAGAACCAGGCAGCCGCCACAAAGGCCACCACCAGCACCACCACCTTGACCCGGGGGTCTTCCGGAACCAGACCTTCCCAGGGGATCGAAGGTCGATTCTCACCGCCAACGACCACCGTGAACAGGCGGGCCACCAGGGCCACCACGACCAGGTCAGCAATTCCAGCGAGAATTGCCAGGGGAATCAGCCGGATCAAGGCGCGCTTACGGCGCGTCGGCAACTGGGCCAGAAGTCGCACCAAACTCCTGAAGGTTTGGCTTTTGCGAAACATCTGGTCGGACTTTTGCGGAAATCGTACCCGTGCGCTCAGGAGGGCCGCCCCGACGCCAGCCAGTCAGTTCAGTGATCGCCACATGGTCCAAAACCGTCGCCGCCACTGGTCGATCCGCACGGCCAGCAGGGGAGGCGAGCGCAGTGGCGACGCCCCCTCCAGCAGCAGGTGGGTCCAATGGGCGTCGATGGCCTCCAGGGCCGTATGCCAGCGCTCCTGCAGCAGCGGCTCGCTGCAGGCCTCCAGCAGGTTGGAGAGCCGCGTGGCTGGCGGCAGCCACGCCAGCGGATCGGCCACGGCCGCCTGGATCCTGTCCAGATCGTTCTCCAGGCTGCCGCAACCGATCTGGTGGCCCACCATCCCGGGGTCGAGGCTGTCGGCCAGGGCGTGGTTGAGGCTGCTGAACACCACGCAACCGCAGGCCAGGGCCTCGAGCGGCGGCAGGCCGAACCCCTCGCTCACCCCCCGGCCGCGCCAGTAGTCGGCGGAGTCATACAACACCACAGCCGCGCTGTTGAACAGATCGACCAGATCGTCCACCCAGCCGCTCTGGACCTCCACCCGCAGGCCCCGGCGGCGCAGGGCCGGCACCAGCTGCTCCAGAACGTAGTCGCTGCTTTTGCGCTGCTGCACCAGGACGTCGATGGGGCGTCCGCAGCCAACGGGGGCCGCCCGGTTGCCCCGTTCCAGCCACTGGGGCTGGAGCGCGTTCGGCACCAGGAACAGGGGGTTGCGGGGAGCCCGGTCGCCCCAGTAGCCGAGGGTGTTGCGGCTGACGGCCAACACCGGTACGCCGGGCGGCAGGGAGAACCCGTAGCCGCTGCTGTGGGCGTGGTACGCCAGGGGCCTCCCCCGCAGTCGCCGCAGCAGCCGGGGCACATCGAACCCCCAGCTGACGATCCAGAGGGCGTCCCCGGGCGCCCGCTCCCGGGCCAGCAGATCATCCAGGAACGGGTGGTCGGGCTCCCGCTGCCGGTAGGTGACCACCTCGGTGGGGGTCAGCAGGGACGTCAGCCGTGCGGTCTGCAGTTCCACCAGCAGACCGCCACCGCGAAAGCGGCCGGTGGTGCCGGGGAGCAGGAAACGGATCGGACGCACGCGGATCGGGGTGGCGGCGGCCGCCGAAGGCCTGGAAAACCTAGGCGGGCACGGCCTCGGTGCTGCCGGCGCGGCTGCGGCGGGTGAGGAAGCCGAACAGCACCTTGCCGATTGCGGCCACCAGGTTGCCTTCCAGTTCCTGGAACATCTTCATGTTGCAGTGGAAGGCCTCGTTGGCCTCGGCCACGATCCGGTCGGCCATGGCCTGGTCGATGGGCAGGCTGTCGAGGGTGAGCCGATAGGTGGCCTTGAAGGCCTTCTCGTCGTCGATGGCGTCGAATTCGTAGAAGCGCAGACCATCGTGCTCACCCAGATTCATCGCCTTCTGGGCGATGGCCTTGAGGATCTGGCCACCGGAGAGGTCGCCGATGTAGCGGGTGTAGTGGTGACCGACGAGCAGTTCAGGGCAGTCCCGGGCGACCTGGTGCAGGCGGGCCACATACTCCTGGGCACCGGGGGTGGCACGGATCTGCTGGCGCCAGTCGCCACCGAAGTAAAAGGCCAGATCCTGCTCAAGGGACTCGCGGCGATTCAGGGCCGGTGAGGCGATCGGGCCGACGACCGGGTGGTCTGTCAGCTTGCCGATCTCCTCTTCCATGGCGCTATAGACGAACCACAGGTCGGCCACCAGGGTGCGGTAGCTGGCCTTGTCGACGACTCCCTTGAGGAAACAGCTCACGAAACCGGTGTTCTCGGCCATCGTGTGGGCTTTCTTCGTTCCCTCACGGAGTTGGGAAGCAAGGGCGACGGGCATGGGATCGAAAGGCTGCGCGGGCAGAAGATCCAAGGTAGGTGGGGCCTTCCGGGCGAGGCGCCAAGGTTGCGAAGGATTACGCGGCCCGCCTGCCGCGGGCCGACACGTCGCCGAAGAGATCGAACAACTCACGGCAGATCTGCTGGAGCGAGGACACCACCTCCACCGAGGGGAGATGGGATCCCGAAGGCTGCCAGTCACCGACCGTGGCCAGGCGCCAGCGTTCCGAGTCATAGGTGAGGCCCCGGATCAGCACCCCCAGCAACCGCGGCCGCTCGCCGGATCCCGCCGGGGCCCGCTCCAGCCGCAGCTGCACGAGCAGCGAGCGGCACTGCAGGCGGGGACTCCAACCGGGGAAGTGGAAGGACAGATCCAGGGTTTCCCGCTCATCGAAGGCCCGGGTGAGGGGATCGTCGCGCCAGGGGGTGAGGTTGGCTCTGGCAGCGGGGAAATGCAGCCGGAAATGACCCACCACTGCAGCGATGGCGGCAGCCAGTTCAACCGATCGGGCCTGGTCGGCCGCATTCATGCCGTTTCCCCTGAGCAGAAAGCCAATGTGTCCGAAACCTAGGCTCAACGGCGCGTTCCGTGCCGACTCCATGGCCACATACGAGAAGCTCACCGTCCCAGCCAGCGGCACGGCGATCCGGTTCGAGGGCGGCCAGCCGATCGTTCCCAACGACCCGATCATTCCCTTCATCCGCGGCGATGGCACCGGCGTCGATATCTGGCCGGCCACCCAGCGGGTGCTGGATGCGGCCGTGGCCAAGGCCTACGGCGGCGAACGCCGCATCGAGTGGTTCAAGGTGTACGCGGGCGACGAAGCCTGCGAGCTCTACGGCACCTACCAGTACCTCCCCCAGGACACCCTGACAGCGATCGAGGAGTTCGGCGTGGCCATCAAGGGCCCCCTCACCACCCCCATCGGCGGCGGCATCCGCTCCCTCAACGTGGCCCTGCGCCAGATCTTCGACCTGTACTGCTGTGTGCGGCCCTGCCGCTACTACGACGGCACCCCCAGCCCCCACAAGCGACCCCAGGACCTGGATGTGGTGGTGTACCGGGAGAACACCGAAGACATCTACATGGGGATCGAATGGGAGGCCAGCGATCCTGTCTGCATCGAGCTGATCGCCCACCTCAACGACACGGTGATCCCCGCCAACGGCAAGCTGGGCAAGCGCCGCATCCCCGAAGGAGCCGGCATCGGCATCAAGCCGGTGAGCAAGGCCGGCACCCAGCGCCACGTGCGCAAGGCCATCCGGCACGCCCTCGGCCTGGAGGGAGCCAAGCGTCACGTGACCCTGGTGCACAAGGGCAACATCATGAAGTTCACCGAAGGGGCCTTCCGCGACTGGGGCTACGAGGTGGCCACCACGGAATTCCGTGACCAGTGCATCACCGAGCGGGAGAGCTGGATCCTGGGGAACCTGGAGGAGAAGCCGGGGCTGAGCATCGAGGACAACGCCCGCCTGATCGAACCCGGCTACGACAGCCTCACCCCCGAGAAGAAGGCGGCCGTGGACGCGGAGGTGACGGCCGTGCTCGACGCCATCGGCACCAGCCACGGCGGCGGCAAATGGAAGCAGATGGTGATGGTCGACGACCGCATCGCCGACAGCATCTTCCAGCAGATCCAGACCCGGCCCCAGGAGTATTCGGTGCTCTGCACCCTCAACCTCAACGGCGACTACATCTCCGATGCCGCCGCCGCGGTGGTGGGCGGCCTTGGGATGGCTCCGGGAGCCAACATCGGTGACAACGCCGCCATCTTCGAGGCCACCCACGGCACCGCGCCCAAACACGCCGGCCTCGACCGCATCAACCCGGGATCGGTGATCCTCTCCGGCGTGATGATGCTCGAGTACATGGGCTGGCAGGAAGCGGCCGACCTGATCACCCAGGGGATCAGCGCCGCGATCGCCAACAAGGAGGTCACCTACGACCTGGCCCGGCTGATGGAACCCCGTGCCGAGTCCGTGAGCTGCTCGGGCTTCGCCGAGGCCGTGGTGCGCCACTTCGGGGGCTAGGGGGCAAGGCGGGGGGTGGCCAGGCCCCATCGAGCTGGTCGTCCATGGCCTGCCAAACCACCACAACCGACTTAAGGTCCGACCCGGAACCGTCTTTCAGGGATGCTGTCTGCAAGGAGCTGGAAATCCGAGGCGGCTCGACGATTGATCAGGGTTCTGCCGAAGCGGGTGCAACTGGCCACCTCCTACAGGCAGGTCAATGGTGTGGCTCCGGATCTTCGCCGCCCCCGGCTGCTGAGCGAGCGGATCCTGCATCGGATCCTGACGGACCGCGACCCCTTGCTGCACACCTTCTGCGACAAGATCGCTGCCAAGGAATGGATCGCGGCCCGCATCGGAGCGGACCGCACCCCCCGCACCCTGGGGGTCGCCGACAGCGTTGAGGCGCTGACGGCGCTGCTCTTGCCGGATCGCTGGATGCTCAAGGCCAGCCACGGGAGCGGCTGGTTTCAGCTGGTGGCCACCAACACCCATCCCCTCGATGCGGCGGTGCTGGAGCAGGCCCGCTGCTGGCTGAGCACCGACTATGCCGACACCTTCCAGGAATGGGGCTACCGGGGGGTGCCGCGCCGGCTCCTGGCCGAGGAGTTTCTCAGTTTCGCCGGCGGGCAATGCACGGAAATGAGCGCGTTCTGCTTTCGCGGCAGGGTCCGGGGGCTGCGGCTCTTCATCCCGGAATCCGCCCATGCCCCCAACCGCAGCAGCCAGCGGCATCTGCCCCGCACCAAGGAGCTGTTCCTCGATGGGGCCCTCCAGCCGCTGCCTCTGGTGCGGCCCCAGCACGACCACTGGCCGGCGCTCGCCGGCACCGATCGGCAGCCGCTGGAGGACTTCCTCGCCCTTGCGGAGAAGCTTTCCGCTGATACACCCTTCCTGCGGGTGGACGGCTTCATCAGCGACAGGGGTGTCCTGGTGGGGGAACTGACGCCCTACCCCGGAGCGGGGATCTGGTTCAGGCTGCCGCGGCAGTGGGATGCCTGGTTCGGCGCCTTCTGGGACTGAACGGGCGCTGGCGTGGGGGCCCGCACGAGCGATCAGAATGGCTGGCATGAGCCTTCCGTCCATCGCGGCCAGCGGGTCCCCGGTTGCCGGGCAGCCCGGCGCCGGCTTCATCGCCGCCGACCCCTGCGTCCACTGCGGCTTCTGCCTGCCCACCTGCGCCAGCTACCGGGTGCTGGCGACCGAAATGGACTCGCCCCGGGGGCGCATCCATGCCCTCAAGGCAATCGACGCCGGGGAGCTGGTGCTGGATGCCACGGTGGCGAAGCACTTCGACAGCTGCCTGGGCTGCTTCGCCTGCGTCACCGCCTGCCCGGCGGGGGTGCGCTACGACCAGTTGATCGAGACCATGCGGCCGCGGCTGAACGCGCCCGACCTGCGCAGCCCTACGCAACGCGCCTTCCGGCAACTGATCTTCGCCCTGCTCCCCTACCCCCGGCGGCTGCGGGCCCTGCTGCGCCCCCTGCGGGCCTACGCCGGCACACCCCTGCAGGCCCTGGCGCGGCGCAGCGGCTTCACCCGCCTGTTCGGACCCCAGGTGGCGGCGATGGAGAAGCTCCTGCCGCCCCTGCCGGAGGCGGCCTTCCGCGACGACTGGCCCGTGCTGGTGCCCGCCAAGGGACCCCGCCGCCGCCGGGTCGGACTGGTGCTCGGCTGCGTTCAGCGCGTGTTTGAGCCAGGGGTCAACGCCGCCGCCATCCGGGTGCTGGCCGCCAACGGGATCGAGGTGGTGATCCCCCCCGACCAGGGCTGCTGCGGCGCCATGAAGCACCACCAGGGGGAACTGGCCCAGACCCGGGAGCTGGCCACCGCCCTGGTGTCCAGCTTCGAGGCGGTGATCGGCCCGGGGCGGGCGGCGGGCCCCGAACCCCTCGATGCCCTGCTGGTGGCCGCCTCGGGCTGCGGCCACACCCTGAAGTCCTACGGGGAGATCCTCGGCAGCCGCCACCCCCTGCTGGGCACGGTGGCCGACCTCCAGGAATTCCTCGACGAGGTGGGGCTCAGCGACAGCTTCCAGGCGGGGTTGCGACCGCTCCCGCACGACGACGGCACCGCCGCCAGTGCGGAGCGGCCCCTGGAGCTGGCCTACCACGATGCCTGCCACCAGCTGCACGGCCAGGGCCTGGCGGCCCAGCCCCGTCGCCTGCTGGGCCGGATCCCCCACGTGCGGATCCGCGAAGCGACCGAAGCCGGCGTCTGCTGCGGCAGTGCCGGCATCTACAACCTCGTCCAGCCCGAGGAGGCCGCCGAACTGGGCCGGATCAAGGCCGCCGACCTGAGCGGCACCGGCGCCGAGCTGGCGGTGAGCGCCAACATCGGCTGCACCCTGCAGATCCGCCAGGCCATGGAGGGGCAGGGACGGCCGCTGCCGGTGCTTCACCCGATCGAGCTGCTGGATCGCAGCTACGGCGGTCCTGCCTGAGCCTCCATCCATCGCCAGGCCTCCCGCAGGGTGAGGTCGTCACCCAGGTTGCCCGGGAAGGTGAGCACGGGCAGGGGCTCCTGATCGGTGTCTGGGGCGGCCAGCACCAGTGAGAGTCCTGGCAGCAGTTGGCCCTGGAGCTCCACCTGCTCCAGATGGAGCCCGTCGGCCAGCAGGGTGTGGGTGGTGATGCCGCCCTTGCTGATCAGGTAGCCCAGATCGGGGGCCAGGGCCGCCGCCAACCGCGCCATCACCCCCGCCAGGGCCAGGCCCAGCGCCCGGCGCTCGCCGGCGTGGCGGCAGCGGGCCTCACCACGGCTGGTGAACAGCACCGGGGTGTGGCCCCCGGCCAGCACGTCCGCCAACCGCCGCCCCCAGGCCCGCTCCAACGAGGCCAACAACCGCACGGGCTCCGGACCCTCCAGCAGCCGCTGGACCTTGGCCACCTCCAGTTCCACCCCGACGCATCCGGGTTCCGCCAGCAACCGCTCCAGCTGGCGGTCGGCCAGGGGCACATGGGAGCCCACCAGCACCAGCCCCGGCATGGGGCCGTCGCCGCCACGCCGGCGCAGGGCCGCCAGGGCCGCCTCCGCGAGCGGCTGGGGGGGAAGCGCCGCCAGGGCCTGGATCAGGCTGGCGGCGCTCTGGAACAGGAAGCGGCGGGGCCGCCCATCGCCGGGGGCATCGCCTGGCCCCTCGCCCACCGGGGCCCCGGTCACGCTCAGGAAGCGCACCGCGGCGGCCAGGGCCGCCAGCTGCTGCGCCGAGGCCCCATCCACCGCCACGCAGCCATTGCCCTCCAGGCGCGCCAGGTGGCGGATGAGGGCGGGGACGCCGGCGTCCAGCTCCCGCCAGCCGATGCGCTGCACCGCGGCGGCGGGGATGCGGCCACCGCTCTTCTCCTCCACCCAGGCCGGCAGGTAGCTGCTGGTGTAGCCGAACAGGCGATCCCGGGCGAAGGGGCTTTCGTGCACGGGTGTGCCGTCCAGCAAATGCACCCCGTCCACGGTGGTGCGCCCCCCCTCGAGGAAGGCCGGCACCAGCAGGGTGGCATCGAAGGGGCCGAGCTCCTCGTTGATCACCTCCACCTCCAGCGGGAAGTGGCCCCGCAGGGTGGAATCGCCCCGACTCACCACCAGCCAGTCACCGATGCGGCCGCAGGCCACCGCCTCCTCCAGGGCGGGGCGCAGGGCGCGGCAGATCTCGCGCACCCGTTGCGCCGCCGCCGCCGGCGCCAGGGCGCGGGTGTTGGCCAGCAGGAACAGCAGCGGCGACGGGTGGGCCAGGCTGCTGGCCAGGGTTTTGGCGTCCCAGCGCAGCAGCAGGGGACAGCCGTGCACGGTCTGGGAGCCGGTGGGGTCGTCGTCGATGACGACGATCTTGAGATCGGCCCCGGAATCGATGGTCGCCTGCGCCATGGCACCATCGTGCCGTGATGCGACCGGAGCCCAGCGAGCTGCAGGAGCTGGTGCGGGACCTGCACCGGCAGGGCTCGGCCTGGCTGCCGGCGGGCCTGGGCACCCGGCTCGACTGGGGACCGCCCCTCCAGGGGCCCTGCACCGTGGTCAGCTGCGCCGCCCTGCGGGGCGTGCGGGAGTTCAACCCCGGCGACTTCACCATCACCGTGGCCGCCGGCACACCACTGGTGGAGGTCCAGGAGGTCCTTGGACACCAGGGCCAGTGGTTGTCCGTGGATGCCCCCTGGGGGGACGCCGATGGCGCCGCCGCCGGCAGCATCGGCGGCCTGGTGGCCCGGGGCCTGGCGGGCGGCTACCGCCAGCGCTACCTGGGGGTGCGGGACCAGCTGATCGGCCTGGCGCTGATGCGGGCCGATGGGGTGACGGCCAGGGCCGGCGGCAAGGTGGTCAAGAACGTGGCCGGCTACGACCTGATGCGGCTGTTCACCGGCAGCTGGGGCTCCCTGGGCCTGATCACCGAGCTGACCCTGCGCACCCTCCCCCAGCCGCCCCTGCGCCGCAGTGTCTGCTTCCAGGGCGAGGTCGGGGATCTGGCCGGCCTCAGCCGCTGGCTGCTGGGCTCCAGCCTCAGCCCGGAGCGGATCGACTGGTGGAACGGCAGCCTCGCCGCCGCCGCCGGCCTGGCGCCGGAGCCCCTGCTGCTGATCGGCCTGGCCAGCGTCGACGCCGCCACCCTCCAGGAACAGGTGCGCTGCCTGCAGGAGCGCAGCACCCTGACGGCCCGGGTGCTGGACGCCACCACCACCGGCGCCTGGCTGGCCCGGGCCCGGGGAGGCGCAGGCGGCCCCGGCACCATCACCGCCGCAGCTCCTGCGTGGCTGCTGCGCCTCGGCGTCAGCCCCGACCGGCTCGAGACCCTGATGCAGGACCCGGCCCTGGCGGGTCTGGCGGTGGACATGGCGGCCGGCAGCGGCCTTGGCCTGGCCTGGACGGGCCCGGAGGAACCGCAGGCCACCGTGACCTCAGGCCAGGTGCTGGCACTGCGCCGCCTCTGCTCCGAGCTGGGGGGGCACCTCACGGTGCTGCGCCAGCCCCCGGGGGCCTCCCTGCCGGCCTGGCTGGATGCCCCCTCCCGGCCGCTGATCGAAGCGATCAAGCGCCGCTTCGATCCGGCCGGGCAGCTGGCACCGGGCCGGTTGCCCGGCGTTGCTCAGAGCGTTTCGACGCTGTAGCGGCAACCCAGCTCGAGGGACTCCCCGGCGGGCACCAGCAGGCGCCGCTCCCCCGTGCTCAGGGCCCCCCGCGGCCCACTCCAGGGCTCGAGGCAGAGCATGGGCCGGGGCGGGTCGCTCCACACCACCACCAGGTCCATCGGCGCCGCGGGGTGCAGGGTCACCACCCGGCTGCCCGCTGGATCCACCAGGCGCACCGGGCCCTGGCCGGTGCAGAGAAAGTCCACCCCCTGCGCCAGCCGGGACAGCTGATCATCCGTGGCGGCAGCAGCCATGGTGAGGTGGTCGAAGCAGCTCTGGGGCAGGCCTTCGAGCCGGACACGGGACAGATCGGCGACGGTGACGTAAGGGTGCAGGCCCAGGCTGAAGGGGAGGGCCGCTGTCCCGGCCTCGCCCCGGTTGGTGATCCGGGCCGTGATCGCCAGGGCCGAGGGCTGCAGCCGCAGCTCCAGGTCCAGGGCGAAGGCGAAGGGGAAATGGGGGCGGCTTTCAGGACCGTCCTCGAGGTGCAGGACCACCCCCTGGCCGTCCGCCAGGGGAGCGATCGACCAGGGCAGATCGCGGGCGAACCCATGCTGGGCCAGCGGGAAGCGTCCCTGGGGCAGCACGAGCGCATCGCCCGGCAGGTTGCCGCAGATGGGGAAGAGCACGGGGATCCCTCCCCGCACCGATTTGGTGGGGTCGGCGAAGCGCTCGGCATCGAAGTAAAGGATCTCATCGCCGCCGCAGCACCAGCCGGTGACCAGCCCGCCGCGCTCTGGGACGACCGTGAGGGAATCGCCGCTGGCCGGATCGGTGAAGCGCCACTGGGGGGAGGCCCCGGAGGGGGAATGCAGGGTCATGGGGAGGGGGAGGCGGTGGGCCGGGGGCTGGTGAGGCCCTGCTGTTGCAGGAACCGTTCGAACGGGGCTGCCAGTGATCGGCTCCCCGACACGCTCAGGTGGTGGGAATCGGCGTAGAGCGGCGTGCCGTCGGGGCGGCGGTAGACCACCCGGCCGCTGGCATCCACCAGGTAGGGGCTGGGATCGAACACGTGCACGTTGGGCAGGCCGGCGGCCACCTCCCCGAGCAGGGTCCTCAGGGTCGCCCGCATCCGGGCGGTGGTGGCGGCATCGCCGGCGCAACTGCTGCCGGCCGGATCCTGGCAGGCCACCGGCTCCCTGGCCAGAGAAGGGTTGTCCACCACCAGCACCAGCTGCAGGCCCCGGGCCGCCAGCCGCTCGGCGTAGGCCCGCAGGCTGGTCACATGGGCCTGGCGCACTTCAGCAATGCGCAACCGGCGCTCGCCCAGGTAGGTGGGGGGGCCGTAGCCCCGGCCCTCGATGTCGTTGCTGGCCAGGTAGTTGTGCAGGAAACCCGACACCAGGACGATGTCACCGGGCCTGAGGCGCTGCAGAGAGCGATCCATTTCCCCCGCGGAGAACTGGCGACAGGATTCGTAGCGCCCCTGCTGCCAGGTGACCGTGAGCTGGGGATCGATCAGGCAGGCACCCATGGCGGCGAAGGTGAGGCGCTGGCCGGTGCGGGCGGTCACCGCCTCCAGCATCGGCAGCAGGTGCTGGGCATGGGAATCGCCCAGCAGGAAGATCTCCCGTGCGCCGGGGATGCCCGGCCTGTGGCACTTGTCGAAGTTCGGCCGGGTGGTGGCGTTGTAGGGCTTGCCACTGGCCACGGTGCAATCACTGGTGATGCCCGTGCCGGGGATCAGGGGATTGAGGGCATGGACCCGCTCGCTGATCGGGACCGGATCCGCATCCACGCCCACAAACAACTTGCCACGCAACTGGTGGTGCAGGGCGTCGATGCCGATCCACAGGCCCGCCACCGCCAGCACGGCCAGCAGCGTCTCCCACCACCACTGCAGCGGATAGCGCCGCACCGGCTGCTCCACCAGCCCATACGCCGCCAACGCCAGCACCACGCTCCCCGCCACCGCCAC
>CALRQM020000024.1:0-39990 GCA_943370335.1 Bordetella parapertussis | reverse complement strand
CGTTCCACGACGACAAATCCCCGTCGATGACGGTGTCGCCCGCCAAGCAGTTCTATTACTGCTTCTCCTGCGGGGCCGGCGGCAACGCCATCAAGTTCCTGATGGAGCTGCAGCGCACCAGCTTCAGCGAGGTGGTGCTGGATCTGGCGCGCCGCTACCAGCTGCCGGTCGAGACCCTCGACGGTCCCCAGCAGGAGCGGCTGCGCCAGCAGCTCTCCCGCCGCGACCGGCTGCACCGGGTGCTGGCGCTGGCGGCGGGCTGGTTCCAGGGCCAGCTGCGCTCGCCGGAGGGGGCGGCGGCCCTCACCTACCTGCGCCAGACGCGCGGCCTCAGCGAGACCACCCTCGAAGCCTTCCAGCTGGGCTATGCCCCGGCCGGCTGGGATGGTCTGCTGCAGCACCTCCAGCAGGTGGAGGGCCTGGATGCCGACCTGCTGGAGGCGGCCGGTCTGGTGGTGGCCCGCAAGGGTGGCAGCGGTTTCTACGACCGCTTCCGCGACCGGGTGATGGTGCCGATCCGGGATCGCCAGGGCCGGGTGATCGGCTTCGGCGGGCGTGGTCTGGACGGGGCCGAACCGAAATACCTCAACTCCCCGGAAACGGAGGTGTTCGAGAAGGGCAAGCACCTGTTCGGGCTGGATCGGGCCTCCGACGCCATCCGGCGCGACGACCGGGCCGTGGTGGTGGAGGGCTACTTCGATGTGATCGCCCTGCACGCCGCCGGCATCACCAATACGGTGGCGGCCCTCGGCACCGCCCTCAGCTCCAGCCAGATCACCCAGTTGTGCCGCTGCTGCGACGGCCGGCGGCTGATCCTCAACTTCGACAGCGACGGGGCGGGCATCCGTGCCGCCCAGCGGGCCATCGGCGAGGTGGAGCAGCTGGCGCTGCAGGGCCAGCTGGAGCTGCGGGTGCTTCACCTGCCCGCCGGCAAGGACCCCGACGAGTTTCTCAAGCAGCACGGCCCGGGGGAGTACCGCTCCCTGCTCGACCAGGCCCCGCTCTGGCTCGACTGGCAGATCGAGCAGGTGTTCGAAGGCAAGGATCTGGCCCGGGCTGACCAGTTCCAGCAGGCCGTCTCCGCGCTGGTGCAGCTGCTGGGCAAGCTGCCCCAGTCGGCCGTGCGCAGCCATTACCTGCAGCAGGTGGCCGAGCGCCTCTCGGGCGGCCAGGCCCGGCTGGCCATCCAGCTGGAGGAGGACCTGCGCCAGCAGGTCAAGGGCCAGCGCTGGCATGGCCGCTCGGTCAAATGGGAGCAACCCGGGGAGGTGGGGCACCGGGAGCGGGCCGAGGCGGAGATCCTGCGCCTCTACCTCCATTGCGCCCCCTGGCGCGGCGTGATCCGCGCCGAGCTGCGGCGCCGCGAACTCGATGACTTCGCCCTCCAGCACCACCGGCAGCTCTGGGCCGCCATCGGGGAGCTGGAGGAGGACAACCTCGGCGCCGGGCGGCTTGAGGCGATCAACCGGGGCACCGATCCCGGGCTGGATCTGGCCGATCTCGACCTGCCCCGCCTGCTGGGCGACCGGCTGCTGGTGGAGCAGAGCGCCCTGCTGGGCCGGCTCACCCCCCTGCTGGAGCCCAGCGAGGTGCAGCGGCTTGCCCTGGCCCATCCGCCGCTGCAGCTGCGTGGGGCCACGGCGTCGTTGGAGCGCCAGCGGGTGCTGCGGCGCTGCCGTCACCTGCTCGATGCCTGGTCGAGTCAGCGCCTGCAGACCCTGGAGCACTGCATCGCCCGGCTGCTGGAGGAGGAGCGCCAGGTGCCCCCGCCAGCCCCCGCCCCCCTGGCGGCCGGCAGCGGGCTCGACATGGAGACCCGCATCCATGAGCTCTTCGATGCCCTCAACGGCGACGCCCTGCGTTTCCAGGAGGCCTATTACGCCGAGCGTCGCTACCTGAACCAGCTCGATGACGGCCGCCGCGCCGGCTACGAGGAAACCCTGGCCGTGCCGGCGGCCTGAGTCCGTTTTCCGCCTTCAGATTCCGCTTGCCGGCGCCCGTTCTGCCTAGATTCTGATTGGACGCAGGCTTGCCATGGCTCCCTATCCGGCCTATCCCGTCCCCGCCGACGAGGACCAGCGGCTGCGTGAGCTGGAGCGTTACGGCATCCTCGAGGCCGACAGTGACGAGCATTTCGACCGCATCCTCGATCTGACCGCGGCCATCTTCCAGACCCCCATCGTGGCCCTCTCTCTGGTGGAGGCCGATCGGCAGTGGTTCCTGGCCAAGCGGGGACTTCAGGTGCGCGAAACCCCCCGCGAGATGGCCTTCTGTGCCCACGCCATCGTCCACGACGAGGTGATGGTGGTGCCCGATGCCCGCGCCGATGAGCGCTTCCGAAGCAACCCCCTGGTCTTCGCCGATCCCCACATCCGCTTCTATGCCGGGGCGCCCCTCCAGACCCCTGAGGGCCACAACCTCGGCACCCTCTGCGTCATCGACCGGGAGCCCCGCGATCTCGGCCCCGATCAGCGCGAGCTGCTGCACCGCCTGGCCCAGCTGGCCATGCGCGAGCTGGAGCTGCGGCGCCTGGCCCACCTCTGCCCGATCACCGGCCTGCCCACCCGTCACACCTTCCTGAGCATCGGCGAGCGGGAGTTCGACCGTGCCCGCCGCGACCAGCACCCCCTGTCCTTGCTTCTCTTTGATCTCGACAATCTGCGCCTGATCAACAACCGCTGGGGGCACCTCGCCGGCGACCAGGTGCTCACCGATCTGGTCCAGCTGGCGCGCACCTTTCTCCAGCCTCAGGACTTCGCCGCCCGCCTGGGGGATGGCGAGTTCGCCCTGCTGCTGGTGGGAATCCAGCCTGATCAGGCCATGGCCCTAGCCGATGGCCTGCGCACCGCCGTCGCCCACATGCCTGGTGTCCACACCCATTCCGACTTCCGTCTGCACATCAGCGGCGGCCTCACCGTCCTGGCCCCCGCTGATCGCCAGTTCACCGACCTGATCCAGCGGGCCGAACGGGCCCTCGAACTGGCCAAGGGCAACGGCCGCAACCAGATCGCCAGCCTCTACGACGGGGCTTGAGAGCGGCCCTCAGGCCCGCACCACCGGCACATCGCTCAGCCGGGTGGTGGCGGCCCTCGACAGGCGCGAGCGGCGCATCGTCCAGCGGGGCCTCAGGCCGCAGGCGGCCCACTGCACGGTGCCGCTGCCGTAGCGGCGGTTGAGGCCGTCGACGGTGGCCATCAGGGCCTCGCGCCGCTGCTGTTGCTCCGGCGGCAGCGGGGCCAGCAGGTGGTGCTGCAGCAGCCCCACCGGCTGCAGATCCTGCAGCAGCACCCCCGCCTTCTGCAGCGGCTTGTGGGGCCGGAACAGCCGCTCGGCCAGGGGCAGGGCGGCGGCGAGCAGCACGGCGGTGTCGTTGCTGGGCAGCAGCAGGGAGACGGTGGCGGCGTTGGCGTAGAAGCGGGTGCCGTTGAAGGGGCTGCTGCGCACGAACACCGTGACGCTGCCCGCCCGCTGCCCCTGGCGGCGCAGCTTCTCGCAGGCCCGGCTGAGGTAGGTGGCGATCGCCTGCCGCAGGCCCTCGAGGCTGCTGACCGGTTCGCTGAAGCTGCGGCTGACGCAGGTTTCCTGCTTCGCCGGCGGCACGGCCACCAGGGGCAGGCAGCTGTGGCCGCGCAGTTCCTGCTGCAGGCGCACCCCCACGACGCCACAGCGGTGCCGCAGCTCGCCGCTCGGCATGTCGCGCAGGGCCCGGGCCTGGCTGATGCCCCGCAACCGGCACCAGCGGGACAGCTTGCGGCCGATGCCCCAGACGTCCTCGATGGCGATGGCCTCCAGCCAGGGGCCCGGATCCCCGGCCTGGCCCAGATCGAACACGCCGCCATGGGAGGGGTCGCGCTTGGCGATGCGGTTGGCGATCTTGGCCAGCACCTTGGTGGGGGCGATGCCCACCGCCACCGGCAGACCCAGCTGGCGGCGCACCTGCCGGCGCAGCTCTTTCCCCCAGGCGCTGAGGTCGCCGTCGCCGGGGGGGCGGTGCAGGCGACCGAAGGCCTCGTCGATGGAATAGATCTCCACCTCCTCCACCCAGGCTTCGAGGCTGGCCATCAGCCGCTGGCTCATGTCGGCGTAGAGGCCGTAGTTGGAACTGCGCACGATCACACCGCGGCGTTCCAGGTCGTGGCGCACCTGAAACCAGGGGGTGCCCATGGGAATGCCCATGGCGCGGGCCTCGGCGCTGCGGGAGACGATGCAACCGTCGTTGTTGGAGAGCACCACCAGGGGCTTGCCGATCACGGAGGGGTCGAGGGCGGCTTCGCAGGAGGCGTAGAAGTTGTTGCCGTCGACCAGGACGATGGCCTGGCTCATCGGCCCCCCGGCAGCGAACGGATCACGTGCACGGCCACGCCCCAGAGGCGGTCGTCGTCGCGGCCGCCGAGGGCGAGGGACGGGTAGGCGGGGTTGGCCGGCTCCAGCCGCCAGTGCTCCCCCCGGCGCACCAGGCGCTTGAGGGTGAATCCCCCCTCCAGCAGGGCCACCACGATGCGGCCCGATCGGGGCGTGGCCTCCCGATCCACGACGAGCAGGTCGCCGTGGCGGATGCCGGCACCGAGCATCGAGTCGCCGCAGACGCGCAGCAGCAGGGTGCGGCCGGGGTGGAGGTTCAGCTGTTCGTTGAGGTCGACCCCCATCCCGGCCCCGGGCGACAGCCTTCACCTTAGTACAAATGTACTGGTTAGTCGTCGTCCTCGAGCAGCAGTTGCTGGAAGGCGGTGTAAAGGTCCAGCTCGGGATCGCCGGCCGAGGGGCGGCTGTTTCCTCCGTTCCGGGGGGCCTGGGTCCGGCGGCGGCCGGTGCTGGCAGGAGGCTGACTGCCGCTGGCCAGGTCGCCGTCGGCGGGGGTGCTGGTGGGGGGAGGCACCTCCAGTTGCCGCAGCCGCTCCAGCAGGTGGGGCGGCACGTTGCCGTCGGCGCTGACGTCCATCAGTCCGCGGAACAGCTTCTCGGGGTCCTGCTCGGTTTCGACGGGATGGCGGCGGTCAACCGCGCGGCTGCCCGGGGCCGCCTCGCCGTCCGTCGGGGTGGGTGGGGGCGGAGCGGGAAGCTTGCTGGGCAGCTGGCGGCCGAGGGCCTCCAGCCGTTCACGGCTGCGGGCATCGAAGCTCATCGGGGCGGGCTCAGCTGCAGTTCAGTGTGTCGCGGGTGAGCCGGCCGCTGACGGGGTTGGTGCCGCTGGCGGCGGCGCAGAGGCTGGTGAGGGCATCGCCGCGCAGGGGCACGTTGGTGAAGTCGGCGCCGTCGATGCGCACCCCGCGGAATTTGGTGTTGAAGGCGAAGGCGCCGTCGAGGCGGGCGTTGCGCAGGTCGGTGCCCTCGAACACGGCCGAATCGAGGGTGGCGTCCCGTAGATCGCTGCCGCTGAGGTCGGCGTCCTGGAGCTTGGCGCCGAACAGGCTGGCGCCGCGCAGGTCGGCCCCGGAGAGATCGGCGTCGCGCAGGTTGGTGAGGTTGAACGTGACGCCGCGCAGATCGGCGCCGTGGAAGTCGGCCCCGATCAGGACTTGCTTGGCGTAGTCCATCGCCGCCGTCACAGGGAGGGGGCCGGCCAGCAACAGCAGACCGCCCAGAAGCAGGGACAGCAGCAGGGTCAGGGGCCGCGCCGGGGAGAGGGGGCTCGCCATCGGGGATGGAGCGAAGGGGTTCAGCCTAGGAAAGGGCTCCGCACCCCTCCGCGGCCCGCGCAGGGATGCCGATGGGGACAGGGCGACTAGCGTGGTGCGGGTCCGGATCTCTGGCCCTTTCGCTCTCCGAATCCGTGGATGGCCCAGGACCTCCAACCCAAGGACTTGCAACCCAGGGACTTCCAACCCAGGGATTCCCAGCAATCAGGGACCGAAGCGTTCGAGGTCCTGCTGGAGAGGATCGAGCGGCCGGCGGCCCTGGCGGATGGCCAGGGGGTGATCGTGGCGGCGAATGGGGCGTTCTGTCGGCGTTCGGGTCTGGAGCTGCAGGCGTTGCGCCAGCGGGGCCTGCAGGAGCTCTGCGCCGCTGAGGTGGCGCCGCTGCTGCAGGGTGCCGTAGCCAGCCTGAGCAGCGAACTGGCCGGCTCCCCGGTGGCGGATGGGGCGATTCCCCTGTCCCTCACCCGCCTGCCGGCCAGTGGCGGGACGGAAGGGGTCTGGTGTCTGCTGGAGCTGCTCGACCAGCGGCTGACCCTGGCTGACCTGGATGATCTGGTCACAGCCCGTTACGGGGATGGCGCCGTGCTGCTGCATCTGCAGGTGCTGCAGCTCGACCTCGTGCGTGGTCGGTTGGGCATCGCCGCCTGCGAGGCCCTGATCGAGGAGATCGCCCACCGGCTGGAGGCGGCCCTTCCGGCCGGGGGCTTCTTCTCCCGCCAGGGTGGCGACCGCCTGCTGGCCCTGCTGCCGGGCGCGATGGGCATCGACGCGGTCCGGGACATGGCCGGCGCGCTGCTCGCCAGCCTGGAGGCGCCCACCACGGTGCTGGAGCACGTCATCGAGCCCTCGCTGAACGTGGGCATCAGCCGCGCCCCGGACGACGGCAACGACTTCGCCGTGCTGCTGGAGGCCGCCACCCGGGCGCTGGAGGAGACCCATCGCCAGCCGTTCCCCAGCTGCAGCATCGCCTCGCCGGTGGAGCGGTCCGTCCAGCTGCAGGAGCTGCTGGCCCGTCCCCTGGCCCTGGCGATCGAGCAGGAGCAGCTCGAGCTGGCCTACCAGCCGATCATTGAGCTGGAATCCGGCCGGGTGATCGCCGCCGAGGTTCTCTGCCGCTGGGATGATCCGGTGCTGGGCCGCCAGTCCCCCGCCGATTTCATTGACGTGGCCGAGGCCACGGCCCAGATCTCGTCCCTGGGGCGCTGGGTGATGGAGCGGGCGTTCGAGACCCTGCACCGCTGGGATGGGGCCGGACTGCAGCTGGCCAAGATCTGCGTCAACGTCTCGCCGCTGCAGGTGCAGGACCCCACCTGGAGCAGCGACCTGCTGATGGCCCTGGAACGCCACCAGCTGACCCCCGGACGCATCGTGCTGGAGCTCACCGAAGGCAGCATCCTGGAGATGTCGAACCACGTCGCCAACCAGCTGCGGGACCTCCGGCGCCAGGGATTCGAGCTGGCCATGGATGACTTCGGCACCGGCTATTCGGGCTTGCAGCGGCTCACCGAGCTGCCGTTCAGTGAGGTCAAGATCGACCGGAGCCTGATCTCCGCGATCGACTACGACCAGCTGCAGCAGGCCATGCTCAGTGCCGTGATCCGGCTCAGCGACGCCACCGGAATCATGGTGGTGGTGGAGGGGGTGGAACGCTCCCGGCAGCGGCAGATGCTGCTCACCCTCGGTTGCCGCCACGGCCAGGGCTACCAGCTGTCGGCTCCCCTTTCCGATCTGGAACTGGAGGCCCTGCTCCAGAGCCAGATCACGCCTGAGGCCTGAGGGGAACCCTCAGGATGCACTGGATTGTCCCCCTGTTGCTGTCTGTCGATGTGGGAGATGGGCGCTCCGTGGCCGGCCTCTCCAAGGCGATCCAGCTGTCGGTGGCGCCGGTGTTCCTGTTCACCGGCGTCACCGGGCTGCTGAGCCTGTTCAGCTCCCGGCTGGCCCGGATCATCGACCGCACCCGCGTCATTCAGGAGGCCCTGGCCAAGAGCCGGGCCCAGCAGGAGGTCGATCCGGAGGATGTGGAGCGGCTGGAGCAGGTGCTGGTGGTCCAGCGGCGCCGCACCTTCCTGATCAACCGGGCGATCCTGACGGTCACCGTCACCGCCCTGCTGGTGGCCGCCGTGGTGGCGGTGCTGTTCATCAGCGCGGTGGCGGCCCTCGATGTCACCGCCATCGTCGTGCCCCTGTTCGTGGCGGCCATGGGGGCCATGATCGTGGGCCTGCTGCTGTTCCTGCTGGAGGTGCAGCTGGCCATCAGCCAGAACCCCCGTCGGTACTACTGAGCCCCACCGGCCTCCGGGTGCGCCGCTCGCTGGCTTGACCGCCGCCGGGAACCCTGCAGCAGCAGCTGCTTGCCGCCATGCCCCCCAGCCCCGCCCAGCGACAGGGAGCCTGGGCGGAGCAGCGGGTGCTGCGGCTGCTGCGGCTCCGGGGCTGGCAGCTGCTGGCGCGCAACTGGCGCTGCCCCTGGGGGGAGCTGGATCTGGTGCTCCACAAGCCGGGACGGCTGCTGCTGGTGGAGGTCAAGGGGCGCCGCAGCGGCAGCTTGGACGGGTGGGGGGTGGCCGCCCTGCGACGGCCGAAGCGCCAGCGGCTGGAGCGGGCCTGGAACTGCTGGCTGGCGGCCCACCCCCGCTGGGAGCGGACGCCGGTGGAGCAGGTGGCGGCCCTGGTGCCGCTGCCGCCCTCGCCGGGTCCGGTGCGCTGGATCCGGCTGGGCGATTGAGCCGTGCAAGGCGGGGGAGCCCGGCTCAGGGCTGGCTGGTGGCCGGAGCGGCCGGGGCCGTTGTGGCTGGAGCTGGGCTGGCCGGAGCTGTTGTGTAGAAGACGGTGCAGCGGTAGCGGGTGTTGTCCATGCCCACCTCCAGGTCCTCACAGACCGTCCGGGTGATCGTGGCGCCCTTGGGCACCTGGCTCCTGGCCTGCTGGCGGGTGGCCTGACGGTCGAAGATCGATTCGGCGGTGACGCTGCCGGCCCGGGCAGGGACCGCCAGCAGGGCAAGGCCGCCGGCCAGCAGGGCACCGGTCAGGCGGAAACCACGGGCCATGGCGGAAGGGGGAACACTGCTCCACCTCTAGCCAGGCCTGACGGCCCTGCAATCTGGGGAGACCTGCCGGCGCCTCCATGACCTTCAGCGGCCACCGGGCCCGCAAGCGCTTCGGGCAGCACTGGCTCACCGATCCCCAGATCCTTGATCGCATCGTGGCGGCCGCCGACCTGCTCGGTGCCGACCATGTCCTGGAGGTGGGCCCGGGGCGGGGCGCCCTGACCGAACGGTTGCTGGCCTCGCCGGCGGCGTCGCTGTTGGCTGTGGAGCTCGACCGGGACCTGGTGGTGGGCCTGCGGCAGCGGTTCGGCGGCGACGGGCGCTTCAGCCTGATCGAGGGTGACGTGCTCGAACTGGCCCTTCCCTGCCCCGAACGGCCCATCCCCACCAAGGTGGTCGCCAACATCCCGTACAACATCACCGGCCCGTTGCTGGAGGTGCTCGTGGGCCGCCTCGGCCGGCCGGCCCCCTGCCGCTTCGAGCGGCTGGTGCTGCTGGTGCAGCAGGAGGTGGGCCAGCGCATCCGGGCCCGGCCGGGCAGCAGCGCCTTTTCGGCCCTCAGCGTGCGCATGCAGTTGCTGGCCCGCTGCAGCAGCGTCTGCACGGTGCCGCCCCGCTGCTTCTCACCGCCACCGAAGGTCACCTCGGAGGTGATCGTGATCGAGCCGGTGGCGGCGGAGGACCTGCCTCCACTGGACCAGGCCCTGGCGGTGGAGAGCCTGCTGCGGCGCTGCTTCGCCGGACGGCGCAAGATGCTGCGCACCAGCCTGGCGGGCCTGCTGCCGGCGCCACAACTGCTGGAACTGGCGGCTGCCGCCGGTGTGGATCTGCAGCAGCGGCCCCAGGAGCTGGCCCCCGCCCAGTGGCTCGCGCTCGCCACCGGCTTGAATCGCTCCACCAGCGCCGATCCCGGCGGAGCGTGACCCCGATGGCAGATGTGACGGTGCGGGCCCCCGCCAAGATCAACCTGCACCTCGAGGTGCTGGGCCTGCGGCCCGATGGCTACCACGAGCTGGCCATGGTGATGCAGAGCATCGACCTGGCCGACACCCTGGTGCTGCGCGCCAGCGCCGACGCCACGATCCGGCTGCGCTGCGACAACGCGGATCTGCCCACCGACGGCACCAACCTGATCGTCAAGGCGGCGGAACTGCTGCGTTCCCGGGTCGGCCTGCCGGAGCTGGGGGTGGAGATCACGCTGCGTAAGCGCATCCCCATCGGAGCCGGCCTGGCGGGCGGCTCCAGCGATGGGGCCGCCGCCCTGGTGGGTCTGGAGGCCCTCTGGGGTCTGGGCCTGGGCACCGAGAGGCTGCATGGCCTGGCGGCCGAGCTGGGTTCCGACATGCCCTTCTGTCTGGACGGCGGCACCCAGCTCTGCTTCGGCCGCGGGGAGAGGCTCGAGCCCGTGCCGCAGCAGCAGGTGGCGGAGCGGGCGGTGCTGCTGCTCAAGCACCCGCAGGCCAGCGTGTCCACGCCCTGGGCCTACGGCCGCTGTCGGGAGCTGCGTGGCGACTTCTACCTGGAGAGCGAGGCGGATTTCGAGCAGCGGCGCCAGGCCCTGCGCCACGGCCCCCTGCTGGCCGCCCTGGCCGACCCCGGCCCCTTGCCACCGCTGCGCAACGACCTCCAGTCGGTGGTGGCGCCGGAGGTGGAGAGCGTCCGCTCGGGACTCGCCCTGCTGCGCCAGGGCCCGGAGGCCCTGGCCGTGGCGATGAGCGGTTCCGGACCGAGCCTCTACGCGCTCTACCCCGACCTGGCAGCGGCCGAGGCCGCCCGGAGCGCCCTGGCGGGGGAGCTCGGCGCCCTCGGTTTTGCCTCCTGGTGCTGCCGTTGCGGCGGGTCCGGTGTCAGCCTGGTGTCGGATGGATCCCCACCATGACGGACGAACAACCCACCCCGCCGCCGCGCAAGGGACCGCTGAGCTTCCTGTCCGGCTCCCTCACCAGTGGCCTGCTGGCCTGGCTGAGCCTGGGCGTCAGCCAGCGGGTGGTGGCCTGGTATGTGACCCATCCGCCCCACTTCGATTCGGCCTTTGCCCAGAGCATCGCCACGGCGATGAAGACCCTGATGGTGGGGATGTGCTTCCTGGCCACCTTCACCTTTGCCTTCATCGGCCTGGGGCTGTTCCTGGTGTTCATCCGCAGCCTGTTGCCGACTGAAGCGGAATCCCCTTCCTAAGCTGCCACCGCCGCCGTCCCTCCCCCCGATGACTCCCCACGACCTGGGTCTGCTGGTGGTCCTGCTGCTGCCCGGCATGCTCCTGTCGGTCCTGCTGCTCAGCACCTTCGCCGCCGGCGGCTGAGATAGGTTGGCCGCGCAAAGGCCCCCGCTCCGTGGCTGAAACTCTCCTGTTCAACGCCCTGCGCGAAGCCATCGACGAGGAGATGGCGCGCGACCCCCATGTCTGTGTCATGGGTGAGGACGTGGGCCATTACGGCGGCTCCTACAAGGTCACCAAGGACCTCTGTGAGAAGTACGGCGAACTGAGGGTGCTGGACACCCCCATCGCCGAGAACAGCTTCACCGGCATGGCCGTCGGTGCCGCCATGACCGGCCTGCGGCCGATCGTGGAGGGGATGAACATGGGTTTCCTGCTGCTGGCCTTCAACCAGATCTCCAACAACATGGGGATGCTGCGCTACACGAGTGGCGGCAACTACACCATCCCGGCCGTGGTGCGCGGTCCCGGAGGAGTCGGTCGTCAGCTCGGGGCCGAGCACAGCCAGCGCCTCGAGGCCTACTTCCACGCCGTGCCGGGCATCAAGATCGTGGCGGTGAGTACCCCCACCAACGCCAAGGGCCTGATGAAGGCGGCCATCCGAGATAACAATCCCGTGCTCTTCTTCGAGCACGTTCTGCTCTACAACCTCAGCGAGGACATTCCCGAAGGCGACTACATCTGCGCCCTCGACCAGGCCGAGGTGGTGCGCGAGGGCAGCGATGTCACGATCCTCACCTACTCGCGCATGCGCCACCACTGCCTCAAGGCGGTGGAGCAGCTGGAGGCCGAGGGGGTCGACGTCGAGTTGATCGACCTGGTCAGCCTCAAACCCTTCGACATGGAGACCATCGCCCGCTCGATCCGCAAGACCCACAAGGTGGTGGTGGTGGAGGAGTGCATGAAAACGGGTGGGATCGGGGCCGAACTGATCGCCCTGATCACCGAGCACTGCTTCGACGATCTCGATGCCCGGCCCCTGCGGCTGTCGTCCCAGGACATCCCCACGCCCTACAACGGCAATCTGGAGAATCTCACCATCATTCAGCCGCACCAGATTGTCGCCGCGGCGCTCGATCTGAAAGCGGGCCGTCGCTGAGATGGGACGCCAACAGGGCTGGTTCGCCCTCATCCTCGCCCTCACCATCGCCTCGGGCGCCCTCCTCGCCAACTACGGACTGCAGCTGGGTCTCGACCTGCGCGGCGGCAGCCAGCTCACCCTCCAGGTGATGCCCGCCGGTGCCATCACCCGGGTGGACACCGAGCAGCTGGAGGCTGTCAAGGACGTGCTGGAGCGGCGCATCAACGGACTCGGGGTGGCGGAATCCACCCTCCAGGCGGTGGGCAACGACCAGCTGGTGCTGCAGCTCCCCGGGGAGCAGGATCCCAGCCAGGCGGCCCGGGTCCTCGGCAGCACGGCCCTGCTGGAGTTCCGCGCCCAGAAGCCAGGCACTGAGGAGGAGATGCGGGGCCTGCTGGCCCTCAAGCGCCAGGCCGAGTCGGTGCTGCGGGCCAAGCGCCCCCCCTCTCCCAGCGATGACCCCACGGCACCCCCCCCGCCGGAAGCACCGCCCCTTTCGCCCCAGGATCTCACCAAGGCGCTCACCTCCCTCGGCATCCAGGTTCCCGCCGGCAGCAGTGAGGTCGATCAGATCGAACTGTTGCTGCGGGAGACCAATCGCCGTGTCCTCGGCCTCTACGGGCCGCCGCTGATCACCGGCAAGGACCTCACCAGCGCCGGTCGCCAGCAGCAGGCCACAGGAACCGGCTGGGAGGTGACCCTTGGCTTCAACCGGGAAGGAGGTGAGAAGTTCGCTTCCCTGACCCAGTCGATCGCCGGCACCGGCCGGGTGCTCGGCATCGTCCTCGACGGCCGCTCGATCAGCGAGGCCAGCGTCGGCGAGCAGTTCAAGGTGGCCGGCATCACCGGTGGTTCCGCCTCGATCACGGGCAACTTCAGCGCCGAAGAGGCCCGCGACCTGGAGGTCCAGTTGCGGGGTGGCTCCCTGCCCCTGCCGGTGAAGATCGTTGAGGTGCGCACGGTCGGCCCCTCCCTGGGGGCTGAGAACATCCGCTCCAGCTTGGTGGCGGGCCTCTCGGGCCTGGTCCTGGTGGCCATCTTCATGGTGTCGGTGTACCGCCTGCCCGGGATCGTGGCGGTGGTGGCCCTGAGCCTCTACGCCCTGTTCAACCTGGCGATCTACGCCCTCATCCCCGTCACCCTCACCCTGCCGGGCATTGCCGGCTTCATCCTCTCGGTGGGAATGGCCGTGGACGCCAACGTGCTCATCTTCGAGCGCATCAAGGAGGAGCTGCGGGCCGGCAATACCCTGATCCGCTCCATCGACACGGGCTTCACCCTGGCGTTGTCGTCGATCATCGATGGCCACGTCACCGGTCTGATCAGCTGTGCGGCCCTGTTTTTCCTGGGCACCGGCCTGGTCAAGGGCTTCGCCGTCACCCTGGCGATCGGCCTGCTGCTGAGCCTGTTCACGGCCCTCACCTGCACCCGCACCCTGCTGCGCCTGCTGATGAGCTATCCGGCCCTGCGGCGCGCCACCTACTTCCTGCCGGCCCGCCAGCTGCCCCCTGCCAAATCCGTCGCGCCCCAACCAGGACTGGCCTGAATGACTGCCATGACCTCCGCCCCTACCCCTCGCTTCCGCATCAGCCGCTACCGGCGTCTGGCCTGGGTGGGCTCGTTGCTGGCCTGTGGCCTGAGCCTGTTGGGCCTGGCGCTCTGCTGGCTGAACCCGTCGATCGGCGCACCGCTGCGGCCCGGACTTGATTTCACCGGCGGCACCCAGGTGCAGGTGGAGCGCGACTGTTCCCCCTGCAAGGCGATCACCGCCGCTGAGATCCGCCAGGGCCTCATCAGCCTCGACCTGCCGTCCCCTGAAGGGGAGATCGCCCCCAGCCTGGGAAGCGCTTCGGTCCAGGTGCTCGACGGCGGCCGTTCGCTGCTGCTGCGCCTGCCCGCCCTTGAGGCCGACCAGAGCAAGGCCCTCGTCGATGGCCTTGCCGGCAAGTTCGGCCCGCTGCTCAAGAGCGGCACCTCGGTCAACACGATCGGCCCCACCCTGGGCTCCCGACTCCTGAGGGGCAGCCTGATCTCCCTTCTGGTCAGTTTTGCGGGAATCGCCCTCTACATCTCCTTCAACTACAGCGGCGTCTTCGCCTTCCTGGCCCTGCTGTGCCTGGCCCATGATGTGCTGATCACCTGCGGCCTGTTCGCCTGGCTGGGCCTGCTGCAGGGCATCGAAGTCGACTCCCTCTTCGCCGTCTCCCTGATCACCGTCGCCGGCTATTCGGTCACCGACACCGTGGTGGTCTACGACCGCATACGCGAACAACGCCGCACCCTGGCGGACCTTTCCCTGGTGGATCAGGTGGACGTGGCGGTGGATGCCACCCTCACCCGCTCGCTTTACACCTCCTTCACCACCCTGCTGCCCCTGGTGGCCCTGATCTTCTTCGGCGGCAGCACCCTGTTCTGGTTCGCGGTGGCGCTCACCGTGGGCATCGCCGTCGGCAGCTGGTCGAGCATCGGTGTGGCTCCCACCCTGCTGCCCGTCCTCTCCAAACGATGAGAGGCCCCGATCGTGTCGAGGGGCCCCGGGGTGGCTGGCCCATGCTGCCGGTGGTCCTGCTGGTGCTGGCCCTGATCGATCTGCGGGTGGAGTTGATCCTGCTCTGGGACCATCTCACCCTGACGGCCCTCACCGCCGCCGTGCGCTCCCATCTGCTGGCCGTGGCGGTGATTCTCAGCCAGCCCTCCCTCTGGCATCACTACCGCCGCTCCCGCGGCTGAGGCGGCGGATCAGGTCAGATCCCAGCGGTCCATCACGTCCCGAACGAGCACCTCTTCGCAGGCCACCTGCAGCACCACCACCAGGGGCAGGGCCAGAAGGAGCCCGGGCAAACCCAGCAGGGCCCCCAGACTCAGCTGGGCCATCAGGGCGACGGTGGGCAGCAGGTTGACGGTGTGGCTCAGCAGCAGGGGGGTGAGCAGGAACGCCTCGCCGTTCTGCAGCAGCAGGCGCAGCACCAGCACCTGGACCACCTTCGCCGGTGAGATCAGCAGGGCGACGGCCAACGGCAGCAGGGTGGCGGCCGTGGGTCCGATGGTGGGCACAAAAGTGAGCAGACCGCAGACCAGGCCGCTGAGCAGGGCCAGCGGCACCTGCAGCAGGGCCAGGCCCGCCCAGGTGGTGACGAACACCACCGTGCCCGAGATGGTCATGCCCGCCAGCCAGCCACCGAGGGCCTCGCGGCATTCCCCCAGCAACTGTTCCATGCGCCGCCGGTAGAAGCGGGGTGTGGCGGCGATCACCAGGCGTTGATGGCTGACCGGATCGAGCGCCATCAGGATCGCCAGCAGCAGCATCAGAAGCAGCTGGATGGTGCTGTTGGCGGCGCCCCCCGCCACGCCGAGCAGCTGGCTGCCCAGGGGCTGGAGCCTGTCCCAGAGGGTTCCATCGTCCAGCTGCCGTTCCAGGTCGCGCAGCAGGGGGGTCTTGGGCACCACGTCTCCGAGCCGCTGGACCAGCTCGGGGACCAGCTGGCTGAACTGGCGGATCTGGTCGATCAGCTCCGGAAGCAGCAGATTGCCAAGGAGCCAGCCGATCACGACCAGCACCAGCAGCACCAGCGACAGGGCCGCCCCCCGGTTCAGACGGGTGAGCCGCCGTAGCAGGGAGGTGGGCACATCCAGCGCCACCGCCAGCACGACGGCGCCGAAGAGGATCAGCAGCACCCAGTGCAGTTCCCAGAGCAGCAGGAACAGCGCCACCAGGGCCAGGGCCCCGAGCAGGGTGCGTGCCTTCATGTCTGCCGGCGCTCCCGCTTCCAGGGATCGAGGATGTCATGGATCAGCAGATCCCGCAGCAGCACCTGCAGACACACCGCCAGCGGCAGGGCGAGCAGCAGGCCGAGGGGGCCGAAAAGCAGGGTGAACAGGAGCTGGGCGGTGAGGGTCAGGCCCGGCAGCAACTGCAGTTGATGGTGCATCACCGAGGGGGTGATGACGTAGCTCTCGAGGTTCTGGATGACCACATAAACCACCAGGACGGCCACGGCCTTCCAGGGGGCATCCAGGAGTGCCACCGACATCGGGAAAATCGTGCTGAGCGTCGGCCCCACGTTGGGAATGATGTTGAGCAGGCCGGCCAGCAGGGCATTGGCCGCTACCAGCTTCACGCCGAGCACGGACAGGCCGATGGCCGCCAGCAGGCCCACGCAGAGGGAGCTGATCAGCACCCCCACCATCCAGCTGCTGAGGGCAGTACCGCAGGCCACCAGCACCTGGCGCAGGCGCCTCCGGTAGAAGGAGGGTGCCAGCAGCAGCAGGGCCTCCCGGTAGCCGGTGGGTTGGGCGGCGACCATCAGGGAGACGGCCACGACGAACAGGGTCTGGAGCAGACCGGCACCGAGATTGCCGGCCACCCCCACCAGGCCAATCGCCCCACCGCCGAGCCGGCCCAGCAGATCGGGGGGCAGGGTGGCGGGAATCGAGAGGGTGGATTTGAGCCAGTCCAGGTTGCCGTCCCTGCGGCCGTACACCATCTGTGACGCGCCCTCCAGGGCGTGGCGCACCAGCTTCAACAGCTCTGCCCAGGCCCGCGGCACCTGCTGCACCAGTTCGCGGAACTCGGCGATGAAGGGGGGGATCACGACCGTGGCCACCAGCAGCACCACCAGCGTCACCAGCAGCAGGGCCAGGAGCAGGGCGAGGGGTCTGGCCACGCCGAGGCGTTCCCGGATGGCGCCCACCAGGGTGCACAGGGCCATGGCGAGCACCACGGCGGCGAACAGAAGGATCAGGGCGTCACGCAGGCTCCACAGCAGAACCAGCGCCGCCAGCAGGGCGATCAGGCCCAGCCACTGGCCGAATTTCAAGCCTCCTCCTGGCCCTCCTCGGCCGGCTCGTCACCCTGGCCGGCAAATCCCAGACCATGGCCGTCGGCATAGCGCTGGGCGAAGCGCATGAAGCGCTCGAAATCGGCGGTGCTCTTCCAGGTGTAGGTGGCTTCGAGGGCGCTGGCCTTGCCGTTGACAAAGCGGGCCTTCACCTCCCGGGTCACCATCTCCCCCTCCTCATCGAGCATGAACATGCCGGTGATGTCACCCACGGCCTGGGGGGCCAGGGCCTCGGGCTCCTCGAACACGAAGGTGGCCTGGCCGGTGCGGCCATCCCGTGACCTTGTCAGGCGGATGTCGGGCACGACCGTCTCGTCCACCCCGCGGAAGAACTGAATGGCGGCGGCCATGGCACTCGCAGAAAAGGGGACTTTAGGCAGGCCCTGGCCCGGCTCCCCCTGGGCCGTGCCCATCGGCCCTGACATAGTGGATTCCACCATGCTGCCTCTTCGGCTGGTCGTCTGCCCATGCTCTCCGGTCCACCGGTTTCCAGCACCGTCGATGCCGAACAGCTCCTGGAGCGCTTCCTGGCAGGCTCGGCCCGTCAGCGGCGCAGCCTCCTGGGCCCCCTTGTGCAGGCCGGCTCCGACCTGCTGGATCGCATCCCGGACCGGCTCGACCGGCTCGATGCGACCGGCGACGACTGGGCCGCCGGCCACCTGATCCAGCTGCTGCTGGCGTCGGGGGACGCGGGCCTGCAGCAGGGGTGGCTGGCGCGCCACCCCGACGGCTGGCTCGCCGTCGCCAGCGTCGCCGGCCTCGACTACGCGCCGCTGCAACGGCATCTGATGCGGCAGGCCTTCGAGGCGGCCGATCGCCTCACCAGCGAGCACCTGCGCCAGCTGGCCGGTGAGGCGGCCTTACGGCGCGGCTACGTCTATTACAGCGAGGTTGCGGCGATGCCCGCCACCGATCTCACCAGCCTCGACCGTCTCTGGTGCTGCTATTCCCAGGGGCGTTTCGGCTTCTCGGTCCAGGCCCGCCTGCTGCAGGTGTGTCAGGGGCAGTGGGATCGGCTCTGGCCCCGGCTCTGCTGGAAGAGCGACGGCACCTGGACCCGCTATCCGGGGTCCTTCCAGTGGTCGCTGGAGGCGCCGGAGGGCCACATGCCCCTGGTCAACCAGCTGCGGGGCGTGCGGTTGATGGATGCCCTTTTGCAACATCCCGCCATACAGGCCCGCCTGGGGGAGGCACCGGCCGGGCGCGCGCGTTAGGTTCCGTTGAGGCGAACTGGAATTCCTGCTTCATGCAGCTCCGCTGGGCCGACTACATCACCCCCTCCACCCTGCAGCTGGCCCCGCTGGTGGAGTTGCTTCTTGAACCCATTGGCTGCGCGCTTCGCCAGACGGAGCTGCAGCTCGGTCTGCAGGAGGCCCTGGTCAATGCCGTCCGTCACGGCAATGGCTGTGATCCCGGCAAGTGCCTGAGGGTCCGCCGCATCGTCACCCCCCGCTGGGTGGTCTGGCAGGTGCAGGACGAGGGACCCGGGCTGCCGCCCCATGCCCGCCGCAGCTGCCTGCCGTGTCAGCACGACGCCCCCTCCGGCCGGGGTCTCTTCCTGATTCATCACTGCTTCGATGACGTGCGTTGGAGCGGCCGGGGCAACCGGCTGCAGCTGGCGGCACGGCGGGCGGTGGTCAGCGACCGTGGGCCGGACAGCCCGGATCGCTGATCTCGGCCCGCAGCCAGGCCTGGGCGTTTTCCAGCAAGGCGATGGCGCTGCGCCGCCCTTCGGTGGCCGAACTGGCGGCCGGTTGATCGGCGGCCAGAAGCTGAACCAGGGCCGCCGCCACCTGTTCGGCCGCCCGCCGGGAGCGCTGGTGCTTGAGGGCATGCCAGTCCCGATCGCCGATGCTGAGCTGGCGATGCAGGCGCTCGGCCAGGGGCAGGGCCTCCGGCGGCCACGACCGGTGCGACGGGATCGAAGCATCGGACGAAGACGCCGTATCGGCTGGAACGCTGGTGGCTGCCACTGGACGATCGGACCGCAGTGGTCCCATCCTGTCGTTCCAGGTCTCGCCCTGTCGAACGCGCCAGCATGAGCCGCCTCCAGCGCCCCCGTCGCTCCCCGTCACCCGGACTGCTGCACCATCTGGCGGCGGTGCTGAGCATCGCCGGCCGGCCGGGGGCCGTAGCCCCCACGGGCGTGACCCTGCGGCGGCGGCGGCAGAAGCTCGAGCTGGCCCAGAAGCTGCTGGATCCCCTTCCCGACACCCTGCTGCCGAGCAGCCGGCACGGTGATCGGTTCTGGTTAGCCCTGCGCTGGGGGGGACTGGGGCTGCTGCTGGCCTGGCTGCTGCGTCCCTGAGTCAGGCGATGGGGTCGCTGGCGAACTCGAGGGGATGGGGCCTGCGCTCCAGCTCCTCCAGCTCCTGGCGTTTGAGGCCGATCCAGTCCTCCAGCAGCTCCTGGCTGAACACGCCACCGGCGAGGAGGTAGTCATGGTCGGCGGCGAGGGCCGCCAGGGATCCGCCCAGGTCGGTGGGCAGGCTGGCGCCACCGGACGGGGCGGATCCGGCGGCGGGCTCCAGATCGCTGGGGGATCCAGGATCGCTCTGGCGGCGCACACCATCGAGGCCGGCCATCAGCATGGCCGCCAGGGCCAGATAGGGATTGGCCAGCCCGTCAGCCTGCCGCACCACCAGCCGCCGCTTGTCCGGGTCGTTGCCGCTGTCGGGAACGGTGACCACCGTCGAAGGGTCGTTCCTGGCGTAGGTCAGGCGGGTCGGGGCTTCGGGGCCGCTCCGCAGCCGACGGTAGCTGTTGATGCCGGGGTTGGTGAAGGCGGCCAGGGAGGGGCCATGCTGCAGCAGCCCGCCCAGGTACCACCGGGCGGTCTGGGACAGGTCGCCGTAGGTGCCTTCGCCGCAGAACAGGGGCTGGCCGCTCCTCCAGAGGCTCTGGTGCACCGCCAGGCCGGCGCTGATGGGTTCCAGGGTGGGCCTCGGCAGCACGGTGGCGCTCCAGCCGTGGCGCCGGGCGACGTGACGCAGCACGTAGCGGCTGACCATCAGGGCATCGGCGGTCCGCAGTGGATCGGCGCTTCCCAGGGTCAGCTGCTGCAGGGACCCCATCGGCGCTGGCTGGCTCAGGCGGGCCCGCAGGCCCAGGGCCGCCAGGGTGAGCAGCAGCTCGTTGCGGAGCGCCTCCGGTGCGTCCGTGCCGTTGACGACCCGGCAGCCACAACCCTGGGCGTCGCCGTGCCAGGTCAGCTCGCTGAACAGGAAAAAGTCCTGCGTCACGCCGAAGCGGGCCGCATCGGCCAGGCCGCTGCTGGCCAGCAGGGCCAGGGCGCGGCCGGCCAGGGAGCGGGGGCAGTGGCGGAGGTTCGCCGCCGCCGTCGCCGGTGCCTCGAAGCTGGCGATCAGGCTGAGGCTTCGGGGGGAGAGAAAGGGGTCGATCCAGGCGGTGCCAGGGTCCGGATGCAGGACCAGACCGCCGGCAAGGCTGTCGAGGCCAAGGCCCCGCTGAAAGGCCCCCTCGCCGAACTGGTGGGCCTCAAGGCCGAACGAATGCCAGCGCCCCTGCAGGTCACTCACCTTTAGGTCGATGCGCTCGCTGCCGTCCTCCTCGAGGCGGCGCAGGACGTCCTGGGCGGAGGTGGCCATGGCGTTGGGCGGATGGGAAGGCTGCCGCCACGATGGTGCCCCCCCGGCGGGCCGGTGGCCGCGTAACCGTTTCTGTCAGATTCCCCAGAACCAGCCGCAGGACAGGAATCTGGCGGATTGCGAGTGCTACCTTCCGCTGCAGGTGCGTCGATCCGTTTCGTCCATGCGAGATGCCATCACCGGTCTGATCGGTCGCTACGACCAGCTCGGCCGCTATTTCGATCGTTCTGCGATCGATCGGATCGATGCCTATTACGGCCAGGCGGAGTTGCGACTCGCCGCCGTCGAACTGATCAACCGGGAAGCGGCCGTCATCGTGCGCGAGGCGGCCCAGCGCCTCTGGCTCGAGGATCCCGAACTGCTCCTCCCCGGTGGCAACGCCTACACCACCAGGCGCCTGTCGGCCTGCCTGCGCGACATGGACTATTTCCTGCGCTACGCCAGCTATGCCCTGGTGGCCGACGACTTCACCATCCTCGACGAGCGCGTTCTCAACGGCCTCGATGACACCTACAAGAGTCTGGGTGTCCCCACCGGACCGACCGTGCGCAGCATCGCCCTGCTCGGCGAGGTGATCGCCGAGATGCTGGCCGACGCCGGCCTGGTGGACACCGGCCTGGTGCGGGCCCCCTTCGAGCACCTCTGCCGCGGCCTCTCCTCCAGCAACGTCCGCGCCCGCTGAGCGACCGTTCCCTAGTCTCAGATCACTTCTGCCGCTCCGCCAGGTCTTGCCTCTTCTCCCAGTGCCTCCCACCGTCAGCAGCACCCACAGGCTCGCTCTGGATCCCATCGCCACCCCGGAGCGGTTGCTGCTGGGCCCTGGCCCTTCCAACGCCCACCCCACGGTGCTGCAGGCCCTGGCCAGGATGCCGATCGGGCACCTCGATCCCCTCTACATCGAGCTGATGGGTGAGGTGCAGGAGCTGCTCCGCTACGCCTGGCAGACCGACAACCGGCTCACCATCCCGATGAGCGGCACCGGCAGCGCCGCCATGGAAGCCACCCTGGCCAACACCATCGAGCCCGGCGACAAGGTGCTGGTGGCTGTGATGGGCTACTTCGGCCAGCGCCTGGTCGACATGGCCGGCCGCTACCGGGCCGACGTCGTCACGATCGAGCGGCCATGGGGAGAGGCCTTTGATCTGGCCGAACTCGAAGCGGCCCTGATCACCCACAAGCCCGCCATCCTGGCGATGGTGCATGCCGAAACCTCCACCGGCGTGTGTCAGCCGATGGAGGGCATCGGTGCCCTCTGCCGCCAGCACGACTGCCTGCTGCTGCTCGACACGGTCACCTCGCTTGGGGCGGTGCCTTTGCACATCGATGCCTGGCAGGTGGACCTGGCCTACAGCTGCAGCCAGAAGGGGCTGAGCTGCCCCCCCGGCCTGGGTCCCTTCACGATGGGTCCACGGGCCGAGGCCAAGCTGGCCGCACGCTCCGGCAAGGTGCCCAACTGGTACCTCGATGTCTCCCTGCTCAACAAGTACTGGGGCAGCGACCGGGTGTACCACCACACCGCACCGGTGAACATGAACTTCGGCATGCGTGAAGCACTGAGGCTTCTGGCCGAAGAGGGGCTGGAGGCCGCCTGGGCGCGTCACCGCAGCAATGCCGAGCGCCTCTGGGCCGGACTGGAGCGGCTGGGCCTTGAACTGCATGTCAGCGAGCCCCTGCGCCTGCCCACCCTCACCACCGTCCGCATCCCCGAGGGGGTCGACGGCAAGGCCTTCAGCCGCCATCTGCTCGATCGCTTCGGCATCGAGGTGGGCGGCGGGCTCGGGGATCTGGCCGGCAAGGTGTGGCGCATCGGCCTGATGGGCTACAACAGCACCCCGGAGAACGTCGATCGCCTGCTCGACCTCTTCGCAAGCGAACTGCCCGCGTTTCAGTCGTCCCCTGCCGCTGTGGCTGCCGCCATCGCCTGACGGGCCAGCCGCCGCTGACGGAACCACTCCTCCAGTTGCTGGCTGGCCCGCTCGCCCCGCACCCCACCGCTGACAGCCATGTGGTGGTGGGCGCTGGGATGGCTGGACAGGTCGAGGCTACCGCCGAGTGCACCGCGCTTGGGGTCGCCGGCGGCGTAGATCACGCGGCCCACCCGCGCCTGGATCAGGGCACCGGCGCACATCGGACAGGGCTCGAGGGTCACCAGCAGGGTGCAGCCGTTGAAGCGCCAGTCGCCCCTCGCAGCGGCGGCGCGGCGCAGGGCCAGCAATTCGGCATGCCCCAGCGGATCCGCCCGTCGGTGGCGGTGGTTGCTGCCCCAGCCGACGCAGCGGCCGGCCTCATCCAGCAAGGCGGCCGCCACGGGGATCTCCCCCCGGGCCCCGGCCGCCTCGGAAAGCCGCAGGAGCCGGTCCATCCACAGCAGGCTGACGGCGTCACTCACCATCCTTTTCTTCTAGCCATCCCTCCGTCAGGGCAGGCGGCAGAATGCCGAAGCCCCCACAGTCGCCGTTGGCCAGCGTCCCCCCCGCCCACCGGCCATCGCCGTCCCCTCGGGACTTCGGCGCCTTTGCCGATCCTTTTGAGCTGGACCCGGCCCTGGAAGAGGTCCTGCACCAGGCGTCCGGACTCCTCTGCCGCTGGCTGGGTCAGGCCGGCCACGGCACCCCCCTTCCAGGGCTGAGTGTGCTGCCGGCGGTGGAACCGGAGCTGGCGGGACTGGGAAGCGACAGGCTTCTGGCCGATCTGCAGCTGGTGATGGAAGGGGCCTACAACCCCAACCACCCCGGCGCCCTGGCCCACCTCGATCCGCCGCCCCTGTCGGCCTCGATCGTGGCCGACCTGATCTGCGCCGGCCTGAACAACAACCTGCTGGCCGAGGAGCTTTCCCCCAGCCTCAGCCGACTGGAGCGGGCCCTGTGCGCCTGGATGGCCGGCCGGCTTGGGCTCCCTGACGGTGCCGGCGGCGTGGCCGCCAGCGGCGGCAGTCTCAGCAACCTGATGGCCCTGGTCACCGCCCGCCATCAGCGTGGCCTGGCCTGCCGGGGCGAAGCGGTGGTGCTGTGCAGCGAGGAGGCTCACGTCTCGCTGGTCAAGGCGACCGCCGTGATGGGACTGCCGCCCGAAGCCCTGGTGCAGCTGCCCGTGACCGCTGCCGGCGCTCTCGAACCCCTGGCCCTTGAGGAGCGGCTGGCGCAGCTCGATCGGGCCGGCACGCCGGTGATCGCCGTGGTGGCCACCTCCGGCACGACCGTGCGCGGCGCCCTCGATCCCCTGGAGCCGATCGCGGCCCTGTGCCGGCGTTACGGCCACTGGCTGCACGTGGATGGGGCGATCGGAGCGGTCTTCGCCTTCAGTGACCGATTCCGTGCCCGGCTCGCCGGTCTGGGGCTGGCCGATTCGGTCACGGTCAACCCCCAGAAGCTGCTCGGCATCACCAAGACCTCCTCCCTGCTGCTGCTGGCGGATCCACGCCACCTGCAGCGGGCCTTTGCCACCGGACTGCCCTACATGGAACCCAGCTGGGGCGGCGGCCACCAGGGGGAGGCGGGGCTGCAGGGCACCAGGCCCGGGGAGATCCTCAAGCTCTGGCTGGGTCTGCGCCAGCTCGGCCTCGACGGCGTGGCCGCCCTCATCGACGCAGCCGTCCAGCGCCGCATGGAACTGGAGCAGCGGCTGCGGGCCATCGGTGGCCTCAGCCTCTGCAGCGGCCCCCTGCACCTGCTGGCTTTCCGGCCCGAGGGCTGCGAAGGGGCAGAGGCGGAACGCTGGAGTGCCGCCACCCGGGCGGCCCTGCTGGCTGAGCAGTTGATGCTTTCCCGACCCGTCTACCGGGGCCACCACCATCTCAAGGCAGTGCTGGGCAACCCGCACACGCTCCCATTCCATCTGGAGCGGCTCAGCCTGGTGGTGCAGCAAAGCCTGACGGAGCCCATCCATGGCTGAACCAGTGGCTGAACCGGTGCCGGATCCGATTCCACCGAAGCCTCCGTTGAAGGACCCCCGCGGCAAGTGGGTGGCGATCGTCACCGGTGCCCTCTCGATCCTGATCGGGGTGGCCTACCTGGTGCTGATCACGGTGCTGGATTCCCGCGGTCCCCTCCAGCCGCCCCCCCCCGAGGCCCTGGTCGGGGCGGCAGTCGCCGTCTCTGGCGTTGCTGCAGAGGTTCCACCACCCGGTTGAGGGCTGTTTCCAGGAAGCTGCGCAGCATCCCCTCCCGTTTGTTGAGGTCGTATTCGCGCTGCAGCACCTCCTGCAGCCCCCCATCGCCCCAGTCCTGGTTCTGGCTGAAGTACGTGATGAAGCTGCGCCCCGCCACCCGGGTCAGCCAGGCGGCGCTGACCGCCTGAATCGCCCGGCTGACCACCAGGGCGGGGAGATTGAGGCTGAGGGCCGAGGTGATCAGCCCCACGCCCCCCTTGACCAGCCCAAGCCCGGCCAGGGTCCGGCCCACCGAGAGGGCCAGATCCTGGGCGCTGTCGCGGCTGAGACTGACGCCGTAGACACGGCCGATCTCCACCACCATCTGGGCATTCACCGCGGCGGTGGCGAGCAGGTCGACGCCCGGCAGGGGGGTCACCATGACCACCCCCGCGCCGATCCACATGTACCGATCGACGATGGAGCTGGCGTCGCTGGTTCGTTGCCGGTCCAGCAGGTCCTGGCTGGCCTGGTTGAGGCGGCGGCACTGCAGCAGCAGGTTGTCGGCGATCAGCTCTTCCCCATCGGCATGCAGAACGCTGGCGACACGACGCAGCAGGGCCTCCACCTCCGGGGCCGGCTGCAGCGGCCGGCCACCGGGCATCGGCACACTCTGCGGGGCCGCGCTGGCGGGGATCACATCCTCGGGGGCGAGTCGGCCGGCGCAGCGTTGCCGCAGCAGCGCCAGCAGGCGCCGCTCCTCCTCCTCGCCGCGCAGGTCGCATTTGTTGAGCACCAGCAGCAGCCGCTTGCCCAGCCCGGCCAGGGCTTCGAACACCTCTAGCTCACTGGCCCGCAGGTCGCCATCAAGCACCAGCAGCAGCAGGTCGGCCCTGGCGGCGAGGCCCCGGGCCAGGCGCTCCCGCTCACGGCCCTCGCGGCCCGCTTCGAGGATGCCCGGGGTGTCCTCCAGGATCACGGCGCGGGGGAGATCCCGCAGCCGCAGCCGGTAGCGGGTGGCGGTGGTGGTCGAGCCCATCGGGGCGCCCACCTCGCCCACCAGCTCCTGCAGCAGGGCACGGATGAGCGAGGTCTTGCCGGCCGATCCGGTGCCGAACACGACGATCACCAGGTCGCCCCGTTCCAGTTCCGCCTCCATGCGCTGCCGTTCCTGGCGCAGGGCTTCGCGCTCCACCGCATGGCGCACCTTCTCGAGGGTCCTGTCGATGGCGCCCAGATTGCGCTGGGCCGCCTCCCTGCGGCTGGAGGGCACGGCCGCGGGGAGGCCCTTGCCCGCCCCCGAAGGGCCCGGGCGGCGCCACCGCTGCAGCCAGGGCCAGCCCACCTGGGCCAGGGCCAGCAGCAACGCCACCAGCACGACCAGCATCAGCGGCCCCACCATCCAGTAGGGCAGCCAGGTGCTCAGGGTCCACTGCAGCTGCTGGACCGCCTGCAACACCATGCCCAGCACCACCAGCGCCAGCAGACCCAGCAGGATCCAGATCCAGAGGCGTTGGGGCAGCTTCATGACCCCGGTGGGGCGGAGCGCACGATCTCGCCGAACAGCGACGCCGCCAGGGCGCTGCTGGCGGCGGTGGGGCTGTTGTCATCGTTGCCCAGCCAGATGCCGATCACCCACTGGCGTTTAGGGGCATAGCCCACGAACAGCAGGTCCCGGCCCTCGTTGGTGGTGCCGGTCTTGCCCCAGCTGCCGGCGCCCACGTAGGCAGCGCTGCCGGTGCCGCCGCTGACCACCGCTTCAAGCAGCGTCCGCATCGCCTTGGCGGTGGCGGGGGTCATCACCCGGCGCCCGGGGCTGCTCACGGTCCGGGAGCTGCCGGCGGAGGCCCGGCAATCGGCCCCTCCCCGCTCCCCCGGCGCCTGGGAGGCACCGCAGGCTTCGGCATCGGTGAGCCGCCGGATCGTGGTGGGCGCTCGCCAGAGCCCATCGGCGGCGACGGTGGCATAGGCCGCCGTGAGCTCCAGCAGGGTCACCTCGCTCTGGCCCAGGGCCAGGCCCGGCACCGGGGCCAGGGGGCTGGTGAAGCCCAGATCCCTCCCCTTGCGGACGACGGCGTCGAGGCCATCCCTGCGGGCCAGGCGCAGGGCGGCGGTGTTGCTGCTGATGGCCAGGGCCTGGCGCAGGCTGAGGCTGCCGCCACAGCCGCTGGTGAAGTGCTGGCCGCCCCAGTCCAGCGGTCCGCAGCCGATCGGGTCCCCGGGCCGGGCGCCCCGCTCAAGGGCGACCACGTAGGGGACGAGCTTGAAGGTGCTGCCCGGTTGGCGCAGGGCCATCGAGGCCCGGTTGAACTGGCTCTGCAGGTAGTCCCGACCGCCGGCGATGGCGCGGATTCCCCCCGTGCGGCTGTCGATCACCACCACGGCCCCCTGGCTCACCCCCAGGGAGCGGCTGGCGTCGATGCGCTGCCGCAGGACCAGCTCCACCCGCTCCTGCAGCAGGGGATCGAGGTGGGTGTCGATCAGGAAGTTGCCTTCGGCGGCCACCTCCTTGCCCACCAGGTTCTCCAGGTCGCGGCGCACCTGGTCGGTGTAGAAGGGCGCCCCCCTCTGCTGGGCGGAGCGGCAGGCATCCGGGGCCAGCCGGATCGGTTGGCGCCGGGCCCGCCGGGCCTGATCGGCACTGATCCGGTTGGTGGCGGCCATCTTGTCGAGCACCTGGTTGCGGGAGGCCAGGGCGGCCGTGGGATCGATGCAGGGGTCGTAGCCGTTCGGGGAGGGCAGCAGGCCCACCAGCAGGGCGGCCTCCTCGAGCTTCAGGGCCGCTGCCGGTCGGCCGAAGAAGCGCCGGGAGGCATCTTCGAAGCCCCAGACGGCCCCGAGATAGACCCGGTTGAGGTAGCTCAGCAGCAGCTCCTGCTTGCTGAAGCGTGCCTCCAGCTGCAGGGCCACCAGCAGTTCGCGCCACTTGCGCCCCAGGGTCTCCCCCTGTCCCACCTGCTCCGGGTAGAGGCTGCGGGCCATCTGCTGGGTCAGGGTGCTGCCGCCCTCCAGCACCCGGCCGCCGAGCAGGTTGGTGAGCAGGGCGCGGGCCGTGCCGATCGGGTCCACCCCCGGATGCCACCAGAAGCGGTTGTCCTCACTGGCCAGCAGGGCATCGATCAGGACAGCGGGATAGGCGTCCAGGTCGGGAAGTTCGCGGCGCTTGCGATCGGCCACCGACGCCACCGGCCGGTTGCTGCGGTCATACAGGAGCAGCGGTCCCCGCACCGTCGCCAGGCTCCCCCTGGTGGGCACCTGCAACAGGGACAGGGCCAGCAGCAGGCTGCCGGCGCCGGCCACGGCCACGGCGGCGCGCGCTCCCCAGCGCCCCATCCAGGCCCGGCGCAGGCCCCCTTCAGGTTCGAACAGCAGGGTGGGCAGATCCTCCTGTTCGGCGGGCCCGAAACGCACCCGATCCCCCTGGCGCAGCACCAGCTCCCGCACCCGGCGGCCCTGCCACCAGAGACCGTTGGTGGAGCCGGCATCGCTCAGCAGCCAGTGGCCGCCGTGGTTTTCCAGCAGGGCATGGTGGCGGCTCACGGCCGTGTGGTCGATGACGATGCTGTTGTCGGTGGCGCGGCCGATCCGGTAGAGGCTGCCGTGCAACGGATGGCTCTGCTCCGGCAGGCCGGGGCGCAGCACCCGGAGCTGGGGACCTGCGGCCGGTGAGCGGGGCCGCAGCCGCCGCTCCAGCCCCTCAAGGATGGCGGTCGGCATGGGGTCGCAGCAGATCAAGGAGGAAGCACGCCACGGCCAGGTTGATGGCCACGTCGGCGAGGTTGAAGATCGGGAAGTGAATCGGGACGAACTCCAGGAAATCCACCACCGCGCCGTAGCGCCAGCGGTCGATGCCGTTGCCCAGGGCCCCTCCGAGCAGCAGTCCCAGGGCCGGGCCGCTCCAGGGGCCCGCGGGAGGGCGCCAGAGGATCCAGACCAGCAGCCCCAGGCTCACCAGGGCGCTCACCAGGCCCAGCTGGATCGACGCCCCGGTGAACAGGCTGAAGGCGGCGCCGGTGTTGCTGACCCGCTGCAGCTGGAGCAGGCCAGGCAGCAGGGGCCGGATGCTGCCGCTGGCGAGGTGGTCGAGGGCCCAGGCCTTGCTCACCTGATCGAGCAGCAGGGCAAGGGCCGCCAGCAGCACGATCCCGAGCCGCCGGCGCAGGGGACGAGCCATCACGAGGGCACCAGCAGCAGCCGGCGCAGTAACCAGCCCAGAACGCCCACGGCGCAGCAAAGCAGCAACTGGGGCAGCAGGGCCAGGCTGTAGCCCACCACCAGGGTGAGGGTGTCACCCCCCCAGCGGCCAGCCAGGCTGCCCAGCAGCAGGTTGGTGAGGCCGCAGAGATGCAGCACCACCAGGCCGATGGCGGCGGCTCCGGCCAGGGTGAGCGGGTCGTCCATGCCCGGCTGGCGCGCCAGCTTGCCGGTGATCCAGGCGGCCGGCAGGAAACCCGCCAGGTAGCCGAAGCCCGGATCCAGCAGGTAGCCGATCCCTCCCCCCTCGTGGAACACCGGCAGCTGGAACAGACCGACGCTGAGATAGGCCACAGCCGCCAGGGTGGCACTGCGGGGCCCGCAGACCAGGGCGGTCAGGAGCAGGGCCGGCACCTGCAGGGTGATGCCGAGGGGCCGCACGCCCCAGCCCCCGGCCTCATGGAATGGGAAGGCCGCCGGCACCAGACCGCCGACAAGGATGAGCAGGAGGCCGGCGATCGCTCCGCTCCAGGTGGCAAGGGCTCGCAATGAACCGTCCGTGGCTGGCGCCCATCCTGCTCCAGCTAGGTTCGGCTGAGAAGGGCCCCCAGCCCGCTGGAGCGCCGTACCGATGCCGGATCTCACCCCCACCGATCCCGCGATTCCGGAGCAGCCGCCGCTGGAGGCGGCGGAGCCGGTGGTGATCCATCTGGGTGATGCCGTGCGGCTGCGCCAGCCCCTCCGCTACCTCAAGACCGCCGACCCGATGCCGATGCTGCGTCCCCCGGATCTGGTGGATCCGGGGGAGGTGGGCCGGGTGGTGGAAATCCGGGCCCTGGAGCTGAGGGCCATCCGGTTTCGCCGCGGCACCTTCCTGATCAACCTCTCCGATCTGGAGCCGGTCTCCCCGGACGGCTGAGTCCATGGTTCAGCCAGGCCTGCTGCGCCCGCTCCAGGGCCGGTGCCGGGCCCAACAGGCTCAGGCTGGGGGCGGCCAGCCAGCGGCGGGCCACCGCCCGCAGATCCTCGGCGCCGATCCCGGGTGCCCGCTCCATCACCTGGCGCACATGGTCGGAGGGCAGGCCATGGCTGAGCACGAGGGCCTGGCGTTCAGCGATCTGGGAGCAGGTCTGGCGCCCCATGGCGTCCTGCCCCTGGAACTTGGCCAGGGCCAGCAGCCGTGAGCCCTCGTCCAGGGGTTCCTCCAGGAGCCGCTGCCACTCCTCCAGCAGGCAGGTGGTGGCCTCGGCCACCCGCTCCGCCGACGTGGACAGGTGCATCACAAAGGGCGAACCGCCGCAATAGGCCGGCAGGTGAACACCGACGTCATAGGCCAGACCACGCTCCTCCCGCATGGTGATGAACAGTCGGCTGGACATGCCGAGGCCCAGGTGCGCCTGCAGCAACCGCAGGGCCAGGGCATCGGGATGGGCCAGGGGAACGGTCGCGGCCCCCAGCATCAGCACCACCTGTTCGGTGTCCTGCACCTGCTGGCCAAAGTGACCCGTCGCCCTTGGTGGACCGGCGAAGGCCTGGGACCGGGGGGCGTGGGTGTTCCAGGGGGACGCCGCCAGTTCCAGTTCCAGGGCCGCCTCCAGCGCAGATGGGGCGTCGCCGCAGAGCACCAGCACGGCCCCGTCAGCTCCGAGGCCCTCCACCAGTGGGCGCAGGTCCTCCGGTCCGAGACCGGCCAGTTCGGCCTCGATTCCGAGGGGGTCATGGCCGTAGGGGCCATGGCCGTAGAGCAACCGGCGCAGCTGGTCGTGGGCCAGCTGGAAGGGGTCCTCCTTCTGGCGCTGCAGCATCTGCAGGTTGAGCTGCCGTTCGATCGCCACCTGCTCGGGCTCCAGCCGCGGCCGCCGCGCCATCGTCAGCAGCAGGGGGACGAGGGTGGGGGCATCCTCCGCGGCACATTTCAGGGCCAGCACCAGACCGTCCTCCTGGGCCTCCACCCGCAGGGCGGCGCCGGCCCCCTCGACGCAATCGGCCAGGGCCTCGGCATCCAGCTCGCCGCAACCCCGGGTCATGCTGCCGGCCAGCAGCTGGTGGGCGCCGCGGGCACCGGCGGGGTCGTGGCCGCTGCCGCCTGGGATCGCCAGGCGGGCCGCCAGGATCGCCGGCCCGGGCCGGTGCAGGATCCGCAGGGGCAGGCCCCCGTCCAGGCTGCGGTGGTCCTCGGCGATGGCAGGAGTGGCGAGGCTCATGCGGGCACCGCCTCGAGCAGGCAGGCCCGGGACGGATCCAGCAGGTCCAGCATCTGCTCCTGGAGCCGGCCTGGCGACCACCGGTCCAGCAGCGCCAGCGGCTGGTCGAGGGGCTGGGTCCGTCCCCAGAGGCGGCTGCTGCCGATCAGGGACGCCACGCCGCCGGGGGATTCCAGGGAAAAGCGATAGCCGTTGGCGACCAGGCGGCGGGCCCGCCACCATTCCTGCTCGCCGAGTTGCTCCTGGCGCAGCTCCTGCCACACCTGGGTGATGGCTCCTCGCACCGCGCCCAGGTCCTCCTCGTCGCAGACCGCCTCCAGCAGGGCGAAGCTGCCACCCTCCATGGCGTGCAGGTCCAGGTCGATGCTCTCGACGATCTGCAGCTGCTCCCGCAGGCGGTCGACCAGTCGGCTGCGGCGCCCCTCCGCCAGCACGGTGGTGCCCAGATCCGCCCCCACCAGACCCTCCACATCGCTGGCGGCAGGCAGCCACCAGAGCATCAGCAGCCGGGCGGCCTCCAGCCGCGGCACGGCCAGTCGGTGCACCCCCGGGGTGACCCGAAGGGTCGCCGGTGCCATGGCCGCGTGGGTGGTCGCCAGGGCCGCGAGGGGCCCCGCTGCTGCCCGCGCCAGCAGATCCCCATCCGCCACGGTGCCGCTGAGGGCCAGGACGCAACGGCCAGCGGCGTACTGGCGTTGATGGAAGGCGGCCATGGCGGCCGGGTCGTGGGCCACGAGGGCCTCACGCCGCCCGAGGATCGGCAGGCCGTAGGGGTGATCGGGGCAGGCCAGGGCGAGCAGGCGCTGAATGGCCACCTCCTCGGGCTGGTCCTCGCTCTGGGCCAGTTCCTCCAGCACCACCTGCCGCTCCATGGTGAAGCTGTCGGGGTCGAGGCGGGGCTGCAGCACCAGATCCATCAGCAGATCGAGGGCTTCGGCGGCCCCCTCCGGCGGCATCAGGGCGTGGAAATGGACATCGTCGAAGCCGGTGGCGGCGTTGCTGCTGCCCCCCAGCGCCTCAATGCGGCGATCGAACTCGCCGGCCGCCAGCCCGTCACTGCCCTTGAACACCATGTGCTCGAGGAAGTGGGCCATGCCGCTCTCCGTGGGCGTCTCGAAAGCACTGCCGGCCCGGCACCAGAAGTCGAGGCAGACCAGGGGGGCGTCCTCCAGCTCGAGCTGCACCAGCTCGACGCCATTGGCGAGGGTGTGGCTGACGGGGTCGGCCAGCCCGGGCAGCAAGGACCCGCAACAACCCAGGGACACACTCACGCACGCATGGCAGGATCCGCATTCTGCTGTCACGACGTGTCCATGGGTGAGGTCGCTCCGGCCGGAGACGGTGGCATCCATCCGCTGGTGGATGGCCTGGCCGAGCGGATCCGGCTCTGTCGCAACGCGCTGCCGGATCTGGCGCCGCTGGCGATCGATCCCGAGCTGGAGGCCATCAGCGGCAGCCTGGAGGGCGATGCCCTCTACATCCGCAATGAGGTGCACCGCTGCCGGGGCCTGCGCAAGCTGCACCTGGAGACGGCCCGGCTGGGCGCCGGACTGCAGATCCTCCACTGTGTTTTCTTCCCAGATCCCCGCCACGATCTGCCGGTGTTCGGCGCCGACATCGTGGCCGGCAAGGCCGGGGTGAGCGCCGCCATCGTCGACCTCTCGCCGGTCGGCGAAGCTCTGCCGGCGGCGATCGCCGCGGCCCTGGCCGCCCGCTCCCGTCCGGCCTTCGAGCAGGTGCGGGAGTTGCCGCCCTGGGGCTCGATCTTCTCCCCCCACGTGCTGTTCGTGCGGCCGGTGTCGGAGGCGGAGGAGCAGGGATTCGTCGAGGAGGTCGCCAGCTTCCTCGGCGTGCTCGCCGAAGCGGCCAGCGTGAGTCCTTCCCAAGCCCATGACCATCCGGCTACGGTTGCCCGGTGGGAAGGGCAGCTGAGGTATTGCAAGCAACAGAAACAAAACGACAAGACCCGGAGGGTTCTGGAGAAGGCGTTCAACCCCCAGTGGGCGGACCGCTACATCGAAGACCTGCTCTTCGACGACCCACCGGCCCCTGGCGCAACGGCCTGATCGTCGCCGGGGTGGCGGGGCTGTTGGTGGGCGGTGTCGTTTTGCATCAACGGCTTCAGCCCGCCAAGCCCCCGGCCGCCGCCGTGGCCCGGCCGCCGGCCCCGGTGGAGGCCGTGGCGGCCCTGGGCCAGCTGGAGCCCGACGGTGACGTCCGCGTCCTGGCGGCTCCGATCACCGGCATCGGCGGCAGCCCCCGCATCACCGAACTGCTGGTGGCCGAGGGCGACCGGGTGCAGGCCGGCCAGCTGCTGGCCCGCTTCGACAACCAGCCCCTGCAGCGGGCGGAGCTGTCGTTGATCCGCACCCGCATCGCCAACCTCGGCCGCCGGCTCACGATCCAGACCCGCGACCTGGAGCGTTACCGCAAGCTGGCCAGCGACGGGGCCTATTCCGCGGCTGATCTGGACGTGCTCGAGCAGCGCACCCTGGAGCTCCAGGGCGAGTTGCAGGAGGCCAGGGCCTCGCTGGTCAAGGCCAGCACGGATCTGGTCAACACCGAACTGAGGGCACCGATCGACGGCACGGTGCTGCGTATCCAGTCCCGCGTTGGCGAACGGCCCGGCGACAAGGGCATCCTCGAACTGGGGGCCAGCGATCGCATGGAAGCCTCCGTCGAGGTCTATGAGAGCGACATCGACCGGGTGCGGCTCGGTCAGGCCGTGACCCTCACCAGTGAGAACGGCGGTTTCGACGGCACCCTCAAGGGAACGGTGCGGCGCATCAGCCCCCAGGTGCGCCAGCGGGAGGTGCTGTCCACCGACCCCACCGGTGATGCCGATGCCCGCGTCGTGGAGGTGCGGGTGCGTCTCGATCCCAGCGATGGGGCCAGGGTCTCCTCCCTCACCGGCCTCAAGGTGATTGCCCGCCTGCAGCCATGACGCTCTGGCAGGGACGCCGGATTCCCCTGGCCTGGCTGCTGCTCACCCGCCAGCCGATGCGGCTGGCGGTGGCCCTGGCGGGGATCACCTTCGCCGGGATCCTGATGTTCATGCAGCTGGGCTTCCGCGATGCCCTGTTCGACTCCAGCATCACGGTGCACAAGCTGTTCGACACCGATCTGGTGCTGCTCAGCCCGCGCACCAAGAGCTCGATCAGCATGACCGGCTTCCCCCAGCGACGGCTGGTGCAGGCCATGGCCGATCCGGACGTGACCGGCACCACGCCGGTGCACTGGAACCTGTTGCTCTGGCGCAACCCCAAGACCAAAGGCACCCGCTCCATCCTGGCCCTGGGCTTTGAGCCCCGCGATCCCCTGTTCATCGATCCGGCCGTCACCGCCCTGGCACCGCGCCTCACCCAGAAGGGCCGGGTGCTCTTCGACGACCAGTCCCGCGATGAATTCGGGCCGGTGGCGAAGTGGTTCCGCGAGGGGCGCACCGTGGAGAGCGAGGTGGCCGGCAAACGGCTGAGGGTGGCCGGCCTGTTCACCGCCGGCGCCTCCTTCGGTGCCGACGGCAACATCCTCACCAGCAGGGAGACCTTCCTCAGCCTGCTGCCCAACACCCCCCCCGGCAGCATCGAGCTGGGGCTGATCCGCCTGCGTCCCGGGGCGGATCCCACCCGGGTGGTGGAACGCCTGCGGGCCCTGCTGCCGGAGGACGTCAGCGTCCTCACCAAGCAGGGCTTCCTCGATCTGGAAATGGACTACTGGCGCAGCAGCACCGCCATCGGCTTCATCTTCACCCTGGGCGCCGCCATGGGCTTCGTGGTGGGGTGCGTGATCGTCTATCAGATTCTTTTTTCCGATGTCAGCGACCACCTGCCGGAATACGCCACCCTCATGGCCATGGGTTACAGCCTGCTGACCCTGCTCGGTGTGGTGGCGCGGGAGGGCCTGCTGCTGGCGATCTTCGGTTACCTGCCCGCCTACGCCGCCGGTCAGGTGCTGTATGCCGCCATCCAGTCCGCCACCAAGCTGCCGGTGGCCATGGCCGGTGATCGGGCCATCACCGTCTTCCTGATGATCCTGGTGATGTGCATGGGCTCGGCGGCGATGGCGATGCGCAAGCTGGGCGACGCCGATCCGGCGGACATCTTCTGAGCCGTTCCTTCTGATCCGATGACCACCCTCCACCCCGGTTCCGCCCCCCCCACCACCCGCACGGGCGATGGCCCCGCCACGGTGTCGGTGCGGGGCCTCAGCCACTGGTATGGCACCGGTTCCATGGAGCGTCAGGTGCTGCAGGGCATCGACCTGGAGATCCACCCCGGCGAGGTGGTGCTGCTCACGGGGCCTTCGGGGTGCGGCAAGACCACCCTGCTCACGCTGGTGGGGGCCCTGCGCCAGGTGATGGAGGGATCGGTGCGGGTGCTGGGCTGCGAGTTGAAGGGCTCCAGCCGCCACGAGCGGCAGTTGCTGCGCCGCAGCGTCGGCATGATCTTCCAGGGCCACAACCTGCTGCGCTGCCTCACCGCGGAGCAGAACGTGCAGATGGGGGCCGACCTGCTGCCGGACCTGGGCTACCGCGCCCGCCGCGACCTCTCCAGGGAATGGTTGCGGGCCGTGGGGCTGTCCGACCACCTGGGCAAGCTCCCCCACGACCTGTCTGGAGGCCAGAAGCAGCGGGTGGCGATCGCTCGGGCCCTGGCCGCCCATCCCCGCCTGCTGCTGGCCGATGAACCCACCGCCGCCCTCGACAGCCGCACCGGCCGGGAGGTGGTGGACCTGCTCAAACGGCTGGCCCGGGATGAGGGCTGTGGGGTGCTGATGGTGACCCACGACCCACGCATCCTCGATGTGGCCGATCGCCTGGTGCGGATGGAGGATGGCCGGCTCTGGGCCAGTGACACCGTCGTCGGGTGATCCAGGTCCGTTGAGTAGGGTGGAACCTCACAGTCTTTTCGAAGCGCCGAAGCCCTATGTCGAAACGCAGGAACCTGAAGAAAGAAAAGCAGGAACGCAACCGGGCCTACGCCCGCAAGTTCAAGAAGCGCAAGCTGCGTAACGACGGCCGCGGTGAAGGGGCCGGCAACGGCGTGACCGGCACGGCCAACAACGGCGGCGCCGCTGACTGACCGCGTCTGTCCGGTCATGGCGGCACCGGGGGGATTCGATCGGGATCCCCCTTTTTCATGGCCACCATCTCCGCTCCTCCCCCTGCTTGCGGCCCTGCCACGCCCCGAACCCCGATGTTCATCAGCGTCGTCATCCCCACCTACAACCGGTTGCCGATCCTGCGTCAGTGCCTGCAGGCCCTGGAGCGCCAGGAGACCGGCGGCCCCCTGCAGGCCTACGAAGTGGTGCTGGTGGACGACGGCTCCACCGACGACACGGTGCGCTGGCTGGATGCCCATGCCACCGCCTTCCCCCACCTGCGCCTGATCCGCCAGGACCACGGCGGCCCCGCCGAAGGCCGCAACCGGGGTGTGGACGAGGCCCGTGGGGATGTGATCGTCTTCATCGACAGTGATCTGGTGGTGACGGAGCGGTTCCTGCTGCACCACGCCACGGCCCTGGAGCGGGCCTGGGCGGAGAGCGGCGACCGGCTCTGCTTCACCTACGGCGCGGTCATCAACACCCACAATTTCGAGGCGCCCACGGCGGAGCCCCACAAGCTGAGCGATCTTTCCTGGGCCTACTTCGCCACCGGCAACGTGGCGATCGATCGCCAGTTGCTGGAGCAGTCGGGTCTGTTCGACACCGGCTTCCGTCTCTACGGCTGGGAGGACCTGGAGCTGGGGGAACGGCTGCGCCGCATGGGTGTGCGGCTGGTGCGCTGTCCCGAAGCCGTGGGCTACCACTGGCATCCGCCCCTGAGCCTGGAGCAGATTCCGGACCTGGTCCGGGTGGAGCGGGAACGGGCCCGCATGGGGCTGGTGTTCTACCGCAAGCACCCCACCTGGCGGGTGCGGTTCATCATCCAGTACACCTGGCTGCACCTGGCGTTGTGGGAGCTGCTCACCCTGGGCGGCCTGATCAATGAACGCAGTCTGCGGCCCCTGCTGCGCTGGCTGATCCGCCACGGCAAGGCGGGTCTGGCGATGGAGCTGCTGCGGCTGCCGCTCAACCGCTTCGGGGTGCGGGCCCTCCATGCCGAAGCCCGCCAGCAGGGCCATTTGGTAGGTTGACCCGGTAACCCCAACACCGCACACCTGCACGTTTCGGGTGATCCGCTGCCTGTCCTACGGCGCGGCATCCCTGGCAGGTGGAGGCCAACCCGAAACCCCCCTACAACCCAAATGGCTGTCGTCACTCTCTCCGAGATGATGGAGGCTGGTGCCCACTTCGGACACCAGACCCGTCGCTGGAATCCCAAGATGTCGCGCTACATCTATTGCGCGCGCAACGGAGTCCACATCATCGATCTCGTGCAGACCGCCGTCTGCATGAACAACGCCTACAAATGGACCCGCAGTGCCGCCCGCAGCGGCAAGCGCTTCCTGTTCGTCGGCACCAAGAAGCAGGCCTCCGAAGTGATCGCCCAGGAAGCGGCCCGCTGCGGAGCCTCCTATGTCAACCAGCGCTGGCTGGGCGGCATGCTCACCAACTGGAGCACGATGCGCGCCCGTATCGATCGCCTCAAGGACCTGGAGCGCATGGAGTCCTCTGGCGCCATCGCCATGCGGCCCAAGAAGGAAGCGGCCGTGCTGCGCCGTGAACTCGACCGGCTGCAGAAGTACCTCGGTGGCCTGAAGAACATGCGCCGCCTGCCCGATGTGGTGGTGCTGGTGGACCAGCGCCGCGAAACCAACGCCGTGCTCGAGTGCCGCAAGCTCGACATCCCGCTCGTGTCGATGCTCGACACCAACTGCGATCCGGATCTGTGCGACGTCCCCATCCCCTGCAATGACGACGCCGTGCGCTCCGTGCAGCTGGTGCTGGGCCGCCTCGCCGATGCCATCAATGAAGGCCGCCATGGAGCCCAGGATCAGCGCAGCGGCGACGACGACGCCTGAGCCCTTCTCTCCCTCCCGACCTCCCCCCCACCCCACCCATGGCTGAGATCACAGCGAAGCTCGTCAAGGAACTGCGCGACAAGACCGGCGCGGGCATGATGGACTGCAAGAAGGCCCTCACCGAGTCCGGTGGGGATGCCACCAAGGCGGCCGAATGGCTGCGCCAGAAGGGCATCGCCACCGCCGAGAAGAAGGCCGGCCGCACGGCGGCCGAAGGGGCCGTCGGCAGCTACATCCACACCGGCGCCCGCGTCGGTGTGCTGGTGGAGGTCAACTGCGAAACCGATTTCGTGGCCCGCGGTGAGCTCTTCCAGGAGCTGGTGCGCAACGTGGCGATGCAGATCGCCGCCTGCCCCAATGTGGAATACGTCACCACCGACGACATTCCCCCCGAAGTGGCGGAGCGCGAGAAGTCCATCGAGATGGGTCGCGACGATCTCGCCGGCAAGAAGGAGGAGATGAAGGTCAAGATCGTGGCCGGGCGCATCGGCAAGCGCCTCAAGGAACTGGCCCTGATGGACCAGCCCTTCATCCGCGACAACACCCTGACGGTGGGTGAGATGGTCAAGTCGGCCGCCGGCAAGACCGGCGAGAACATCCGCGTGCGCCGCTTCACCCGTTACACCCTCGGCGAGGGGATCGAGGTGGAGCAGTCCGACTTCGCAGCGGAAGTGGCGGCGATGGCCAAGGCGGCCTGAGCCGGAACCGTTGAGCGAACCCTCCGACGCGATCGATCTGCCGGGTCAGTTGCAGGCCCTGACCCGGCAGCTGACCGCGTCGAACCCGGAGCTCTATCGCCATGTGGCCCTCTATCTGCAGGTGCTGCGCCAGGTGCTGCCCCAGCGGGTGCAGCAGGCCTGCTTCCATCTGGCCACCCAGGTCCACCCCCAGCGCTACGTCGAACTCCCCGAAGAGCGCCGTCGTCTGCTGCTCGGCCAGATCAACGAGCTGGTGAGTCGTTGCTCCAGCCTGCTGACGGTGGAGCAGCTGGTGATCCTCGCCTCCCAGATTTCCCGCGAGCGTCAGCGGCGTGAGCGCCACGAGCGCCAGCAGCTCCTGGAGGAACTCTCCTGGGATGGGGAGTCCCCGGACAGGTCCCCCGAGTCGGAACCCCTGCCGCCAGGCTCGGTTCAGATCGCCATGGCTCCGCCCCTGACCGGGGCCTCCTTCCTGATGGCGGCGCTCGCCGGTGGGGCTGGCGCCGCCGATGATGACGCCCCTTCCGATGACGAGGAGGCCGACGAGGACACCGAGGGCGACGCCCAGGACCAGGCCGTGGACGAAGAAGCCGTGGACGAAGATCAGGACGACGAGGAAGAACCTGGGTCCCCGGAGGATCGCTCCCTGTGGCAGGCGGGCCGGTTACCGGATAACCCCGAGCAGGTGCTGCGCTGGATGGACGGCATGGAGCTGGCCCTGGGACGGCGGCTCCGCAACCTGTCCCATGCCATCAACGTGGAGTTGCTGCGGGGCGGTGTCAGCCGCAGCCTGCTGCCGGTGAGCCTGCTGGATGCTGTTCTGGACGGTCAGCTGGAGACCATGGCCGCCCCGGCCAACCTGATGCGACTGCCCCTTCCCTTCGGCGCCAGCCGCTCCCCCCAGGCCCACACGATGGCGGTGCTGCTACGGCCCGTGGAGCTGGAACTGGAGGAACCCCGGCTGCGCACCTGCCGGCGGCGGCTGCAGCAGCATCGCCAGGAGGTTCGCAGAATGGCCCAGCAGTTCCGTCGCCTGCAACGGCGCTCACGGATCCACCAGGCCGAACAGCTTTGGCTGCAGGACATCCTTCCCCCATCGATTCCGAGCGACTGACCGGGTCCTCCGCCCTGGAGGCTGTCGATGCCTGGTGCACCCCCCTGCAGCTGGCCTGTCGTCTGGAGGCTGAAGCCGGCTTTGGCGATCTCCAGGGACGACGGGACCGCTTCAGCGGCTTCATCGAGACCTCCCTCGCGGCACCGCCGGAGGGGCTCGAGACCGCCGAGCGCCAGCAGCTGGACGCCCTGGCCCGTGACTTCGCCGGCTATGGCGCTCTGGCGCTGGCGGGCCGCCAGTCGCTGGTGCGGCGTCTGAGGCAGGCGCTGCACGAGCTCCGCCGCCGCCGGCAGGAGGTCC
>CALRQM020000023.1:0-40142 GCA_943370335.1 Bordetella parapertussis | reverse complement strand
ACTGGCGGAACCAGGGATCCAGCTCGAAGTAATCGAGCATGTCGTGCATCCAGCCCATGTTCCACTTGAGGTTGAACCCCAGGCCGCCCATGTCGGTGGGCTGGGTCACCATCGGCCAGGTGGTGGATTCCTCGGCGATCGACAGGGCACCGGGGAAGTGCTGGAACAGCACGTGGTTGGCCTGCTGCAGGAAGCGCACCGCTTCGAGATTCTCGCGACCGCCCCGTTCGTTGGGCAGCCATTCCCCATCCGGACGCAGGTAGTCGCGGTAGAGCATCGAGGCCACCGCATCCACGCGGATGCCGTCGATGTGGAACTCCTCGAACCAGTAGATGAGGTTGGCGACGAGGAAGTTGCGCACCTCATTGCGGCTGTAATTGAAGATCAGCGTGCCCCACTCCTTGTGCTCGCCGATGCGGGGATCGGCATGCTCGTAGAGGTGGGCGCCATCGAAGAAGGCCAGGCCGTGGCTGTCCTTGGGGAAGTGCCCGGGCACCCAGTCGAGGATCACGCCGATGCCCTCGGCGTGGCAGCGGTCGACGAAGGCCCGGAATTCGTCCGGGGTGCCGAAGCGGCTGGTGGGGGCGTACCAGCCCGTCACCTGATACCCCCAGGAGCCATCGAAGGGATGCTCGGAGATCGGCATCAGCTCGATGTGGGTGAAGCCGCGCTCCTTGACGTAGGGGATCACCCTGTCGGCCAGTTCCGGGTAGGTCATCAGCCGGGCACCCGGCTTCAGATCGGCGGCGGGCACGGGTGGGCGGGCGCTGCCGTCGGCCTCGATGAAGGGCTGGTCGGCGGCGGCATGCATCCAGCTGCCCAGGTGCATCTCGTACACCGCGATCGGCTGGGGCAGCGGGTCGCGGCCATCCCGCTCCTCGATCCAGTGGCTGTCGTTCCAGTGGTAGGTGCCCAGCTGGGCCACGATCGAGCCGGTGTTCGGCCGGATCTCATGGCGGAAGCCGTAGGGGTCGGCCTTCTGATAGCAGTGGCCGTTCTGGGCCCGCACCTCATATTTGTAGGTTTCGCCGACGCCCAGCCCGGGGATGAACAGTTCCCAGGTGCCGCCAAGCCGCTGCTGCATGGGGTGATGGCGACCATCCCAGCCGTTGAAATGGCCCAGCAGGGCCACGCTGCGGGCATTGGGCGCCCACAGACAGAACTGCACCCCGGCGATGCCGTCCCGTTCGACGACGTGGGCCCCCATGCGCCGCCAGACGTGGTGGTGGTTGCCCTCGGCGAACAGGTGACGGTCCAGGTCCCCCATCCACTCGTGGCGGAAGGCCCAGGGATCGTGCTGCTCGTGCTCGATGCCGCCCCGTTGCACGTGCAGGCGGTAGCCGCAGCCGGGGTCAGCGTCGAGGCGGGTTTCGAAGATCCAGGGATGGTGGGGGTTGGCCATGGACAGCCGCTCGCCCCCGAGCAGCAGTTCCACCGAATGGGCCTCCGGCATCCAGGCCCGCACCACCCAGCCACCACCGTCCAGGGGCTGGGGTCCGAGCACGGAGAAGGGATGGTCGTGGCGACATTCCGCCAGCCGATGGGCATCATCGACCATCCATTCGAGGCTGGACAGGGCCATGGAAGATGGGGCGGGCATGCGCCGGGAGCTTACGTCGGTGGAAGCGCTTGCTCAGCGCGGCGGCGAGGGCGGGGCCGGATCGGTGGGGAAATCCACGCCGATGATCTGGTTCTGGGCATCCAGGGTGACGAAGAGATTGTCGGTGAGGCGGTTGAACTCGGTGTTGACGATCACCAGCCGCATCTCCGGGGTGCTCTCGGCCCGGTTGATGCGCTTCACCCGCACGAAGTTGCCGGTGATGCGCTGCAGGTTGAGCCATTTCTGCTGCAGCTGGCTCTGGGGGATCTGCTCCTGCATCACGGGGGACAGGAAGCTGCTGGCCGAGATGAAGTGACCGCTGGAGAGGGCGGCGATGAAGTCCCGCACCACCTTTTCGGCCGGTTGGTCGGTGACGTCGAAGTGGTACCCGTCGATGCGGCCGTTGGCATCGATCACCATCAGCAGATCGCGCTCACCGGCGGCGGTGAACAGGGTGGCTTCCACCGTGCTCGAGTCGTAGCCGGGCTGGATGCTGCGGATGGCCCAGCGCAGCAGCCGGGGCTGGGTCTTCATGGTGGCGGCCACCATGCTGGGGCTGCTGACGCGCTGCAGGGCCGGCGAGAACTGGTTGAAACGGGCCTGGGCATCCCCGTTGCGGATCGTGGTCAGGATCCTCTCGGCGGCCGTGCGGGCCTGGGCTTCGCTCAGGGCGGCGCTGGGCTGGCCGGTGGTGACCGGAATCGGCACGGCCTGGGCCGACGACCCCCGTGGCGCCAACACCGCCAGGCTGCTCAGGAGCAGCGTCAGGCCGATCAGGGCTCGGCGCGGTTGGGGGCGCGGCATGGGCGACGGGGTTCGGGTCGGCTCAGTTTGCCCGAATCAGGGGCTCCAGGCCCAGCCGGCTGCCGTCCAGGTCCAGCGTCAGGCTGATCACCCGGTGCCCGGGGCCGCTGCCCCCCGCCGGCAGGCTGCCGTCGCCGGGATTGACGGCGATCAGCGGCCAGGCCGCCGCCGCCATGGACAGCCGCAGCCGTTGGCCCGCGGCCACCAGGGTCGCCAGGGGCTGCAGGGCCACGCTGTGGTGGCTTGGGGCGGCGGCCTCCCCGGGGCCGAAGCGGGCCACGCCGGTGGTCAGCTGGCGCACGGATCGGCCGTCGGGGCTCACCTCCGAGAGGGCGGCGCAGAGATCGAAGCTGGGCTGGTCGGCGCTCACCCGCAGCTGCAGGTGGAAGGTCCCGAGCAGCCACAGGTCGTGCTCCAGGGGGGCAGTGCTGAAGCAGGCCACGTCGGCGCGCCGGTCGATGTCGGCGCGCTCCACCGGTCCCGGTGTCGGGCCGAGGTGGCCGCCCCGGCCGGGCGCCGGCCGCCAGGGGTCATGCACCAGCACCACCACGCCGCTTCCCTCTGGTTCCGGCCGCAATTCCCCTTCGTCGCAACGGATCGCCGCCAGGCCTTTGGACTGGAGCGACCAGCTGATGGCCGCCCCCTGCGGCTCGCTGGGGTCGCCCGCGCTGTGCCAGGTGCCGGCGGCGCAGCACTGCACGCGGATGGGGGCCTCGGGGGTTGCCGGCGGGCTGCTGCCAGGAGCCGGATCCTGCAGATGACGTCGGAAGAAGGCCAGCAGGGTGCCGTCCAGGCCGCCGTTCCAGTCGAGGTGGCTCCAGGCGCCGACCACGAGCCCGGGGCTGCCGCCGGCGGCGCGGGCCCGCATCCAGAGATCGAGCACGCCGTTCAGGTGCGGGTCGTGCCAGCCGCCGATCAGCAGCATCGGTCGGCGCAGCAGCGCCGGCGCCGCGGGGTGGATCGTCCAGCCCTCCGGGCCGGAGGGATCCTGCCGTAGCCAGCGCAGGCCCATGCCGGCGGGGTCGTGGCGCTCCAGCAGGGCCAGCCCTTCGTCGGTGAAGTGGCCCTGCTGGAGACCGCGGCGGATCTCCCACCAGCCGGCCTCGTCGCCGCGGCGCCGGCAGCCTTCGGCCGCCAGTTGCAGGGCCCAGCCGAGCCCCAGGGCCCACCAGTGGGCGCCCCCCTCGCTGGCCCAGTGCAGCCGCTCGTCGAGGCCGCACATGGCCGGCGCCAGACAGTCCGGCAGGGCCGCGTCGTCGTCCCCACCGCTGTTGAGCAGCTGGGTCAGGCCCTGGTAGGAGAAGCCGTAGCTGCCCACCCGGCCGTTGCTGCCCTCCAGCGCCCGGGCCCAGCGGATCGTGGCGGCCCCATCGGCCGCTTCCTGGGCGAAGCCAGCGAAGCAGCCATCCGACGCGCCACGGCCGCGCACGTCCTGGACGACCACGAGGAACCCGTGGCCGGCATACCAACTGGGATGGGCGTAGGTCACGGTGGAGGCGATCGCCCGCCCGTAGGGCTGGCGCATCACCAGCACGGGCCAGGGACCTTCCCCGTCGGGGTGCCACACACGGCTGACCAGCCGTGTCCCATCCGCCAACAGCAGGGTGGCGTCCCGGGCCCGGACCACGGGGATCAGAACACGGTGGAGCAGTGCAGGCCGATCACGTAGGTGGCCAGCACTTCCGCATCCATGGGGCTCAGGCCCCGGCTGCTGGCCAGCCCGGCGATCGACGCCTTGGAGGTGGCCGAGACGCCCTGGGCGTTCAGCTGGCGGAACTGCTGGCAGAGGCTCTGGGCCAGGGCCGGGTTCTGCTTCACCGACTCCAGCAGGGCGGACTGGGCGCGCACCACGGGTGCCGTCACGGTGGTGAGGCAGGTGGCGCAGAGCAGCGCCGTGAGGCGCCTGCGAAGGGGGTGGTTCGTGGCTCTAGGGGGAGAAAGGCGGATTGCTGGGGGCATGACTGCCTCCATCCGTTTTCTCCATTCCAGTCACCCCCGTCGGGGTGGCGCGGGCCCAAGGGTCAGTTCGGGGAGCGACTGGAGGCCTGCCTGGCCCGGCGGATCCAGCTCAGCACCTGGGGCAGATCCACCGGCGGCACGGCGGCCCCGGTGAGCCGGCGCTGCAGCCGGCCCAGCTGCAGCAGCAACTGCTGGGGATCGGCGCCGGCCAGTCCGGCGGGACTGGCGATGCCCCCATGCAGCAACAGGGCCGCTTCCTCCGGGGCCAGCCCCACCGCGCTCACCAGCCGGGCCTGACCCCGCAGGCGGATCAGCTTGGCCTCGCTGGCTTCCCCGGAGGCCGCCAGCTGCCGGAGTTGTCTGTCATCGAGCCCGGCCAGGGCGTCCCAGCTCTCAATGCCATCGCGGCGCAGGCGCTGCTGCTCCCGGCGCATGTGGGCCGCTGGCTGGAAGGGGTGGGCCACCAAGGTTCAGACCGCGTCGTCGAGGCTGCTGGACGCTTCCTCCCGGGTGGTTTCCGCCAGCACCACCGGCCGCGCCAGCCCGGGCTCCACGGCCTCGACCCGCCGCAGCCGCACCCTGACCTGGCCACCACCACCACTGCCGCCACGGCCGCCGCCCCGCAGGTTTCGGGCCACCTGCTCCACGGTGGGGGCCGCCGCCTCGCCCGGCAGATCGGCGGGTGCGGCGGCGATCACCAGATCGGTGCCGTTGTCGAACACGACGGGCACCTGGACCGCCCCCGGCACGCTGACCCGCGGGTTGTAGCTGATGGCGAAGGCGAGGCAGGAGAGCGCCAGCAGGGCCGTGAAGCTGGTGATCCCCACCAGACGGAAGCGGATGCCCCAGCGGGAGAGGAACCCGGCGATGGTGAGCACCGCCAGCACGCCACTGGCGGCACCCAGCCAGGTGCCGGCCACGAGCAGGATCGGATCAGCGGCCATGGGGCTGGGGAAGGCGTGACAAGCCCCTTATATTGCGGCCGCCATGGACGGCGACCGACCCCGGTGGATGCGTTGGAAGCCTGACAGACAGTCGTTACCAGCCCCCCGGCGCGTGGGGAAGGGGCTGCTCGCCTTTGGTCTGGTCGGGGCGGGACTGGGTCTCGGGGTCTTCTGGTTCGACAGGATCGTCGCCGGGATCTACACCCGCTTCCGGCCCACCCTGGAGCGCCAGATCGGAACGGCCATGGGCCGTCCGCTGGCCCTGGGCCCCTACCGGGGCCTGAAGCCCGACGGGCTCTGGATCGGCCCCAGCCGTTTTCTGGCCGGCCCCCAGGACGGCTCCACCGCGACGGTGGAGGGGGTGCGGGTGCGACTCGACCCCTGGGCCAGCCTGGGGCTGCGCGGGCCCGTGCTGGATCTGGGCCTCCAGGGGGCCCGGGCCGACCTGCGCCGCAATGCCAGGGGCCAGTTCTGGGTGCTGGGATCGGCTCCCCCCGGGCGCCAGCCGCCCCGGATCGACCTGCGCCTGGGCCTGCTCCAGCCCGGCGCCCTGCGGGTCTGGGGTGCCGGAGCCACGGCCCGGCCCCTTGATCTGACCCTCTCGGGCCAGGTGGGGATACGGCTGCACCGCCGCGAGATCGACCTGGGCCTGCGGTTGGCGCCCCCGGCCGGCAACGGCGGCGGCTCGCTGCTGGTGGACGGCGAAGGCCAATGGCAGAAGCAGCACTGGCAGGGCCGGCTGACGGCCCGCCGTTTTCCCCTGGCTCCGCTGCGGTCGTTGGTCCCCTCCGGCGGCCGGGCTGGGGGGATCCTCACCGGCGAGGCCGATGGTCGCCTTGGGCTGACCATCAAGCAGGGTCTGGCCCGCTGCGATGGCGGCCTGGAGCTGCGGGGGCTGCGCTGGCAACTGCAGGGCGGCTCGGTGCCGCTGACGGCGTCGCGGCTGCCCCTGAGCTGCCGGGATCGGGCCCTGATCCTGCCGGCCAGTCCCTGGCGCTACGGCGCCTGGGCCGGCCGCCTGACCGCCAGGGCCGAAGCGGATCGCCGCCTGGATCTCCAGCTCGTCGTCCAGCCGCCACCGCGCCACCCGCTGGGGCGGAAACCCCTGCAGGCCGACCTCAAGGGACGCTGGGAGGCCGGACTGCTGCGCATCGCCCGGCTGGATGGCCGGCTGGGTGCCTCCACGCTCACGGCCAGCGGCAGCGTCGGCCGGTCGCTGGCCCTGGACGCCCGCTGGCGCCTGAACCCCGACGATTTCCCCGCCGCCTACCGCCTGCCGGAGTGGTTGCGGCAGCCCCTTGCCGGCCGCCTGCGGGCGGATGGCCGCCTGGCGACACCGCGCCTGCGGCTGGAGACGGGCCAGGCGTCCCAGCGGCTCCTGGGGCCCTGGCAGGCGGCGCTGGTGTGGCGCGACCGCCTGTTGCGGCTGGAGCGCTTCGAGGCCGACCGCCTCCAGGCGACCGCCCAGCTGCCCCTGTCCTTCCGGGCCGGCAAGGGTCTGGTGGCCGGTCCGCTGCTGGCCCGCGTCGATGTCCAGGACTACCCCCTGGCACGCCTCAATCCCCTGCTCGGCACCACCCTGCAGGGCCAGCTGGATGGGGCGGGCAGCATCGCCGGGCCCCTGGCGGACCTGCGTCCCGACCTGCAGCTGCGCCTGCAGCAGCCCGGGGCGGGTCCCCTGCTGTTGCGGGAAACCTGGCGCGGCAGCCTCAAGGACCGCTCCCTGGATCTGACGGCGGTGGCGCCGACGCCGGAGGGACGCCTCACGGCCCTGCTCGACCGGCGCTGGCAGCCGGTGCGGGCCGCGATCGAACGGGACGGCGGCCTGCTGACGCTCGACGGCCGGCCGGCGGGCTACCGCTGGTTGGCACGCGCCTTCCCGCTGCATGGTCTGGCGGTGGCCACCGGACCCCACCGCCGCCTGCGCCCCCTGGACGGGGCCCTCAGCGGCCGCGGCCGGCTGGGGCTGCAGCCGCTCGGTTTCGACGGCCGGGTGGAGGTGCTTTCGCCCCAGTTTCTGGGGGTGGGGGGACGCCGCATCCAGGCCGATGTGGTGTACGACGACCGCCAGTACCGGGTGAAGGGGCGGATCGAGCCCCTCGGCGAGGGCACCATCGCCGCCACGGTGTCCGGGCGCTGGAATGGTCCGTTCCGGGCCCGCTTCGAGGCCCGCCAGCTCTCCACCCTGCTGTTCCGCCAGCTCAACGACGCCTGGCCGATCTGGCGTGGGGCGCCGGCACCGGAGCGCGGGCGGGCCAGCGACCTGGGCAGCCTGGTGATCGACACCATGGCCGGCACGGTCACCGACCAGCTGCTGGCCCTGGGCCAGGCCGAGGAACGGGTCGCCGCCCGGGTCCAGGCGGCCAGCCGGGCCAGCCGGGCGGAACGGCTGGAGCGGCTGCAGGCCCGGATCGATGCCGATCTGCTGCTCAGCGGCCCGGACTTCGCCCGCACCCGGGCCGACCTCAAGGCCACCGGCCACCTCTGGTACAACCAGGGCGACCGGGCCCAGGCCCTGGCTGGCAAGCCGTTCGAGGTGCGGCTGGAGGGACCGCTCACCGGTGGCAGCGGCAGCTTCAGCCTCGCCGACCTGCCCCTCACCCTGCTGGCCCTGCTCACCCCGCTGCCGGAGAACCTGCGCGGCAGCCTGGCCGCCCGGGGCCGCTACCGGCTGGGCGGCGCCCGCCCCGAGCTCAGCCTCGACCTGGCGCTGGTCGATGGCCGCCTCGGGGAGGAGGCCCTGCGGCTGGAGCGGGGACGGGTGGAACTGAAGGCCGAAGGGATCGGGCTGGATCTGGCCCTGCGGGCCGAGGGGGCCTCCCGCAGCGTCGACCTGGCGGGCACGATCCCGCTGGTGGCCTCCCAGCAGGGACTGGAGCTGCGCCTCGCCACCCGGGGCGATGGCCTGCGCTTCCTCACGCGGCTGGGGGGTCAGGCCTTCGAGTGGCAGGAAGGCGGCGCCGACCTGCAGTTGCTGGTGCGCGGCAGCCTCGACGATCCGATCGCCAACGGCTTCCTGCGGCTGCGGGAGCTCCGCTGCCGCTTCATCGGCCAGGAGGTGCGGGAGGTGGAGGCCACGATCCTGTTCGACTTCGAGCAGCTGGTGGTGCAGGAGTTCCGCGCCCGGGTGGGGCCGAAGGGTCTGGTCGGCGGTGAGGGGCGTCTGGGGCTGTTCCGGCCCCTGGCCCAGGACAAAACCCTGGTGATGAAGCTGGAGCAGGTGCCCTTCGCGGTGCCGCGGCTGGTGGCGGTGGGGGATGGGCAGCTGAACCTGAGCGGCAGCCTGGTGTCCCCGGTGCTGGGCGGCGACGTGGCGATCAGCCGCGGCACCATCAACGTCCAGCCGGGCCAGCTGGCGGCCAGCGCGCCGGTGTCCGACCAGCCGGTGCAGCCGCGCACCATGCCCGAGCTGCTGGAGGCGAAGTGGAACTTCCAGCAGCCCCTGGTGTTGCTGGGGCCCGATGTGGAGTCCACCACCGCCGAAGCCCTGCGCTCCTCGGTGCCCCGCTTCCCTTACCTGGCCTTCGAGGACCTGACCCTGCGGCTGGGCCCGGATCTGCGGGTGGTGATCCCCAACATCGCCAACTTCACCACGGCCGGCCGCCTGCGCATCAATGGCCGCCTCGACCCCTCCCTGCGGGCCTCCGGGGTGGTGCGCCTGCTGGGGGGACGGCTGAGCCTTTTCACCACCAGCTTCAGCCTCGACCCCGACGCCCCCAACGTGGCGATCTTCACCCCCTCCCTCGGGCTGGTGCCCTACCTCGACATCGCCCTGCGCACCCGCATCTCCGACAGCCTCAGCGTCCTGTCCCCGGCCGGGGTGGGGGAGATCGGCCCTTCGGTGCAGAACGCCCCCAACCAGGCCGGGCTGTCGGCCCTCAACCAGCTCAACCTGATCCTGGTGGTGGTGTCGGTGAGCGGGCCGGCCGATCGCATCGCCGAGAACCTCAAGCTGCGCAGCAGCCCGCCCCTGCCGCAGGAGCGGCTGGTGGCCCTGATCGGCGGCAACTCCCTGGCCGGTCTGAGCGGTGGCGGGGCCGGAGCGGCCCTGGCCACGGTGGTGGGCCAGACCCTCCTGTCGCCGCTGCTGTCGTCACTCAGCGATGCCCTCGGCCAGCGGGTGAGCCTGGCCCTCTACCCCACCTACGTGAACCAGGCGATCGATACCCAGCAGGAAGGCACCACCCGGCGGGTGCCGCCCCAGCTGGTGCTGGGCGCCGAGATCGGCGTCGACATCACCAACCGCTTCAGCATGTCGGTGCTGGCGGCCCCGAACCGCTCCGATGTGCCCCCCCAGGTGACGCTCACCTACAAGGCCTCCGACACCTTCAACCTGCAGACCTCCGTCGACACCGAAGGGGCCTGGCAGTCGCTGCTGCAGGTGTTCCTGCGCTTCTGAAGCCGGCGGACGCCCCGCTGCCGGCGCTCGTCCCGCTGCTTAAGGTGCGCCAATGGCGTCGTCCCCCGCACGACCTCCCGGTGAGGACCAGCTGATCGGCATCGATCTGGGGGGCACGGCCATCAAGCTGGCCCGTTGCGATCCGCAGGGCACCCTGCTCGCCGAGGCCGAGGTGGCCACCCCCCAGACGGCGATGCCGGGGGCGGTGTCTGTGGCCCTGGCCGAGGCGGTCGAGGCCATCGACCCCGATCACCTCGCGGGTCGGGTGGGCATCGGCCTGCCGGGTCCCTGCGACGCGGCGGGTCGGGTGGCGCGGATTTCCATCAACCTGCCGGGGTGGCGGGACGTGCCCCTGGCCGCCTGGCTTGAAGCCGAACTGGGGCGGCGGGTGGTCCTGGGCAACGACGCCAACTGCGCCCTGCTCGGTGAGGCCTGGCGGGGGGCGGCCCGGGGCGTCGACAACGTGCTGTTGCTCACCCTGGGCACCGGCGTGGGTGGGGCGGTGCTGCTCGGCGGCCAGCTGTTCACCGGCCACGGCGGAGCGGCGGCCGAACCGGGCCTGATCGGTGTGGACCCCGATGGTCCCGAATGCCGCAGCGGCAACCGGGGCTCCCTGGAACAGTTCTGCAGCATCGGCGGCCTGGCCCGCCTCAGCCCGCTCGATCCGCGCGAGCTCTGCCGCCGCGCCGATGCCGGCGACACGGAGGCCCTAGCGGTGTGGGACGCCTACGGACGGCTGCTCGGGGTGGGGCTGAGCTCATTGCTCTACGTGCTCACCCCGGAGCTGGTGCTGATCGGCGGCGGCCTCAGCGGTGCCAGCCACCACTTCCTGCCGGCGGTCTGGCGGGAAGTGGAGGAGCGGGTGCTGGCGGTGAGCCGGGAGGGTCTGGTGATCCGTCGCTGCGCGCTGGGCAACGGCGCCGGCCGGCTGGGGGCGGTGCGGCTGGCGCTGGATCGCTTGGGAGGATGGGAGCCATGAGCCAGACCATCACCCCGCCCACCAGCGTCGTGCCGGAGCCCGACCCCCAGCTGCTGCAGAGGGCTGCGGCGGTGCGCCGGGCCGCCATGGCCCTGGGCCAGTGCAGCGACGCCGAACGCCGTACGGCGGTGGAGGCGATGGCCGACGCCCTGGAAGCGGCCAGCGCCGAGATCCTGGCGGCCAACCGGACCGACCTGCTCGCCGCGGAGGCCGAGGGGCTGGCGCCGGCCCTGGTGGCCCGCCTCAAGCTGGATGGCGCCAAGCTGGCGGGGGCCATCGCCGGCGTGCGCCAGGTGGCGGCCCTGGCCGATCCGGTGGGACGGCGCCAGCTGCACACCGAGCTGGATCAGGGGTTGGTGCTGGAGCGGCTGAGCGTGCCCCTGGGCGTGCTGGGGGTGATCTTCGAGGCCCGGCCCGATGCGGTGATGCAGATCGCCTCGCTGGCGATCCGCTCCGGCAACGGTGCCCTGCTCAAGGGGGGACGGGAGGCCAGCCGCAGCTGCCAGGCGATCGTGGCGGCCCTGCAGCGGGGACTGGCGGGCAGCGCCGTGGCCCCGGGCGCCCTGGAGCTGCTGACCAGCCGCCAGGAGAGTCTGGGGTTGCTGCGGCTCGATGGCCTGGTGGATCTGATCATTCCCCGGGGCTCCAATGCCCTGGTGCGTTTCATCCAGGACAACACCCGCATCCCCGTGCTCGGCCACGCTGACGGCATCTGCCATTTGTATGTGGATCGGGCCGCCGACCCGGCCCTGGCGCTGCGCATCGCCCTCGACAGCAAGACCCAGTACCCGGCGGCCTGCAACGCCATCGAGACCCTGCTGGTGCACCAGGCCATCGCCCCGGCCTTTCTGGCGGCGGCGGTGCCGGCCTTCGCCACGGCGGGGGTGGAGCTGCGGGGCGATGCCGCCGCCTGCGCCCTGGGGGTGGACCAGCTGGCAGGGCCCGGCGCCTGGGACACGGAGTATTCGGATCTGATCCTCAACGTCAAGGTGGTGGAGGACCTGGAGGCGGCCCTGGAGCACATCCGTCGTCACGGTTCGCGCCACACCGACGCGATCGCCACCACCGATCCGGCGGCCGCCGACCGCTTCCTGCGGGCGGTGGACAGCGCCGGGGTGTTCCTCAACTGCTCCACCCGCTTCGCCGACGGCAACCGCTACGGCTTCGGCGCCGAGGTGGGCATCAGCACCCAGACCCTGCCGCCCCGGGGGCCTGTGGGGCTCGAGGGGCTGGTCACCTACCGCTACCGGCTGCGGGGCGAGGGCCACATCGCCGCCGACTACGCCGACGGGACGCGGAGCTTCAGCCATCGCCCCCTGCCCCTGTGAACGAGGCGCTCCACGTGCGCGGCCTGCGGCTCTGGGCCCACGTGGGCGTGTACGAGCAGGAACGGCTGCATGGCCAGTGGTTCGAGCTGGCCTTCTCCCTGGGGGTCGACCTGGGTGGCGTGGCCCGCAGCGACGACCTGAGCCAGGGCTTCGACTACGGACGCGGCATCGCCGCGCTGCAGGAGCAGGCCCGCACCATCCGCTGCCTCACCCTGGAGCACTACAGCGAGCGCATCCTCGATGCACTCGAAGCCTGCTACGGGCCGATCCCCCTGGCGCTGGAGCTCAGCAAGTGCCGGGTGCCGGTTCCTGGCTTCGACGGCAGCGTGGCCGTGAGCCGGACGCGGCGCTGGGGGTGAACACCACCGGATCTGGCGCGTCGATCCCTGCTGCGGTGAGGAACAACATGGAGCCTTCTCACTCGGGGGCACCACCCACCCGCTAGCCATTGCCGGCGTTGGCACGGTTCGCCAGGATCCGCACGAAGGCGCCCCCCCGGGAAGTTCGGCCTGGCCTGTGAACCCAGCAGCCCCAGGACCGGCTGGCAGCCCTGGGAGCTCCGGGAGCATCGGCCCACGCTCACCAGGCTTGATACCACCAGGGTGAGCGAACCTGCGCAAGCCGCTGCAGAGAATGTGTTCTATGTCTCAGAAAGGCAGACGATTGGATTCTCTCTGCATCATTTCCTGTCTGAGCCTGTGTTCAATCAGGGCAGGGGAAAGGCTGAGCGAGCGACCAATGTCCCCATGCGCTTACACCATCTCAAGTGCTGAGATTTAATCAGTTCTTTACTCGGAATCCTTGGGACTGAAGTGATGTATCCTTGGCGACAATTCGCCGTTGACAATGCAGGGTGCGGCAGTTATGGTTTGCCATATAAATTGGCAAATGTTGTATGTTATTGGAGCATTCCGGAATTGAAGGGCAGCTCCAGGAACGGCGAAGTTCACTTCGACAAGTATTGCCCTCTGGAATTCCTGCCAGCATCCATCTTGCCTCGGGAAGTTCAGGCTTCGTGACACTGGGTGACATCAGCAGGGCCGGAGCCTGCATCGTTCGTCGCGGATCGCTTCAAGTCAACGCCAACGATCATGTCTTCCTCAGTATCAGCGATCACAGGCTTTTCCAGAATGTTTACCTGTCTGCCTGCGTGAAGTGGATGAACATCTTAAACCACAGGATTGTTGTTGGACTGGCCTTCACGGAGGGCCCTGTGTTGCCAGGAACGATTCTCGATCAATACCTGGACAGAGCTCTGTTGGTGCCAGCACCTGATCACATCTGAGTATTGTGCTCTGCTCGGAGTTATTGATCTAGGGGTGGCCCTAAAGGCCGCAGCGACTGTGATGTTGTAGTTGTGTTCACGATCTCATCTGTGCAGACGGGGCCCTGGGAATTGTGAAAGAACACCGCTCTTGCGGCCATTGACGTATCGCGACATCGGCTTGGCATCGATTCCTATTGGGGAGACGGACGATGTCCTGCTACGGCTGCTGAGCAGGCTGCTTCTCAAGCCCTGCACCCGCAGCAGCAGGGCATCGGGTGAAGCGGAGCAGCCACCATGGCCCATCGGCGAGCCCACTGGGCCAATCAAGCCTGTGCACCAGACCCATTCGCAGTCTCCTTCCAGGGCCTGGCTTTCTGTCACTGCAGCGACTGTCGCCGGAGCGTGGACTAGGGTGGTTGAGACGGGGCGTGGCGCAGTTTGGTAGCGCGGGTGCTTTGGGAGCACTAGGTCGCAGGTTCGAATCCTGTCGCCCCGACTTTTGATAGCAAGGCTTTCCAGTCTTGAGGTTCACCTAGACACACCCGGGGTAGGACAGAAGTAGGACAAAGCACCCCGTTCCGGACTTGGGACAAGGCGGATGTGGCACAAGCCCCCTGCCGCAAAAGGGCGAACGATGCCATCAATCGGAGGGGAACGTAACTTCCTGGAAGAAGCCGGTAGGGTGGGGTACTTCAGTAAGCGACCCGGACTCAGGAGCTTGGGGACATCCCCTCTGCTTGGTGTCAGCGGGAAGCAAGGGAGTCGGGCCCCATGTCCGTCTCCCATCTGGTGGTCGCCCGGTTGCCCCCCTCGATGGCACCGGTTGCCCAGAGCTGGCCGAGGAATCCCAACCGCACGATTACCCATGAACGGGAAGATCCAGCGGCTGCGTTTCCGTGGCCGCCCCACTGACGTTTTGTGCCTGGTGATCAGCCAGCGCATCGTCAAGACATTCCCCAGCCGCTACAGGGGCAACCCCAGCGCACTGGCTGCTGCTGCACAGGCCGTGTTTGACGGTCTTATGACGCGCTGGACGGGCTCCGATTGGGCAGGGATCAGCCCTGATCTCGTCGAATCCCGGATCGACTCGCTCGTCACAGAGCTTTGAGCGATGGACGGAACTCAAACCACCTGGGCCCCCACGGCTCAGGCTGCGGAGCTGCTGCATGTCAGTCAGTCCATGCTCCGGCAACTCAAGGCCGCAGGCGTCCTGAAGGCTGGGACCCACTTCTACACAGCAGGACCCGGTCCTTCCGGCCCGATGGTCTGGAGCATCGAAGCGGTTCGCGCTGCGCTGCTTGAGCAGAGCGCAAGGGCTGCTCGGGCACCTGAGACCTACGCCCGCCGGAGGGTTTGAGCCATGCCGATCGACACCGTGCGCCGGTCTCCGGCGCCTGGCGGATCCGTTCGGCCGCAGGGGGTTTTGGCTGACCTGCTGAACCCTGAACCGATCTCGGAAACCTGTGGAGTAGTTGCGGGCTACCCGATGCCACGGCCTGACCTGTCCGATCTGGCGGATCCAAGGCCGAGGTTCCCGGCGCAGATCAACGTCAAGATCACCACCGCCGCCCACGACGAACTGGCGCGGCTGGCTGATGAGCTGCGGACCCCCATCGGCGCTCTGGCACGTCGGCTACTGCTCGACGGCCTTGAACAGGTCGCCGGGCGGGAGGCAGGGCAGTGAGCCCGGTTTCTTTCCGCCCGGCGAAGCTGATGTTCGCGTTCTTCCAGGCGATCAATCCCTGCGATCTGTACGGCCGCATCCTTGCCGAGGCCGCTTCGCTGACCCTCGATGCGATGCCCTTTTGCCCGGTGCTGCCCGATCCGCACCCAGATCTGTTTGAGGCAGCAGATGGCGCAGTGGAGGTGCTGCCGTGAGGCCCCGATTCAACGCAACCGAGGACCGGCTGCTGTTTCAGCTCGCCCAGGTGGCCGGATACATCCCCGAGGATGAGCCTTACGACTTGTTCCGCTCAGCCAACGACCCCGGGCGGATCCTGCGGGAGCTGAGGGAGACGCGACCGGAAGGCGACGTGCTCGCCCTGCTGGCCAAGGTTCAAGCCTCCCTGGCCCGCGAGAGCCAGGACGGGGGAGCAGCCAGCAGCAAAGGCAAGGCCTCAACCCGTCGCCGTCACCAGCCGCGCCGCCTCTCCCACACCCGGGCCCTGCAGTGCTTCGATCGGAGCGTCGCCAACCTGGCCCACACCTGCCGGAACACCCTCACCCGTCGGGCCCGCCTGCTGCGCATCGCCAAGGCCCTGGGCCTGGGGTCGGAGGTGAACCGGGAGGAGATCGCCCAGCGGGTCCTGCAAGCGAAGGACCTCCACTACGGGCGATCCTTCCGGGCCCTCTCCGCCGCCGATCGGCTGGCCATGGAGGCCCCCCGACTGGATTGGCTGCTGCCCGGTCTGCTGCCAGCCAACGACATGACGATCCTGGGAGGTCGGGCGAAGGTCGGGAAGACCCGCCTGGCTGTCGCCATGGCTGCCGCCTTCCTGACCGGCTCCGAAGTCCTGGGAGCCACCCCGGAGACCCTCCGGCCGGTTGTGCTGATCACCGACGACCAAGCCGACCACGACACCGCCATGCAGTTGCAGGCCCTGGACCTCTGGGGCCATGAGCGCCTGCACTGGTCCCGATCCTTCCGCCTGACGGAGCACGACCTGGACGGGCTGCTGGAAAGCGTCAAGGCGAACCCTGGCGCCGTGGTGGTCATGGACAGCCTCCGGTCGATCGGAAGGTCGCTGAGGTACGGGGAGAACGACCCCGAGATCGGGTCCATGCTCTACGACCTGAAGCAAGCCGTGACCGACGCGGGGGGATCCCTGCTGCTGATCCATCACTGCAACAAGGCCGAAGGGTTGATCGGCACCGAAGCCCTGAGCGGCCATAACGCCATCGCCGGGGCTGCAAACACGATCCTGACCATGCACCACCTGCCGGGGCCCAAGGGTCAGCCGATGAAGGGGGAGGACACCCCGCGCCGGCTGGTCAGGGAGGCCCGCAGCGGGCCCGGCTTCGATCTCGTGATCGACTCCGAGGGAGGCCGCTACCGCCGCGTCTGCACCTTCGCCGACTGGCAGCAGCAGCAACGGGAACATGAGCAGGCCGCGAAGGCTGAGCGCCGCCCCGTCCGCCTGACAACGGGCCAGGAGTCGGTCCTGAAGGTCCTGAGGGAGGCCGCTGAGTCGCTGACCCGCCGGCAGGTTGTGGAGGCCTTGGGTCTCACCTGGGGAGATCGAGGCCAGGACCTGGAGGCCAAGCGGACGCACGACGACCTGAAGCGACTGAAGGCCCTGGGGCTGGTGGAGTCGGAGCGAAACGGCATGGCGACGACCTTCTGCGCTGTCGCTCTCACATGAAGCACTCTTAATAGCTTCCGATCTTCCGATCACTGAGTCATACCAAGGGATCTAGGGGTTTAAGAGACCCCCGATCTACTTCCGATCTGCTTCCGATCTTCCGACCACCCAGTCATACCAAGGAGATCGGAGAGATCGGAAGTAGATCGGAAGGTCTCCGATCCCCGAAACCCCAGGCCACGACAGGGTGGTCGGAGGATCGGAAGGATCGGAACCCCCGAGAGACCCCCTCAGCGTTCAACTTTCACCCCTTCACCCCTTCGTCGCGTCCGCCCTCCACCGGAGGCCCAGCCCGCAGGAGCCCCCAGAAGCCCCCTTGCCCTGCCGGCCATCCGATCCACCGGCTGCCCCTGCAGGCCCTGCCCTGGCCCGTCCTGGCTGCCGATCCGAAGCACCTGGAGCTGGCGGCCCTGCCGATCGTCGTCAGCTCTCACGGTTGGCACCGCCGGGCCTACATCCACCTGACGGTTCCCGCGCGTGACCCGGCCCTCGACCTTGACCTCGACCGGTCGCCAACATCACCCCCGCCGCCAGCAGCAACAGCACGACGCCGCCGCCAGCCAGACTGATCAGCAGCACGAGCACCTGGGGCCCGACCTGGCTGCAGCCCCTACGGCGAGGCCGATGCCCTTCGCCAATCCGCCCGCCATCGGCGGCCTTCGACCGTCTCCCAGGCTGCCGCGACCTGGAGGTGGAGGACCGGCGACCGCCGGTAGGTTGCCCCTACTGGCTCCCGCCATGGGCTCTCGCCCCCGCCGCCGTCAGCGCACCGTCCGTCCGTCTGTCCAGGCCTGCGCCGATCACTTGGGCCCCGCCGGAGGTGCCAGCCCCGCCGGAAATCGACCGGCTCGCCGCCATCGCCCGAGAGCTGAGCAGCACCGGGTTGGTCTGAACTGCTGGCCCTGGCCGCGTCAAGTGGGGGGTAGGTGTCTGACCGATGAGGGGGGTGAAGTGACATTCCGGCACCGCAAGCGATCAGGGGCTGTCGCTGAACCCTGCGCCGAGGCCTGAGCCTCAGGGCCTGGTCGATTCACTGGCCGCCCACGCTGGCCCCTGGCAGGCCTGGGCCCTCGACAACGTGCCAAGCCTCAGCCGCGTCGAGCGGGTCGCCCTGCGCCGGTAACTGGCCTCTTGGAGATCGCCTTGACGGCCTCCGGGAACTCTGGTGCTACGCCGCCGATCTCCCGTGCCCGACGACCTCGACCGCCTGGTGGATCTGCTGCTCCCGGTTCTCCACGATGAACAGCAACGCCGCCGCGTGATCGGCCCCGACCTCGACGACACGGGGAGCCCTCAGCGTCCGGCAGTGAGCACCCTGACCACCGAGACCGGCACCCCGGCCCGCTCCGCCCTGTGACGGTCCCGGCTGAGCTGGACGCACCTCTGAGCGAAGGCCAGGTCGTCCATGACCAGTTCGTCGGCGCTGACGTGGCCGTAGGCCTCGCCGATGGCGCTGCCGACCGCGCTGTCGAATCGGATCCGGCCCAAGATCACCGACGGACGGTGACGCACGCCACGTGCCCAGCGAGGGTCGTCCCTGGCCTGCCTGACCAACCATGGGGCGAGGTCGTCCCCAGCCACCTTGGAGCGCCAGCGGAGCCGCTGGAAACGGGCCACCGAGGCCTGAGTGCGCTGGGCCCTCGCCCTAGCCATCACGTCGGCCGAAACCACTGCACACCCCCAACCGACCGGACCATCATCTCAAGTGCTGGACGTCAGCTCCCCCCTCTGCCAGCGTGAGCTGCTCCAAGCAGAAGGGCTGAGCGGTGCTTGAGCCGGACCTGCGCCGTGCTCGTCTTGTTGAGCAGATCAGGATCCAGGCCTGCGGGACACTGAGCGGACGCGACTGTTGCCGCCGGTGGCCCGCTTCCTCTCACGCATCAAGGGACCACGGCTCACGGCTCGTCAGTGGGTTGTGACTGCTTGCCTGTTTATAGCGATTGTTCTTGCCGGCTCTGTATTATTATCTGGCGACACGATCACAAAGATCGAAAGAGATAGAAACTGGAAGATACAGGCATATACTCTGCAACGCAGAACGCTTTGGGACTGGCTTACTACGCTATCGCAACTCTCCGTTCCTGTTTTGATCGCCGCTGGCGGGTGGTACCTGTCTGAGAGAAATGCATCAGAGCAGCAAGCAGCTAATCAGATCAGACAAGAAGATTCCGTCGTAAGTAATTATATTAAAGAGATGACCAGCCTCATTCTGGATCGAGGGCTAGGAGAGCCCGGGCCTGTCGACAAGGTTTCCATAGTTGCACGTACCTTGACTCTCTCTGCACTATCACAAACTTCTGGTGTCAAAAAGAGAAGGATCATTCTCTTTATACAGGAGGCCCAGCTCATTCGCCGGGAAATGACAAGAGTCTTACTGGACGGAGCCGACCTCAGCGAGGCCAACCTCAGCAAGGCCGACCTCTTCGATGCCGAACTTCGCAGTGCCGACCTCAGTGGGGCTGACCTCAGCGGGGCCAAACTCGTCAAGGCTGACCTCAGATTGGCCAACCTCAGCGGCGCCAACCTCAGCTGGGCCAAACTCGTCGAGGCTGACCTCAGATTGGCCAACCTCAGCAGCGCCCATCTCCTCGCGGCCCTGCTCAACGGGGCCAACCTCAGCAAGGCCGACCTCAGAGGGGCCTACCTCAGCATGGCCGACCTCAGAGGGGCCTACCTCAGCGGGGCCGTCCTCACCGGGGCTAACCTCGATGGCATCGTCTGGGATGACGAGACGAAATGGCCAGATAAGCCAGCATTCAAGGACGCCAAGAACATCCCTCCAGAGCTGAAGGAACGGCGAGGCCTGGATTGAACTTCGGGGCCTTCATTTCGACTCCCTCTTCTCTCCATGCCCGAACCTGACCCGCGCTTTGCCCGCCTGGCTGAGCTGCGCCAGCGGCTGGCCGAATTGAGCAGGCTGGGGAAGGCGGCGCCGGTAGGGTCGCCACAGAGAGATGCTCTGGCGGAACAGTACGGGGAGGTGTTGGCTTCGGTGCTCGCTCTGGCCGAAGAGCTGGAAGACAACTGAGTGCGGGATCGCCATGATTCTTCCGCTCTCCCCTCTCCCGATGCGACTCGTTTCGCGTGTCAGCCTGCTGGCTCTGCCGCTGCTGACCCCACTGGCTGCGGCTGCTGCCACGGTGATCTCCGTCGGTGATGGTGACACCCTGCGCGTCGTTCACGGTGGGCGGAAGGTCACGATCCGCGTGGCCTGCATCGATGCGCCGGAGATGGCACAGGCTCCCGACGGGCAGCGGGCCCGGCAGGCGCTGCAGGAAATGCTTCCTGTCGGCTCCACGGTCACGCTGAAGGCCCAGACCACGGACCGCTATGGCCGCACGGTGGCTGAGGTGTTTTCGGCTAATGGCCGGAATGTGGGGCTCACCCTGGTGCAGCAGGGCCATGCCTACGCTTATCGCCAGTACCTGCAGCAGTGCGACCAGTGGGCCTATCTCGATCGGGAAAAGCTGGCTGAGCGGTACCGCGCCGGGATCTGGAGGTTCGCTGGAGGCATCGAGCGCCCCTGGGACTTCAGGGCAGCCCGCCGATCCGTCCCTCGCGAGCCTCACCGCCGCCCGGTGACCCTGACGATCATCAATGACCCGAAGCCGATGGCAGGCCTACCAACAGCCTCGGCATCTGGCCGCCGTTGGAGGTGCCGTGAGGTGGGCTCCTGGGAGCGTGCCCAGCAACTTCTGAGGGAGGGGCATACTTACCTTGATGGGGATGGAGACGGCGAGGCGTGCGAGGCATTGCGGTGAGCGGAGTCTCTCTACAGAGAAGACATCCGAGAGAGGTGCCGCGCAAGGAAGAGATCGACTGAGGCCACTCGACGGATCACATCAGGGTCGGAGGTGCTGGCTTCAATGGCCAGGCTCTTGTAGGCATTGGGGACGCCTGCAAATGAAGACCGAGGGAGTAAACGGAGCACTGGCATTGAGGTTCTCAGACCTGGACTCACTTTAGCAAGATGGGACCAATACGCCCGGCCCAGCGGGCTTCTTGGCGCCACCGCAAGGTGCGCGGCAACATCGCTAGGAATCCAGCGCGTCCTGAGCCCTGCGCTGGTTCGACAACTTCCCCTTCCTCGATCGATGGGTGCAGCCGGATCCGTACATCACCTCAGTGCGCCACAACTCAAGAGTTTCGGCGCGACGGAAACTGAACCGCGCCGCAAGGGGATTGCCTGCGCCGAAAGTCCGTGCCACAATGCAGGCATCCCGAGAGCCCCGCCGTGACCCCCAGCACCCGCCAGATCGGCTACGCCCGGGTCTCGACCGTCGGCCAGGACCACGCGAGCCAACTCGACGCCCTCAACGCTGCCGGCGTCGACCTGCTGTTCAGCGAGAAGATCAGCGGCGTCGCCCCTTTCTCCGAGCGCCTGCAGCTCCAGGCCGCCCTGGCCGCGCTGGAGCCCGGCGACGTCCTGGCCCTGACAAAGCTCGACAGGTTGGGCAGGACGATGGAGGAGGCCGTCAGCCGGGTCGCCGAGCTGCTTGATCGTGGCGTTCACGTCCGCACCCTCGACGGCAGGGTCGACACCCTGGCGCTGGGCAAGATGGCGAAGCTGGTCGTCGGGATTTTGGCCGCCGCCGCCGAGATCGAGCGCGACTTGATCGTGGAGAGGACCGCCGAGGGACGTCAGCGGGCACAGGCCGGCGGCGTCAAGTTCGGCCGCAAGCGGTCCTACAAGCCAGAGCAGGCCGCCCACGTCCTGGAGCTGGCCAACGCTGGCGAGAGCCACCGGCTGATCGCGAAGAAGTCCGGGCTGAGCGCCACTACGGTGCGCCGGATCCTGCAGGAGGCCTGATGCCCCAGATCCAGGCGCTGATGGTCATACTTCCCCGAGCGGCGTCGATCTGATCCCTGCATGGCCGATCAGAACCTCTCCTCCTTCATCTGGGCAGTCGCCGACCTGCTGCGGGGCGACTACAAGCGCAGCGACTTCGGCAAGGTGATCCTGCCGTTCACGGTGCTGCGGCGCCTGGACTGCGTGCTGGAGGCCACGAAGGCCGAGGTGCTGGCCGAGAAGGAGCTGCGCGAGGCCGCCGGCCTGAACCCAGAGCCGTTCCTGCTCAAGAAGGCGGGGTTGCTCTTCTACAACACCTCACCGCTCGACATGAAGCGGCTGATGGGGGACCAGGACCACATCGGCGAGAACCTGCGGGCCTACATGCAGGCGTTCTCCCCGGCGGTGCGGGACATCTTCGAGAGCTTCGAGTTCCACGCCCAGATCGACAAGCTCGCCAAGGCCGGCCTGCTCTACCTGGTCACTGAACGCTTTGCGGGGATCGACCTGCACCCGGAGGTGGTGAGCAACGCCCAGATGGGCTCGGTGTTCGAGGAACTGATCCGCAAGTTCGCCGAGGAATCGAACGAGACCGCCGGGGAGCACTTCACCCCCAGGGAGGTGATCCGGCTGATGGTGAACCTGCTGTTCATCGAAGACGACGACGCCCTCAGCAAGCCGGGCGTGGTCCGCACCCTCTACGACCCGGCCGTTGGCACTGGCGGGATGCTGAGCGTCAGCGAGGAGCACCTGGCGGAGCACAACCCCCAGGCCCGGCTGGTGATGTACGGGCAGGAACTGAACCCGGAGTCCTACGCGATCTGCAAGGCCGACATGCTGATCAAGGGGCAGGACATCCGCAACATCATCTTCGGCAACACGCTCAACGACGACGGCCTCCAGGAGCAGCAGTTCGACTACATGCTCTCCAACCCCCCGTTCGGGGTGGACTGGAAGAAGATCGAGAAGGACATCCGCAAGGAAGCCGACCTGATGGGCTTCGAGGGGCGCTTCGGCCCCGGTCTGCCCCGCGTCAGCGACGGTTCCCTGCTGTTCCTGCTGCACCTGATCTCGAAGATGCGCCCAGCCATCGATGGCGGCAGCCGCATCGGGATCGTGCTCAACGGCTCACCACTGTTCACTGGTGGAGCTGGATCAGGTGAGAGCGAGATCCGCCGCTACGTGCTGGAGAACGATCTGGTGGAGGCGATCGTGGCCTTGCCAACGGACATGTTCTACAACACGGGAATCAGCACCTACATCTGGATCCTGAGCAACCGCAAGCCGGTGGCCCGCAAAGGGAAGGTGCAGTTGATTGATGCCAGCAGCTACTGGCAGAAGATGCGCAAGAGCCTTGGCAGCAAGCGCAAGGAACTGAGCCCCGAGCACATCAACGAGATCACCCAGATCTTCGGCCGCTTCGAGGAGGTAGATAAGGACGGCAAGCCGATCAGCAAGATCTTCGCCAACGAAGCCTTCGGTTACCGCACGATCACGGTGGAGCGGCCCCTGCGCGATGAAGCGGGCAAGGTAGTTGTGGGCCAGAAGGGCAAGGCCAAGGGCAAGCAAGTGGCCGACTCCAGCCTGCGCGACACCGAGAACGTGCCGCTCTTCGAAGACGTGCAGACCTACTTCGAGCGAGATGTGCTGCCTCACGTGAGCGATGCCTGGATCGATCACGACAAGACCAAGGTGGGCTACGAGATCCCCTTCAACCGACACTTCTACGTGTTCACCCCACCACGGCCTCTTGAGGTGATCGACGCCGAGCTGAAGCAGGTGACGGATCGGATTCTGGAGATGATCGGGGGGCTTACGGCGTGAGCTTTCCGAGGTATCCCGCCTATAAGGATAGCCGTCTTCAACTATTAGGACCTGTTCCTGAACATTGGAACCGATCTGCTCTGAAATTTCTTGGTGGGTATCAAAACGGATTTCCATTCAAACCTGAAGACAGGGGAGATGACGGACTTCCAATCATTCGGATTTCACAACTTACAAGCGATGATGAGCCTGCTTACTTTCCTGGAGAACTTGACGATAGAGTTAAAGTCCGCGACGGAGATCTGTTATTTTCTTGGTCTGCAACTATAGATTCATTCATTTGGAGCAAGGGAGAGGCGTGGCTTAATCAGCACATTTTTCTGGTTACTCCTAGCGCTGAGGCGAACAAGCTCTATCTATACTATTCAATCAAGCATATCGCCCCTAAGCTTGCAGACTTTGACGCCCATGGAAGTACTATGCGGCATATCAAGAAGGAAAGTCTAGGGGAAAAAGTCTATGTTCCTCCAGTTCAGGAACAAGCGCTGATCGCCACCTTCCTCGACCGCGAAACCACCAAGATCGACACCCTGATCGCCGAGCAGCAACGGCTGATCGAGCTGCTCCAGGAGAAGCGCCAGGCCGTTATCTCCCATGCCGTCACCAAGGGGTTGAATCCAGACGCGCCGATGAAGGATTCGGGGGTGGAGTGGCTGGGGGAAGTGCCGGAGCATTGGAGAGTGTTGCCAGTACGACTGGCTGCCAGGCTTGAGTCTGGCCACACGCCTAGCAGGGCCAAGCCTGAGTATTGGATCGAAGAAGAATGCACAATTCCATGGTTCACTCTGGCAGATGTCTGGCAGCTCAGAACCAACAAAGTCGATCGTGTCTATGACACGAAGGAAAAAATCAGTTTCGTCGGGATGGAGAACTCAGCCGCTCGCCTACTTCCTGCGGGAACTGTAGTGCTTTCTCGGACTGCTTCCGTCGGCTATGCCGGAATCATGGGCGCTGATATGGCAACCACCCAAGACTTCGCGAATTGGATATGCGGAGAATGCTTGCTGCCCGACTTCCTTCTCCATGTCTTTCGCGGGATGAAGGGAGAGTTCGAGCGCTTGAAGTACGGATCAACTCACAATACGATTTACATGCCTGAGATCATGTCTTTTAGATTCGCCTTGCCTCCAATATCTGAGCAGGATGAGATCGTTGGTTCACTATGTGTTGCACTGAAAAAGCTCGATAGTCTTGTCCAGGAAGCGCATCGGGCTGTCACACTTCTCCAGGAACGCCGCTCCGCCCTGATCTCCGCCGCCGTCACTGGCCAGATCGACGTGCGGGACCTCGTGCCCGTGGAGGCAGCGGCATGAACCTTCACAAGGAGATCAACTTCGAAGTCGAGATCGCCCAGCACTTCGGCTCCCAGGGCTGGCTCTACTCGGAGGGCGATGCAGCCGCCTACGACCGAGCCCGTGCCCTCTTCCCGGCCGATCTGTGCGCTTGGATCCAGGAATCCCAGCCTGAGGCCTGGGAGACGCTCCAGAAGAACCATGGCGCCAGTGCCACCGACACCCTCCTGAACCGCCTGCGGGCTCAGCTCGATCAGCGCGGCACCCTGGATCTGCTCCGCCAAGGCGTTGAGCTGCTCGGACTCAAGAAGCCGCTGCAACTGGCCCAGTTCAAGCCGGCCCTGGCGCTCAACCCCGAGATCCTCAACCGCTACGCCGCCAACCGCCTGCGGGTGGTGCGTCAGCTCCGCTACTCGACCCACAACGAGAACAGCATCGACCTGGTGCTGTTCCTCAACGGCCTGCCGGTGGCCACCGTGGAACTCAAGACCGACTTCACCCAGTCGATCGACGACGCGGTGGACCAGTACCGCTTCGATCGCAACCCCAGGCCCAAGGGGCAGAGCCCTGAGCCCCTGCTGTCCTTCCCCAGTGGTGCCCTGGTCCACTTCGCCGTGAGCACCCGCGAGGTGCGCATGACGACCAAGCTCCTCGGCCCGGCCACCACCTTCCTGCCCTTCAACCGGGGCGACGACGGCGGCGCAGGCAACCCCCTCGACCCCGAGCGCGGCTACCGCACCGGGTACCTCTGGGAGGAGGTGTGGGAGCGCCACTCCTGGCTGGAGATCCTCGGCCGCTACCTGGTCGCCAGCCGCGACAAAAAGAAGCAGATCAAGGAGGTGGTCTTCCCCCGATACCACCAGCTCGATGTCACCCGCAAGCTTCAGGCCGCCGTGCTCGTCGAAGGTGCCGGCAGCAAGTACCTCGTGCAGCACTCCGCCGGATCCGGCAAGACCAAGTCGATCGCCTGGACCGCCCACTTCCTGGCCGAACTCCACAACGCCCAGCACAGCAAGGTGTTCGACACGGTGCTGGTGGTCTCCGACCGCAACGTGATCGACACCCAGTTGCAGGAGGCCCTCTTCGACTTCCAGCGCACCACCGGAGTGGTGGCCAGCATCACCAACGCCGAGGGGAGCAAGAGCGGCAAGCTCGCCGAAGCCCTCTCCGGGGACAAGAAGATCGTGGTCTGCACGATCCAGACCTTCCCCTTCGCGTTGGAGGAGGTGCGCAAGCTGTCGGCCACCCAGGGCAAGCGCTTCGCGGTGATCGCCGATGAGGCCCACAGCTCCCAGAGCGGAGAGGCCGCCGCCAAGCTCAAGGCCGTGCTCAGCTCCGAGGAGCTGGCCGATCTGAACGATGGCGGTGAGGTGAGCATGGATGACGTGCTGGCCACCCAGATGGCCGCCAGGGCCAAGGACAGCGGCATCACCTTCGTGGCCTTCACTGCCACCCCCAAGGCCAAGACCCTGGAGCTGTTCGGCCGGCGCCCCAAGCCAGACGAGCCGGCGAGCGACACCAACAGGCCCGAGCCGTTCCACGTCTACTCGATGCGCCAGGCGATCGAGGAGGGCTTCATCCTCGACGTGCTGCGCAACTACACCAGCTACAAGCTCGCCTTCCGCCTGGCCCACAACGGCGCCACTTACGACGAAGCCGAGGTGGAGAAAAGCGCCGCCCTCAAGAAGATCATGGGCTGGGTCAAGCTCCACCCGTACAACATCGCCCAGAAGGTGCAGATCGTTGTCGAGCACTTCCTGGAGTTCATCGCCCCCCTTCTCGATGGCAAGGCCAAGGCGATGGTGGTGGTGGCCAGCCGCCTGGAGGCGGTGCGCTGGCAGCTCGCGATCGAGAAGTACATCAAGGAGAAGGGCTACGCCATCGGCACCCTGGTGGCCTTCTCCGGCTCCGTGACGGACAAGGAGAGCGGCCCCGACGACTTCACCGAGACCAGCGCCACCCTCAACCCCGGCCTCAAGGGGCTGGGCATCCGAGAAGCGTTCAACACCGAGGGATATCAGATCCTGCTGGTGGCCAACAAGTTCCAGACCGGGTTCGATCAGCCTCTGCTCTGCGGCATGTACGTGGACCGGCGCCTGGCCGGCATCCAGGCCGTGCAGACCCTGTCACGCCTGAACCGCTGCCACCCCGGCAAGGAGGACACCTTCGTGGTGGACTTCGTGAACGAGCCCACGGAGATCCTCGAAGCCTTCAAGACCTTCTACGAGACCGCCGAGCTGGCCGGCACCACCGACCCCAACCTGGTGTTCGACCTGCGGGCCAAGCTCGACGCCGCCGGCCACTACGACGACTTTGAGGTGGAGCGGGTGGTGAAGGTGGAGCTGGACCCGAACAGCAAGCAGAGCGAACTGGCCAAGGCCCTTGAACCTGTGGCTGATCGGCTGCTCAAGAAGTTCAAGGCCGCCCAGAACGCCCGCTCAGCCGGCAAGGAGATCGAGGATGCCGCCGCCATCAAGGAAGCAGAAGACGAGCTGAACGCCCTCACCCTCTTCAAGACCGACATGGGGGCCTTCCTGCGGCTCTACACCTTCCTCTCGCAGATCTTCGACTACGGCAGCACGGGCGTGGAGAAGCGCTCGATCTTCTACAAGCTCCTGCTGCCCCTGCTGGAGTTCGGCCGCGAGCGCGAGAGCGTGGATCTCTCCAAGGTGGTGCTCACCCACCACAACCTCAAGAACCTGGGCAAGCGGAACCTCCTGCTCAGTGATGGCGAGGCCACCCAACTTCAGCCCATGACCGCAGCCGGCACTGGTCAGGTGCAGGACAAGCAGAAGGCCCTGCTCGACGAGATCATCGCCAAAGTCAACGACCTGTTCGAGGGCGAGCTGACCGACTCCGACAAGCTGGTGTACGTCAACAACGTTCTCAAGGGCAAGCTGCTCGAATCCGAACTCCTTCAGCAACAGGCGGCGAGCAACACCAAGGAGCAGTTCGCTAACTCCCCTGACCTGCAGAGCGAGCTGACCAACGCGATCATCAACGCGCTCGACGCGCACACCGCCATGAGCACCCAGGCTCTGAACCAACCTGCCGTTCAGTCAGGGCTGAAGGACATCCTGCTGAACCATGCAGGTCTTTGGGAGGGGCTGAGGGAGAAGGCAGGCGCGGACGTTGAGAGGGTCACCGCGCCTGATGACGAGCAACGCAACACGTGGCTGACCGACCAAGGAGGCACCTCCGTCAACATCTGAAGGACGGACATCGAAACCACTTCGGCATGCGTGGGCGCACTACCGCGAGAGCGCCAGGCCCTGGGCCACCATGACCACCCTCACCCGCTGACGCCATGACCACCTGGGACCGCCTCGGCGACCGCGAGCAGGGCGACCACCTGATGGGCGAGGGGATCGCCCTCCGCCCCCTGCGGGTGCCGTTCCCCGAGGGATTCGACTCCTGTACCGACACCGAGGTGGTCGCGTGGTTCAACGGGCCCTACTGGCTCGCAGCGGGGAAGCTGATCGACGCCGACACCGCCGCCCGCCGGTCCGCTGCCGCCGAGGAGGTGGAACCGTGATCGCCCTTGAGGACTGGCAGGCCCTCGCCCTCGCCGCGTGGCTGGTGAGCAGGTTCAACAGCGAGACGACGGCCGGCGATATCTACATGGCCCTGCTGGATTCCGGCCGCCTGGCGGAGCCCACCGCGTAGGGCCGCCCTGGTGGTAACACGAGCCCCCTGACCTCACCCGGTAGGGGGGGCTTTCTCGTGGCCTCGATCGCTTCGGAACCCTCTGGGGTCCGTCGATCCCTTGACCCCGTGCCAGCCCTTCGCGCACCCCTGACCTTTTACCCCCCGGCCGAACTCACTGCCGAGCTGACGACGACCGCCCACCGCTCCGGGATCTCCCGGTCGGAGTTGATCACAAGGATCCTCCAGGAGCACCTGCACCTCAACAGCAGGGCCCCGCGATGAACCCCGCCGACGACGCCGGAGAGGCGAACTGGCAGGCTTACCTCGACGCGCCCCGGCACCTGCAGCTCAAGGCCCGCCGGGCCTTCAACGACATGCACGCCCGCTGCAGCGGCCGGGCCTACGGCTGGAGCAGCTACGAGGGGGTCAACGTTGACCCGTCCTGGAGCGACTTCGAGGTCTTCGGCCGCGACGTCGGCCCCCCGCCTTCGGAGCGCCACAGCCTCGGGCGATGGCGTGACGCCGGGAACTACGGGCCAGGCCTAACGGAGGACGGGAACCCACGGGTGAGCTGGCAGCGCCCCGAGGAGCAGCACGACCACCGCCGGGTGACGCGCTGGCTCCCACTGGAGCAGGCCGTGGGCGACCACCTGGACGGCGAGGTCGACACGATTCGGGGATGGGCTGAGACCTTTGACGTCAGCTTTCAAGGCCTGCGCAGCCGCGTGGATGCAGGTCAACCTCTGGCCGCTGCGATCGAGGCCCTGCTGGCGTCACGAGCAGCCGGGCGGTGCATGGGCTACGCCGCCAGCCGGGCGGCCTATCTGGCGACGCAGCGCCGCTGGCTAGACCGACACCGACCCGGCCAGACACCACCGCTGGCGGCAAAGGGACCAGATCTGCAGGGGACCCCCTAGCGATTGTGGATACAGCTTGCAGGTTGCCCCCCTCACCCCGCCCGGCCGGCTGCGTTGGCCAAGGCATAGGCATCCGCCACACCCGTAGAGGCGAAGCGGGCGTAGGCCTGCAGGTGGACCTCCAAGGTGTGGCCCATGGCATCGGCCACATCCTTCGGCGACACTCTCGCCGCATGGCTGGCCTTCGCGTAGCGGTGCCTGAACCCGTAGGGGGTGAGGCTTTCTGATCCCCGTGTAGAGGCCTCCGCCTCTGCCTTCAGTTTGTGCCAGATCGGCTGACGCCGCAGGTAGGTCAAGACTGCTTCACCTCCGTGTCCCTCCTGCCCGAGGGAGGGCAATGCCTCACCAGCCGCCAACCGCAGCGCCAGGCGCCAATCCTGGGGCGTTCCGTCAAGGTCTCGAACGAGCAGGGGATGGAGCGACCGCGGCTGTGTCCTCTCCCCGCGCCCGGTTGCCTTGCGGTAGAGGCAGCGAACTCCCAGTCCGTCGGCCCTCTCCTCTGGTACCAGAAAGCGCAGCTCCTCAGGACGAAGGCCAAAGACCGCCATGAGCTGGAACGCGAACCGCCAGCGGGCCCCCGCCTCATCGTTGGGCAAGGCATCCAAGAGCCGCAGAACCTGAGCGTCGGCGAGGGGGTAGCCGATTCGCTTTGGCTGCCGGCTCTCCTTCGGCACCGGTGGAGGCATCCAGCAGGTGCGGAACCGCTGGCGCTCCACGGAGAAGCGCAGGAAGCCGTACAGGCTCTGGCGCATGATCGTGCGCTGCCTGGTCCCGGCGGCCCAGCGGATCAGCACCCGCTCGCACAGCTCAGCCGCGTCAACCGGCCGCTTTGGTCCGGTCATAACCGCCACTGCATCCACGAGGACAGGGGCGTACTTGACACGCCAGGTGCGCTCGCTAACGCGCCCCTCGAACACACAGCGGAGGTGCCTGTAGGCCTCCAGAGCGCCGGGCCAGTCCATCACGGAGCGACTGCTGCGGTGCTCCACATCACTGGCCGCTGCCGCCAGGGTGATCTCATCCTCCAGATAGACCGCAGCGATCTCCCGAATCCTGGTCAGAGCATCCGGCACGGATGTCTCGGCCCAGCGATAGGGGAGCGTGATCGATTCGGTACCGGAGTCACCGCGAACCCGAAGACGGGTGAGCTTGCCTTGGCGGAAGACACCCCATCCGGGCCCGACTGACTGGCGGATCAGGTTGCGGAAGGTGACCTCCCAGTCCGATGTGGAGACAGCCATGGGACGCCCTCGGGCAGGACAAAAATAGGACAGAAGGACGAAATAGGACAGGCTTCCTGGCACACCCTGGAGGATGCCAGCCTAGTGGTAGCAGGCCATTTCGCGTCTCACCTTGTCCAGGCTAGCCTGATTCATCCCCTTTGGGAGCACTAGGTCGCAGGTTCGAATCCTGTCGCCCCGACTGACTTTTCAGGGATTGCCATTCACCCCAGGTTGGACAGAACCTGCATCAGGCTCGTTCATTGCCCGTTCCCTGATGGGCAACCGGACCCCCTCTATCCGAAGTAGTTGGTCGAGCAGCGGAAGCAGCATCTGACGGAGTGGTGGGGACGAGTCGAGCCTGGGTGGTGGGTCAGATCACTCCATCGGGGCTGGTCCGGTCCTGGACCTCCAGTAGCGCTATGAGCTCCCGCCGGACCTCTGGTCCCTTCTCAGGGTTGTGGACAGCGCCGAAAGCACGGGCCGTCATGCGGCTCTCGATCTCCTGGAGGGTGTTGGTCGTGTCCATCAGGAGTTGGATGGAGATGTCCGCGGTGGAGAAGGGTATGGGTCTGGCGCCGGATACGTGAACGTAAAGGCGAAGACGGCCGAGAGCCTCGGGCCAGTGGGCGAGGGCAGGGCGATAGAGGCGCGGGCCGTCTGTATTCTGCCGGGTCTCTGAGTCGGCGGTCCCCTCCTTCTTCGGTGCGCCAGTGGGTGCTTTCTCTGCCGATCCCGCTGAGCTTGCTGATGGACACGCAACCAAAGCTGCTGAGGCCATTACTGCAGGTGGTGCGCCGCGTGATCACTCGGATAATTCAAGAGCTGAACATTGCACTAGAGCAGGCAGGCGCGAAGGCAGACGAAGCCGACAGCCGCGCGGTCACGCTTCAACCGCCCACCCGCTGGATGCATGCTTCTGCCTCGGCCGGCGGGCAGCGTTGGATGACCGCGTCGACGCCCTCCTGGCGGGTGTTGCGGGCGCGCCCAAGCGCTGCCAGGATTGAGCCGAGCGTGGCCGCCGCATCCGCCAGCCGGCCCAGCAGGTAGGCCGCATAGCCCTGGGCAATTCCGTAAGCCACCCAGACGGGCAAGGCAAGCAGCTGGCCGAAGATGGGCACCGCCGATGCCGCCCAGGCGGCGGCTAGCAGCGTGGCAGCCACGAGTTGGGCCTCGCGAAGCTCTCCCGAACGATTGTCGCGCTCGATGGTGCTGTCGGCCACGGCCAGCTCAAGCGCCCTGACCTGGCGATCGGCGGCGACCAGGGCGTCGCAGGCCTCGGTGCAGTCGCGCGTGGTGCCCAGGCCGCGCGTGAGGACCACGGCCCCGCCGCTGGTGTTTAACCCAACGACGAAGGCCACGATGAAGATGAACACGAACAAGCCCGAGGTCGCGAGTCCGAATGAACCGAGATCCATGATTGCTCTTCCTTCCCTAGGTAGAAGCTTAGCGGTCGAACGTTAGCAACGGAACTTTTCCGTTAGGGAGCCTCTGGGCAAACAGTCCAAAAGTGTTGCATCAGGCTATGAATTGTCTGGAATGAACACTTGAGGATCAGATCAAGGGTGAACTGTGCTGATTTCACTCTTTCAGAGCAATTCCAGCTCCCTTTGAAGGCCAATTTTGTGCCGGGTAGGCACTCCATGCCCCTGATTATGTCCTGCATAGCAGCTGATGACGAGCAAGAAATAAATTGGCCAACGCCGCCAGCACATTCACCTTGCAACAGTTCTTTAGCATGCCACGCAGGCGGGTCCTCTGAAATCCGAACTGCTGCTTGATGACGCGGAATGGCTGCTCTACCTTGGCGCGAATGTGTGCCTTGGCCGTTTCAATCAGATCATCCAGACGACCCTCGGGCGTATCGGGCAGAACCCGTCGCTTCCCAGGCCGCATCGCAATACGGAAGCCGATGGCTTTGTCTTTCATTTCTGGGCGCTTCTCGATACACTGATATCCAGCATCGGCGCAGACCACCACCTCCTCGCCATGAAGCAGCTCAGCTGCTGGGGTGAGGTCATGCACATTGGCAGCCGTGGTTTCCACTGAATGGATCAGGCCGGTGTCCTTATCCACGCCGATGTGCACCTTCATTCCGAAATACCACTGGCTGCCTTTCTTGGTCTGGTGCATCTCTGGATCCAGCTCCCCATCCTTGTTCTTGGTGGAGCTGTTAGCCGCGATCAAGGTGGCATCAATGATCGTGCCCTGTTTCATGGCCATACCGTTGGCCTTGAGATGGGCTTTCACCGCCTCAAAGATCTGCGTGCCCAGGTTGTGCTTCTCGAGCAGGTGTCGAAACGCGAGGATCGTCGTCTCATCAGGGATCCGCTCGCTGACCATGTCGATGCCAGCAAAGCGCCGCATTGTTGGCACCTCGATCAGGGCATCCTCCATCGCTGGATCACTGAGTGATTACCACTGCTGCATCAGGTGGATACGCAGCATGGTGGCAAGCGGATAGGCCGGACGGACGCCCTTGGAGCTGGTTTTGGGGTAGTGAGGCTCGATCAGATTGATGAGCACTTTCCAAGGCACCACATTCTCCATCTCGGCGAGGAATTTCTCACGCTTGGTGCGCTTCTTTGCTGTGGACTGCTCGTAGTCCCCGAATCCAAGCTGCTTTCCAACCATGAACCCAGTCCTTATTTGCAATCACAGAGGTATTGTCCTGTGAATGGTCTGGGTTTACCAGGGTCTCCCTAGCCTTCTCCTGCAACAACTAACATCCAACTGCCCTTCGATTACGAGGAGAATGGGGAAAGGCACGCGCTGATCATTGACCTATTAATAATGACCATCGCGCCCGCTGAACGATGGGAAGTGATGCTCTGCGACGAGACGACTTGAAGAGTCTCGATTTTCGCGATCCAACCGGCGATTCACTTTTGTAAAGCTCCTCTCAACAGCTTAGAAGATATCAAACACATGATCTCCCAACATCAGGAACGCGCAAGCTGCAACCTGTGCAACCGGCGCAGTCATCAAATGACCGCCAATCGTCGCAGCAGCGACGGATGGTTCCGTACCTTGGGGGACATTGTTAATATTTTGCACAGTAAGGTAAACCGTCCATCGACCAGCCTTCTCGCTCGGGGGGACGCGAAAAACGCCCTCGTAGCAACAACGCTTGGCACGCAGTTTACGTTGATCAAGATGTGTTTTTACGTGTGCATATTCAAGACGCTTGAATACTTCATCGGAATAAGTCAAGGAAAGTTCGCTGTGTTCCAGTTCTTCCACACAGTATTCAAGAATGACACTTTCGCCACTGCCACCCCGAATGAGGGTTGAGGCGATTCCTTCGGCATGAACGGTCAGTACATCCACCTGGTTCTGACCCAGGTTACTCTTGGTTGTAGCAAGGAGGTTTCCACTTCGGTCATACGCGTCTAGGACAATGGCCGCCGAAGAGAATCTAGTTGTCTTGACGCGCACACCTCCGCAGATGTTGTGGCTGAAGCGCAAACCCCGAATTGGGATAAGGAGCTCCCCTTTTCCGGACTGACTCCCTGATGTAAGCCAATCGGTAATGATGAGGTCATTCTTGTCCAGAGAAATGCATGCGAGCCAATCGAAATGATGTTGATAATGATATTTCTCGCCTTGTTTGTGTGTACCAAAGTCGTAGCAGACTAGTTTCCCGGTGGAAACGGTAGGAGGGTTCACCGGTAGACGCTTAGGGCAGATGCCTGGCGTAAGAACCACCGAGAAACGGGCCTCAGGCCTACTATCCGGAATGAGGTGAGCGACCACGTAATAGGCATCGCAAGGGCGTGGTTGGTAATCCCACAACGCGGCGTAGATTTTCATTTCTTCGCCAGGCAGGTAATGTGCCTTGTCAGATGTAACAAATTTGCCAAGCAGAAACTGGGCATTGATCTGGGGTTCCGAGACAGCGTTCTTATGCACAGTCAGGCTTGTCGTCCTCTGATACTCCCACTTCACGTCAGTTTTAAATGGGAGTCCGGGGATAGGAAGGTCAAGGTACTCAACAGATACTGTGACTTGCTCGCTTTTAGTCTTCTCACCAGTTGCGGTCGGGGTTGCCTCCTGCCCTCGTCGCACCGGATCCTTATAGTCACTTAGGGCTGCGGCAATTGCAGCCGCCGCAGCGCCTCCGTACAGCCCCGCAGCAATGGGGTCTGGAGACTCCCATTCGAGGAGTGAAGTGAGCAGCGGACCGCATGCCAAAACTTTAGAGACACTTTCCACATGCTCGCCAGTGCGAGGATGGGCAGGTTGGATAATAGTGGCACCTAGGTCAGCACCGTCTGCCCAGACATGCCAGTTCGAGAGTGCCATCAGGGCTCCGTCACTGTTGTCAGTGCAAAGCAAACCGAGTGTGCCCCATCCATTGAACCAAATGGTATGTTCATCCGCGTTGCTGGTATTCCAGCCGCCATTCAATGGATCGGCGATCACATCGCCGCGTGAACCGACTCCGGCAAGCGGCTTCATGTTCTTGACCTGAACATCTGTGGGTATACCCTCGATTTCTGCCGGTATCATTCTGGTACCTTTCGCAGTACGGACCCTATCGCTCGCAATTTTTTCCTTCACCCAGAAAATGAGGCAGGTTTGGGATTCCAACTTGTTATTCCGTTCTGACAGACCCCATCCAATCCTTATGATATTCGGGTCGTCCGCCCATTCGCATTGAAGCTTCTTGACCAGCGCTGTAAGCTCAGCGGCTTTCCTGTTCGTTGTGTCCATGAGAAGAATTCCTCTTAGAGATTTAGAAAGTAACGTTCATCGCAGTTTGCACATCTTCGAGAAACGAAGCGACGGCGAATGTCGTACCGTTACTGTCCCCCGAGTGATTGAGACCGACTGGGCGCCTTGTGGCGTGATGCACCCAAACAGAACCAGAATCACCGCTATCACTGACTCCCATCCCGTTGCCGAAGGCCGGATCGGTGTCGATAGTAATGAGCAGCTGGCCAATCCCCCACGTAGCCAGGCCGTGCCCGTCAGAAGTTGTCGACGAAATAATCCCGAAGGTCAACCCCGTCCTCCCACCTGATTTAAATACCCGCAGGTTGTTGGGGTCTGGGGGCGACGCCGTAAGAAAGGCATCGATTTCGGCGCGTGTAATGACGGGTGTATTCAATGAGATGAGCCCACCCAATGCCGTCACCGACGTGGTGTTGGGCTCGTCAGCACGGGCGTCGATGATTTCCCGTAAAGTCTCCGTGCGACGTCCATCGAGTCGACACAATGCCGCATCCACATCGTTCGCCTGAAACCGGTCAAGGGTTCCGATCACTAGATCTTCGTCGTGAAAGGCGATATCCGCTGCTTCGCTAAGCACCCCGGCAATCAGCAGCAAGACAGCAAGTATTAGCAATGCTACCTTCCACCACGGGTCATCAAAGGGGATCGGGCCGAACTGCCCTTCATATTCGGAACTGGGCTCAACAATGAACTTGTACTTGGTAGGAAATACAAAGAAAGATCCTATGCAGTACTTTCCCGTGCGAATGATTGACGGATCGCAGCATCCCACACCTTGGGTAAGTCTTTCAACAATCTTCTTTAGATCGCAAATGTCCAGATCACCTTCTTTCAATGCGTGTTCTAGATATGATCTTAATCCCTGGAGATCACTCTTGGTGGTGCAGGGCTTACATTTCTTTCGCGCCCGGCGCGCCCCCTTCACGTCATAGGCAACCTCTAGCAATTTCAGCCGGATGGTGCCCTCCTTGACCGTACAGACCAATTCACCAGTGGCGGAGTCTGCATGCGAGGAGCTGACAAAAATGTGTTTGGAAAGCAGGCGCTTGGGGTTGTGTGGATCCGGGGTGCCCGCTACATCCACATGTATAAACTGCATCTCGTACTTTCTAGGAGCAGCGGTAGACACGTTGATCTTAAAAAAAATCGTGCGCGAGTCTCCGGGCTTGAGTCCGTTCACGCTGATGCCACGTCCCACCTGCTGTTGTCCGAATTGTGCCAGCTCCTGCTGGCTCCAAGCATCTCCGATGAAGACACCTTTAGTAGCAAGTACGGCCCGGCAAGCGTTGGTGATGTCCAATGTGTGAGTCGGACCGAATTCTTCAGCATAGACATTTTGGACGCGCACCCCCATGTAGTAACTCCCGAGCAATGTGTCGAAAATCCCGTCAGGCATTTGGAATAGATCTGAGGCGCGCACTGCGTATGGACGGTAGGGAATGTCGAACATCCTTCCCTCGAACCTGGCCTCCCATTGCAAGTCTTCGAAGTCCTCTGTTGGCAAGGGATCTTCCGCGCCTATTACGTAAGACAGTTCGGCACCATTCTGGGTGCGAGATACTATCTTCATTTTCGAACTTTTCCAGGAAGCTTGGTTGACTTCCTGGTATTCTGCGACTAGTTCCCACTGAGGCAGGCCGTTGACGTCATGTATCTGTCCTAACGTGGGATCGAATGTCCCATTGCCCTGGGAAGCATTTGCAATTCGATAGCGATTCTTCAAGCTATGAATCGCCTTGGTAAGTTCAAGCCTCCACTTGCTGTGTAAGATCATGAAAACTCCGGGATTGATTTATCTTCCTTCCAGTTCAACCTACCCGAAAGCTTGCGAATCGATGTTCGCTGCTACGAATTTCAACATGCCTTATCAAAAGATAATACTCGCTGGCAGGTGACAGGAGGTTGTGACTAACAGATCGGCAACCACGGACAAGGCGAGACCTGCGCTGCGGTAAGCCACTGGATGTGTATTGATGATCATGTGTTCTTAAGCTGACCTTCATACCGATGCTGCCACCAGCTTCTGTTTTGTGATCGCCTCAACCTTCGAAGCTTCAACAGGTATGGGTGCCGGAGGTCAGGTGCCACACTCCGTTCACTTTCTCCAGGCCGCGCAACAGAAAGCGCCGCAGTCCCCGAGCTTCCTTGATCAGCCCATTCATCGGCTCCACAATCGCCTTCCCTTGGGCGTAGATCGTCCTTCCCTTCTTGCTTCTGAGCTTGCGGGGAATGCGGCTCTTGATGTCGGGATCTTTGGGTATCGGTCCGCATTTGGGCTGCGGTGGCTGCCCGTGAGGGAGTCGGCCGGTGGCGATGAAGGCTTCAAAGCCGAGTTGCTCGCAGTGGCTTGCGTTGTCCTCGCTCCAGTAGCCCGCATCCATGGTCATCGCCTTTGGCAAGGCCCCAGTGTTGGCAGTGATGCTCAGGCCCTGAACCGCGATCAGCCTGAGATGGCACTCCGCACGCGGTCGGTCGGAACTGAGGCCCATGGCCGCAGTCGTGTGTAGACCTGCTCTCCCTCCCATTTCTGGGGATAGTCACCGCCGAACTCGTCCCCAAGGAAATGGGGGCCCCGTATCGAGCGCCCTTTGGCCGGTTGCAGGGTCTCGGCTCGCGCTGCCCTGGTCGTGGCCACTGATTCATGAATAGCTCCGCCAGCCGTGGTTGTCAGTACGGCCAGCCGGTCGTCGTGACAGTGTGGCCTCAGCTCCTGACAGGGCCAGCTCACCACTGAGGGCTGCAAGGAGCCCAGCCCGCCTTGCTCTTCTCACCCCAGAGCTTGAGAGCCTCAGTCCGAGTCAGCTCCCGGCGCGATTTCTGCAAAGGGACCTCCTGATCAGGGAGCAGCTCTCCGCTGGTGATCTCCAGCGGTTGCACCAAGCGCTCCCAGGGGGTTGGGCGGAAGCGCAGCACCTGGTGGCCATTGCTCAATCATCCCTCCTGTGGGCTATGGGGAACGAGCGGTGGTCGCTCACTCATGCCTCTCGGAGCCTGGCCTCGATCAAACGGCAGCACTCCTCAACATTCCTCGCGCTCTCCACCCCCTTGCCGATTGAGCAGAAGAAGTCCCGCCACACCGGCGGCACCGCCAGCATGATCAGCGACCTGCCCGCTTTCAGCGCATGGGCGGCTTCTGAGGCTGTGCCTGGGCCGCCGCCTCCGCAGACCACCACCACGTCGGTGCTGAGCACGTTGATCACGTTGCGGGCCTTGCCCATGCCGGTGAACAGGGCCAGATCCAGTTCCGCGGTGCGTTGCCTGTCGTCGTCGTTGCCTTCATCGGGCAGCATCCCCACCACTAGGTGCCCCTCCACCCGCGACGCGCCACGACTGGCCGCTGCCATCACCTCCGCCGGGCGGCCACCGGTGAGCAGCACCCAACCCCTGGCGCTGATGCACTCACCGAGCTCTTCAGCCAGGGCCATAGCCTCAGCCGAGGCGCCCTCTCCGGCCCCCATCACACCCACCACCGCGCGCCTACTACTCATGCGACCTCCGGGCACCAGCCCCGCTGCCGCGTCATGTCGTCGGTCCAACCCTGGCAGCGGCGGGTGTGGTGCTCCCCATGGGCCAGCAAGCCCTGATGCAGCTGGCAGGTGAGTACCGGGATGCAGTTCACCCCGGCGTGGTGACGAAACCAGTGGCAAGTCATGCAGACCTTGCGGCTCCGGCTGCTCTGCAGGACCTGCTGATCCAGATAGGGCCACTCCTCGATGGGCTGCTCCTCTGAACCACCGGTTCCCGAGATGGAGCGACGCAGACGGACACCCATGGCAGCCCTCGGTAAGTACGTCTGTACTAGCACGGGAGATCCATCCCTTCTGCTCTCCTGGCTCCCTCAAGCATTGCTGGGCGGAGCGCCTCGATGCGGCTCGCGAGCTCCTCGGAACGGAGGCCTTCCCCATAGGTCCGAATCAGTGGCTGGAGCCCGATCGAACGGCGGTCGCCATATTCACGCCTTGTCCTCAGACCAGCCCGAGAATGATCTTGTAGCAGGCCTCCCCACTGAGGAACTTGAGATCGAGTAGGAGCTGGGGAATGCTCTGTTGGCGATCCTTCCAGGCGACGGCTCCACCATCGGCAACCAGGGGCCCGGCAAGCCCTTTCTGAGCAGGTTGGCAGGGAGATGACGAGGTGGCCTATTCAGCGGTCAAGGAGCGCCTCCTAGGCATGGGTCTGGTCCGTAGCGGTCGTGGTCTCATCGGGGATTCTCCCTTCCATCGTCTCGATTCCGGCAAAGCGGCGGAAGCAGGGCGTATCGATCAGCATCTCCTCCATCAGAGGATCGGACAGCGTGAACCACTGCTGCAGCAGGTGGATCCGCAACATCACTTCCAAAGGAATCGGCGGGCGACCTCCCTTGCTGGAGGGCTTGTGATAGACGGGCTCGATCAAGGCCAGGAAGGCTTCCCAGGGAACGGTGGCCTCCGTCTCATCCAAGAAGCGCTGGCGACGCGTCCTCTTTTTGGCGTGAATTTGCTTGTAGTCCGAAAAGCCCAGCTGGAGGGGGACGGCCATCCGTTCCAGTCTCAGTCTTGGATCTCGATTGATTTTAGTACGTTTTTCAGATGTTCCCTAGGGTTCAATGCTGCTGGCTCACTACAACTGTAGTCCGCCGTCATTCGCGCTCAATGGTTCACGCTGAACTTATGGAGCTAACGATGGAGGTCCCTGTGACCCTCCCATCGAATCAGCTAAGCATTCACTTTCAACCAATCGTCTCCCTCAAGCAAGCCTCCGTGGTGGGCTTGGAGGCCCTCGCGCGCCCGGCGCACATGGGTGTCGGACAGCAGTTCGCCAAGGCCCGCAAGGCTGGGAGGCTGCTGGAGCTGGATCGCCGCTGCCGCATCCGGGCCATGGAGGCCTACCGGGATCTCAACTTGCCCCGGTCCCTACGCCCCTTTCTGTTTCTCAACTTTGAAACTTCATTGATCGACGAGGGAGTTGAAGGCTCGGGAGCCTTGCTCGAGGCCACCGAGGCCACGGGTCTGGAACCCAGCGACATCGTGATCGAGCTCAACGAAACCAAGGTTCAGGACACGATGACCCTGAAACGCTTCGTGGAGCGCCATC
>CALRQM020000022.1:0-41479 GCA_943370335.1 Bordetella parapertussis | reverse complement strand
GGCGGCTACGGGGGTGGTGGTGGCGGCGGTGGCAATCGCTGGTGACGCCTGCGGCCACCATGGCCGTTGATGGCGCCAGGGCGCCGACCACCCCAGCACCGGGGCTCTCCCGTCTTCTGACGAGCCTGCGGCCCCACCGCAGGCTCGTCCGGCTGGCGGCCGCCTGTTCGGTCCTCAACAAACTGTTCGACCTGGCTCCGCCCGTCCTCATCGGCCTGGCGGTCGATGTGGTGGTGCAGCAGCGCACCTCCTGGCTGGCCGGACTCGGCTTCAGGACCGTTCCCGGCCAGCTGGGGGTGCTGGCGGTGCTCTCGTTCCTGATCTGGAGCGCCGACTCCCTCTTCGAATACCTGTACGCCCAGCTGTGGCGTCGCCTCGCCCAGACCGTCCAGCACGAGCTGCGCATCGAGGCCTACGACCACCTCCAGCACCTGGAGATGGGCTTCTTCGAAGCCGGCAGCAGCGGTCGTCTGCTCACGGTCCTCAACGACGACATCAACCAGCTGGAGCGCTTCCTCGATCAGGGGGCCAACGAGATCCTGCAACTGGTCACCACCGTCCTGGCGGTGGGCGGCACGATGCTCGTGCTGTCCCCCACGGTGGCGGGCGTCTCCTTCCTTCCGATTCCGCTGATCCTGTGGGGGTCCCTGCGGTTTCAGCGGCGCCTGGCACCGCGCTATCGGGAGGTGCGCGAGCGGGCCGGTGATCTGGCCAGCCTCCTGAGCAACAACCTCGGCGGCATGCTCACCATCAAGAGCTACGCCGCTGAGGAGTGGGAGAAGCAACGGCTGATCGCCCAGAGCCAGGCCTACCGCGCCAGCAACGGCCAGGCCATCCGCCTGTCGGCGGCCTTCATCCCCCTGATCCGGTTCGCGATCCTGTTTGCTTTCATCGCGATCCTCTTGATCGGCGGTTTGCAGGCCTGGAGTGGTGCCATCGCCATCGGCACCTATTCGTTTCTCGTTTTCATCACCCAGCGGCTGCTGTGGCCGCTCACCACCCTGGGTCGCACCCTCGACGACTACCAGCGCGCCATGGCCTCCACCCACCGGGTGATGGATCTGCTGGACACCCCCATCGCCATCCCCAGCGGCCACCGGCCGCTGCCGGTATCCACCGTCCGCGGTCACATCCGCTTCGAGGCCGTCGACTTCGGCTACGCCGGCCGCGACAGGCTTCTGGAAGGCTTTGATCTGGAGGTGCCCGCGGGCGCCACGCTGGGGATTGTGGGGGCCACCGGCTCCGGCAAGAGCACCATCGTCAAGCTGCTGCTGCGGCTGTATGCGATCCAGGCAGGCCGGGTCCTTCTCGATGGCGTGGCGATCGAGGAGCTGTCGCTGCAGGACCTGCGCCGGGCCATCGGTCTGGTGAGCCAGGAGGTGTTCCTCTTCCACGGCACCGTCGCCGAGAACATCGCCTACGGCAGCTTCGCCGCCACGCGCACGGCCATCGAAAGGGCCGCCGGCCTGGCCGAGGCGGCCGAGTTCATCGACGAGCTGCCCCAGGGTTACGACACGGTGGTGGGAGAGCGGGGCCTGCGCCTTTCCGGAGGCCAACGGCAACGCATCGCCCTGGCCCGGGCGATTCTCAAGGATCCGCCGGTCCTGGTGCTGGATGAGGCCACCGCCGCCGTCGACAACGAAACGGAGGCCGCGATCCAGCGCTCCCTCGACCGCATCACCGCCTCACGCACCACCCTGGTGATCGCCCACCGGCTGAGCACGGTGCGCCACGCTGATCGAATCGTGGTGATGGAACGGGGACGGCTGGTCGAGAGCGGCGGCCATGACGACCTGCTCGCCCGGAACGGGGCCTATGCCGCGCTGTGGCGTGTGCAGACCGGGCTCAGGCCGGAGGAAGCCCTGCGCTGATCCCAGGGGGCTTAGTTTGGATTGAATGAAGATGTCACAACCCAGGCCGGCGCGTCGGCGCGCGCCCTTCCTCATCGCCGTGGCCTGCGGTCTTGGGGCGGGCCTGCTGCTGGCGGGGCCCCTGGCCCAGTTGATCTCGGCCAGGGTCAACGCCGGGGGTGGCGCGGCGCTCACCAACCCCTTCGCCGCCTGGAGCGGCGGCATGGGCCGCCAGGATGTGCTGATCCTCGGCACCGACGTGGGCGGCGGCAACACCGATGTGATCGCCACCCTGCGCATCGATGGCAACCGCACCAGCATCACCCAGATCCCGCGCGACACCTACATCGAGGCCGAGAGTTTCGGGCCGGTGAAGATCAATGCCCTCTACAACCTGGGCGGCATCGAAGCGGTGAAGCGGGAGGTTTCCCAGCGTCTGGGCCGTCCCATCCAGCACCATCTGGTCGTCAATCTCTCCTCCATTCGCCAGATGGCCGACGTGCTCGGGGGGATCGAGGTGGATGTGCCCAAACGCATGCTCTATGAAGACCGGAGCCAGGGGCTGTCCATTGATCTGCAGCCCGGGGTGCAGACCCTGCGGGGCAAGGATCTGGAGGGCTTCCTGCGCTTTCGCCACGACGAAACCGGCGACCTCGGCCGCATGGACCGCCAGCAGCTGGCCCTGAAATCCCTGTTCCGCAAACTCACCCGACCCGAGTATCTGGTGCGCCTGCCGGCGCTGATGATGGCCGCGCGCAAGGACATCCGGACCGACCTCGGGCCGATGGAGCTGGGCGGCCTGATCACCGCCATGGGCAGCACCCAGCTCGACACCCAGAGGCTGGACGGCCGCCCCTTCTACAAGGACGGCATCAGTTACTGGGACGCCGTCTGGCCGACTCCCGAGGGCGATCCCCTCGAAGCTGAGGGCGACGGCCAGGCCAACGCTACGAACGGCCGCCACCGTTTCCTTTTCTGAGACCCTCGGCCGATGGGGGACCGGCCTCACCGGTGTCGACCGTGCGGCCGTCGTCACGGACCGAGAGGGTGATCAGGGCCAGGCCGAGGGCCATCAGCACCGGCACCGGACTGGAGACGGCCACCGTGACCCCGAGGGCGGCGGTGAACCAGATCGACGCGGCACTGCTCAGACCCCGCACCTCCGGGATGCCGTGCTTCGAACGGACGGGAGGCACCAGGATTTCGCCAGCTCCCAGGAAGCCGACGCCCGTTGCCACCCCCTGAATCACCCGGCTGCGGGCCTGGGGATCGGGACCGGCCGCCAGAATCATCAGGCAGGCACTCATTCCCACCAGCACATGCACCCGCAACCGGTTGGGATGGGCCCGGCTGCCATGGTGCGCTCGGTTGATCCCCACGGCCAGTCCGCAGAGCACCGCCATGCCGATCCGCAGCAGGGCTTCCAGATCCGGGCTCAGCGAGAGGACCATGGCTGCCCGCAACACGACACGTGGTCATCAACCATCGCGCACCGGCGCCCAACCCTGGCGCATCGGCCCACAGCCGGGGACCATGAACGTCCATAGGCTCCTGCCTGCCCAGCGCCTTTGAGGTCCGTGCGATCCGCCTTGCTTCGCAACAGCCTGAGGCTCGGGGTGGCCGCCTTCGTCACCGCCGCCCTGTCGCTCTGGTTCGAGCGGATCGCCTACGTGTGGTACCCGATGCTGGCGGTGGTCACGGTCATGGAGGACGGCGATGACCTCAGCCTCCAGGCCGCCAGGGTGCGGGTGTTCGGCACCATCACCGGAGGGCTGGTGACCTTCCTGGTGCACACGGTGCTGGCCGGCTGGCAGGGGGTGCTGGTGTCGCTGCTGCTGATCCTGCCCCTGCTGCGCTGGCTGGGCTGGCAGTCGGCGGCCGGGACCGCGACCCTGGTCAGCCTGATGTTCCTGATGATTCCGAGCCACGTGGCCCTGAACTGGGACTACGTGTTCAACCGCACCCTGGATACGGCCGTCGGCTGCGTGATCGCCATTCTGGTGGGCCTGCTGTTCTGGCCCCGGCGGGGCGTCGACCGGCTGATGCGACTGGAAGCTGGCCTGCGCGACGGATACATCGCCCAGCTGCAGCGGCAGCGGGATTGGCTCGAGGGCCGGGGGGAACGGCCCCTGCCCCTGCCCCCGGCCCAACTCAGCCACGACCTGGTGGCCATGGAACAGCTGGTGGCCGAGGAGCGCCGGGGCCCCCATGGCCGGCGCCTGCAGGGACAGCGCTGGTCCCAGCGGCTGCAGCTCTGGGCGGCGGTCCAGCACCACTGGGTTCAGTGGGAACGGCTGCTGGCAGGCCTGCCCGACCGTCTCCGCCCAGGTTCTGCCCCCGGAAGCGATGGCGGCAACGATCCGCTGGCGGCGGGGATGGCGCGCATCGGGGCCCTGCTCCAGGGGGGCTCCCTGCCGGCCCCGGCCCCGGATCCCCGGCCCTGGCAAGCCCTGGCCCGGCAGCGGTCGCTGCCCCTGCTGCCGCTGCTGGCCCTGGCCCAGGAGCAGCACCCGCTGCTGGCGAGCCTGCGCACCCTCAGCCTGGTGGCCCAATGCTGATCCGCCGCTCCGAGCTGCGCCTGGCCCTGACCGCCGGCCTGATGAACGGCTTCGGCGCCATGGCCCCGTTGGCCTACGGCTTCTACGCCCCGTTGGCCGTGCTGGTGGTCTGCACCGGCACCTACGGGGGATCCATCGGCCTGGGTCGCCAGCGGCTGCTCGGGTCGGTGGCGGGAGCCCTGGTGCTCCTGGTGTCGTTCACCGGCCTGAGCCACCTGCCCCTGCCCCTGGGGCTGAGCCTCTCCCTGGTCGCCATGCGGCTGCTGGGGGCGAGCCTGGGGCTGGAGGTGGGTTACAAGGTGGGCAGCAACATCATCGTGATGGGCTGGCTGGTCCACGACGGTGAACTGGGGATATGGGTCCCGGTGCGGCTGTTCTGGACCGCAGCCGGCATCCTCGTGGCCCTGCTGTCCCTGCGCCTTTTCTGGCCCGACCTGGCGGTGGAAGGCAACCGGCAGCGGCTGCGCCGGTTCCTGGCCGACCTCGGCGCCGCCCTCGTCGGCCAGGCCGACCGCCTCGACGCCCCCGCCGCCCCCCTTGCCCCGGGCGCCTTGGCGGCCGCCCGCCGGCTCGAGCTGGAGACGGCCCAGGGGCTGCGGCGCCAGCTGGTGGCGCTGCGCCAGGCCATGCCGGCGGTGGCCGATGAGCTGGGCAACAACCCCACCAGCCACGCCACGTTCCGCCTGTTCCAGCTCCTGAATGGGGCCGGTTCCCAGCTGGTGGGCGTCGTCGACGGGCTCAGGCTCCTGGAGCACACGCCCTCGGAGCGCGGCCCGCTGGAGGGACTGCATGGCGCCCAGGCGGAACTGCTGCGGGCGGTGGCCGCCCGCCTGGAGCAATGGAATCACTGCCTGGAGGTCCCCCACCGGCACCGGCCGGCTCCCCCGGCCAAGCCCCTGACACCACCATCCCGTTGGGGGAGCCTGGAGCGTTGGCTGCACGATCCGGATCTGGATGGCTTTGAACTGATGCGTCTGCAGCGCAATGCCAGCCGGTTGATGCTGTGCGGCCAGGCCCTGCGCAGCCTTGAGCAGGCGGAGCACCGCTGGCGGGCCCTGGGGGAGGCCCCCCGCTGAGCCATGGTCGGTTGGCACTGCTCTCTGATCAAGGTTCCCCGGATCCGACCGCCTCTGCTGCTGCCGCTGCTGCTCGTCAGTGCCGTACCCGCCGTCGCCGAGCCGCTCGATCCGGAAGGAAGCCCGCCGCCATCGGCGGTGCCCCTGCTCAAGCTCGAGCCTGGCTGGGGCAGCCTCCACCAGACCCTTGGCCTGCCGGCCTGGGTCGATCTGGATCTGCAGGTCCTGGCCGAACCCATGGGCAACCCCGCCGGTGGTCTGGTCCGGGAGGCGAGCTGGATCCAGCAGGCGACCCTGGCGCTGACCCTGCGGGTCCCCACCGACCCGGCCCGCCCAGAGGGGCGGGAATGGGACCGGTGGTCGATGCGGGTGGCCATCGCCGGCTTCAATGGCGACCCCCTCTACGCCCAGCGGCTCGGGGCCGTGCTGCCGCTGCAGGAGGTGGCCAATCCAGTGGGTCTCTGGCTCACCCGCGCCAGCCTCCAGCGCCGCTCCGCCGACGACCGCTGGAGCGTGGAGGCGGGCCTGGTGGGCATGAGCCCCGATCTGTTCAGCACACCGATCGAGGACTACTACGTGCATGACGCCCTCAACGGGGCGCCCGTGCTGTTCTCCATCCCCAACTTTCCCGTGTTTCCCGTCGCCGCGCCGGGCGCTCTGCTGGTGCTGCGGCCGACCCCGGCCAGCACCCTGCGGCTGGCCAGCTTCGATCTGGCCGCCACCAACTCGGTGGCCGGGCTCCTGGGGACCGCCAGCGGTCTTCCGCCTGGACGGGGCTGGACCCATCAGCTGCAGTGGAGCTATGCCGCCCCCTGGCTGAACCGCCGCCTGGCCGCCCCCATTGCCGCCTGCCGCGAAGGAACCGGCCTCAGGCTTCGACTCTCCACCTGCTCCCAGCCGGTGCAGGTGGAGCGGCAGCTGCCCGGAGGGCTGCTGCAGGTGGCGGCCTATGCCGGCACGGGCCCGAACCGGGGGCTGTACGGCAGTGCCACCGTGCCGGTGGCACTGCCCTGGGGCCTCGACCACCGACTCTGGGGCGCGGCGGCAGCGGGACTCGACACCGCCGCCAATCCGACGCCCAGCTACATCGGTGGCGGGCTGGTGAGCCAGGGGGTCCTGCCCGGCCGCCCCTTCGACCTGCTGATCCTGGGTGTGGCCCGCACGGGCTTCAGCCCGATCACCAGTCCCGGTCTCAGCCACGAAGGCGTGGTGGAGCTCGGCTACCAGGTGCAGATCAACCAGTCCTTCAACCTGCAGCCCAGCCTGCAGTGGATCCTCAATCCGGGTGGGGCTGGCCGGGTACCGGGGGTGTTCGCCGCGGGCCTGCAGCTGGGTTTCAGTTTTTAGGGGCCGGTGCGGCCGATGTCGAGCAAACTGGGCGCCGGATGGGGGGGACGGCGGGCCATGGGGGGCAGCGGAACGGGGCGCACCCTGGCCAGGGGGATGCTCATGGGGTTGGCCCTGGCTCTCGGCCTCGGATCAGGGCCAGGGGCGGGCCAGCCCCTGCCGGCGGGGCCAGGGGGCGATGGGGGTCGCCTTGAGCGCCGCTGGAACGAGCTGGATCGCCAGATCCGGGCCCTCGAAGAGCTGCTGCCCGCTGAGGCGGAACCCCTTAAAGGCGATGCCCAGGCCAGCCCATTGCTGCCACAGCAGCAGGTTGCGCCACTGCCACCGCAGGTCACTGCGCCACTGCCACCGCTGGCGCTGCCGGAGGCCGCCAGCCTGCGTGAAGGCCAGTCCCAGGCCCTCAGCCTGGAGCAGACCCTGGCGATCGGCTTCGCCAACAGCCCCACCCTGCAGGCCCGCCGCGAGGAGGTGGCGGCGGCCCTGGCCGAGCTCCAGAGCCAGATGGGCACCTACTGGCCGCGCCTCTCGGCCTACGCCGCCGGTGGCACCGACCAGGCGAGCACCAGCTTCTTCTCCCCCACCGGCACCGGGACCCTGTTCGCGCCCAGCAACCCCTTCTTCATCCCCCCCGGGGGCAGGGGCTCCCTGAACACCAACGCCAACGGGGTGGCCACTGGTCTGCAGTTGCGTTATGAGCTGCTGGATTTCGCCCGCACACCCAAGGCGCGGGCCGCCCTGGCGAGCCTGCGCAGCGGCCGTCTGGCCTACGCCGATGCCCTGCGGCGGCTGCAGCTGACCCTGAGCGAGACCTACTACCAGCTGCAGCGGGCCGACCAGCTCGTGCGCATCCGCGAGGCCGTGGTTCGCAACGACCTGCTGATCCTCCAGGACAGCCTGGATCTCAAGCAGGCGGGCCTGGTCCCCCGGCTGGATGTGCTGCGGCGCCAGGCGATCGAATCGGACGGGCAGGAACAGCTGATCGCCGCCCTGGCGGACCAGGCCATCGCCCGCCGCCGCCTGGCGGCCCTGCTCAACCTCCCCCCCCAGCTGACCCCCGCCGCCGGCGACCCGATCCGGCTCCAGCCGCGCTGGCCCCTGGATCTGGAGGCCAGCCTGGTGGCCTCCTACCGGGACAACCCAGAACTGGAAGCCCTCCTCGCCACCCGCGAAGCCCTGCTGCTGCAGAAGGATGCGGTCGCCGCCGGGCTGTTGCCGAAGCTGTCACTGTTCGCCGCTGCAGGGGCCAGTGCCAGCAATGCCAACAACTGGAATGTGCGGGTCGCCGATGGCGGCTGCTGCGGTGCCACTGTCGCCACCTCCCTGAACACCTACGGCAGCGACTGGTCGGTGGGCCTGGCGGTGAGCTGGCTGCTCTTCGACGCCGGCACCACCCGAGGCCAGGCGCGGGCCCTGGCTCGCCGGGGGGCGGCCGTGGCCCAGCAGTACGCCGCCCAGCGCAACGACATCCGGCTGCGGATCGAACAGGCCTTCTTCGGCCATGAGGCCAGCCTGGCGCGTCTGGTGGCAGCCCGACGCGGTGTGAAAGCGAGTCTGGAGGCCTTCCGTGATGCCCGCCTCCGCTACCAGGCGGGGCTGAGCAGCGAGCTGGATCTCTCCAACACCCAGGAGCGCCTGATCGGCAGCCTGGTGCAGCGGCTCGAGGCCACCGTGAACGTGAACGTCACCTACGCCCAGCTGCTGCGGGAACTGCTGCCCATGCCCACCGATCCGGAGGCGCCGGTTCCGTCCCGCCTGCAGTGGACGCCATGACGCCAAACCCCGAAGCGATCGACGCCTCCGATGCCCGGCGTTCCGGGAGCCTGGGGCGGGGCCAGGTCATCGCCCTGCTGCTGGCCGCGCTGCCGTTGCTGCTGCTGCTGCTGCCCTACCAATGGCTCTCGGCCCTGGGCTTCCGCCTGCAGCGGGCCTGGCCCCTGGGCGACGGCGGGGGCATCCCCGGAGGCAGTCTGCTGTTGGTGTTCGCTGGCACGGTGCTGCTGACCCTGCTGGCGAACGGCCCGCTGAAGGGCGGCAGGGGAGGCGGCCTCACCGGGGTGCAGGCCCTGCAGCTGGAGCGGGTGCAGCAGGGTCCGGCCCGCTCCTCGGCCCTCGCCTCCCTGGATCTGAGGCGCCAGCTGACCCGCCTGCCGTTGCTGCTGCTCACCCATGGAGCCAGCCTCACGGTGGGCCTGGAATCCCCCTCCGCCTCCCTGGGGGCAAGCCTGCTGCTGGCGCTGCAGCACAGGGTGGCCCCCCTCAGGCGCCTGCCCCTGCCGGTGCTGCTGGCCACCGGTGCCGGAGCCGGCCTGGGTATTGCCTTCAACTCCGTCCTGCTGGGGGTCACCTACGCCGTGGAGGAGCTGTGTCAGCGCCGCTCGGCCGCCCTGTTCAACGGCACCCTGCTGACCACGGGCCTGGGGGTGGTGATCGGAGCCGCCACGGGCCTCTGGGAGAGCACGGCCGAGGCGGCTCCCGCCCACCACGCCGGCATCTCCCTGCTGGTGGGCGGAGGCCCCCACCTGATCGCGCCCGCCCTGCTGCTGACCCTGGGGGCCGGGTGGCTGGGGGGGGCGTTCGCAGCGAGCACAGCCTGGATGGCCAGCCGCTGGAGCCACTGGCTCTCAAAGCCGGGCCCTCCGGGCGGATCCGCCATTCCCAGACCCCTGATCTGGGCCCTGGGGGCGGCCCTGGTGATCAGCCTGGCGGCCGTCGCCAGCGAAGGCTGGAGTCTGAACGACGGCCAGCTGCTGATTCTGCGCATGGCCTACGGCGAGGATCGCCCAGGCCTCGAGGTGCTGCCCTGGCGCCTGCTGGCCTCGGTGCTGAGCATCGCCATCGGCGCCCCTGGGGGTGTGATGCATGACGCCATGTCCCTGGGCGCTCTGCTGGCGGGACCCCTGATCGGCGATCTGCCGCCCCTGGAACGGCAGTTGCTGGTGTGGACCGGAGCAACGGCCCTGTTCAGCGGCGCTTGCCGCACCCCCCTGTTCTGCGCCCTGTTCGTGGCCCAGATCGCCGGCAATGGCGCCCTGGTTCCCCTGCTGCTGCTCGTGGCCGCCCTGGCGGCGCCGATCGGTCGCTGGGTGTGGGCCGACACCTGGAACGAGGTGCAACTGGAACGCTGGCTGGAGGTGCATGGAACCGACGCCACAGAAAAGATGAAAGCAGACTGAGTCTTGCCGCCAGGCCATGTCTTTCGATGGCTGAATTACTGAAGCCCCAGCCAAGGGCTGGTGAGTCATGTGTAGCCCGAGCAAAAGACGCTATTGTTGATGATGGTTGTTGCGGTCTGTCAGTTCATTGCTGAGCCAAGGTGTGGCTCAGCACACAACGCTCCACTGACTTAGCTGGCCTTTCCACGCTGGTTTTGTCCCCTTCCCATTGTCACCGCAGACCAGCCCATCAATTCCCCAGGGATGCATTGAAACCGCCCCAGACCCCAGTAGACGAGAAGCTTCGCCTTGCCAAGCTCCGCTCCCTGCAGATCCTCGACACGGGGGAGGACGTTCAGCTTGACCGGTTGACCCGAATGGCCGGGCGGATCTTCCAGGCTCCGATCTGCGTGATCAGCCTGGTGGATGAGCACCGGCTGGTCTTCAAATCCTGCGTCGGACTAACGGTCTCCGAAATCGACAGAAGCATGTCCTTCTGCGGGCATACGATTGGGGCTTCCGATGTGATGATCGTTGAAGACACCCTTAAAGATGAGCGTTTTTGTGACAATCCTATGGTGGTGGATGATCCCCACATCCGATTCTACGCCGGGTGTCCACTGATTATTGATCAACGCAAGATTGGCACCCTTTGCATTGCCGACCACGCGCCCCGATCCCTGGATCAGCTGCAGATCGACACCCTGAAGGACCTGGCTTACCTGGTGCAACAGCAGCTGGCCACGACCTCACTGGCCACCAGGGATGGGCTCACCGGTCTTGAGAACAGACGAGGTTTTCTGGCCCTGGCCCAGCAGAGCCTGCAGCTGTGCACCCGCCAAGGCTTGCCTGTGTCCCTGCTTTATCTTGATCTCGAGCATTTCAAGGCGATCAACAACCTGCATGGCCATGGGGAAGGTGATCGAGTCCTGATCACCTTCGCTGACCTGATCAAGCATGTCTGCCGCGATTCCGATGTCGTAGCCAGGCTGGGTGGCGATGAGTTTGTGGTGTTGCTGATCAACTCCACCCGGGAGCAATCAGAGTCGGTCATTCCTCGCATCAAGGCTGCTTTGATGCACGAAAACAGACTCTCCAACAAGACTTACGACATTGATTTCTGCTATGGAATTACCTCCTATCAGCCAGAAAGGCATGAAACCATCGCCGAGCTTCTTGCCGATGCTGATGCTCTGATGCACGAGATCAAGCTGCTCCGTGCTGAGGACCAGAACGTTGGTGGCACTCCGGCATCAGCATCGGCTGCAACGGATGCCTCCTGGTCGGGGTTCGCCCATCGGTTCCAGGAAACCGCCGGCTGAACCGGTCACCCAATCCAGGCGAGGCCCTTCTGCCTCAACCCCCCGAAGGGAAAGGTCGGAGGGGTCATTCCGGCCGGGAGGACAGCCAGCGCTCGACCCGATACCCCAGGATCACCACCAGCACCACCAGCCAGAACCACAGTTCCGGTGGGTTGGCATTGCAGAGCACCACCAGCAGCACCACCTCACTGACCAGCCAGGGGAACTCCTGGCGCAGCAGGGGATTGCGGATCTGCCACCAGCGACGATCAGCCATGGGGAAGCTCACTCATGGCAGCGGGCCGCTCTGGCGTAGGGAAGGTCGATCCCAGAGGCGATCGATGCGCAGGCTGCGGTAGCCGCCGGTGAGAGAACGCAGGCCCGGAATCACGTAGGTGATCGGTGTGCGCCACTCCACATAGGCATGGGCGGCAATGGTGAGACCTTCACGTACCGGGAAAACGCCACTGCCGCCGGAGAGGGTCCAGCGGTAACCATCACGGCTGGTTGGGTCCCGCTCCAGGGCGATCTCCGTGCGCATCACCGGACCCCGCTTGAGCAGGTCCCGGGCCAGCTGGGGGTTGCCGATGGTGGTGGAGATGTCCTCCTCCGTGGCCGGCAGGGCCAGCACCTGGGTCACCTTGCCCACGATTCCGCCGAACCGACCCCGCTGGTCCCAGAGGGGCACCACCTCCACCGGCAGGCCCGCCGGCAGACGCCGGGCATCGGCAGGGGCGAAATAGGCCACGGCCCGCAGCAGTGGTGCCCGCTCGCCGGTGGGGGCGGCGGCCCGGCCCAGGGTGCCGAGGCGCTGGCCGGTGGCGACCGTCTGGCCCTGGATCACCTGCAGATCCAGCACCGTGCCGTCCCGGTCGGCCAGCACCTGGCCGTCGTAGGCCAGACGGGCCTCGGTGACCCGGATCTGACGGCGCATGTCGTCGATCTGGTAGCGACGCCGCAGCGCCTGGGTCTGAATGTCGAGCTTGACCTGTTCATAGCGGGTCAGCAGGTCCTTCTCCTGGATCCTGACCGCATCGAGGCTGACGCTGGTGCTGGTCAGGCCCTGCTCGGCTGCCACCACCTCGGAGGCCAGGGGCGCGACCACCTCCCGACGGCTCAGCCAGCGCAGGTTGCGCACCTTCTCCGCGTAGGTGCCCGCCAGCTCTTCGTAGCGGCGCCGGTCCTGGGCCAGCTTGGCCAGGGCGGTGTCGACGCTGAGCCGCTCGCTGGAGATCCGCAGGGCATCGCGCCGGTCGAGGTCGCGGTTGTCGCGCTCCAGCTGGGCCAGGTTGCCGCGCTGCTGCTGCAGCTGGCGGTCAAGCACCGGCAGGTACAGCTCCATCAGCACCTGCCCCTTGCGCACCTCCTGCCCCGCGGCCACCCGCAGGCGTCGCACCTGGCCACCGGCGCGGGCATCGAGCAGCCCGGCGGTCTCGGGGTAGATCAGCACCCCCTGCCCCATCACCTCCGTGGGCACGGGCCAGAACAGCACCCACAACCCGAGGGCTCCGCCCATCGCCACCAGGCAGGCCCCCACCTGGCCCCGATCGCTCAGACCACTCCAACGACGGCGCAGGGCCTCACCCGGCCGGCGAGGCGGGGCTGCACCGGTCGGGGGAGCGGACGTGGCCATCGCCGCCAGCATGCTGGATGGAAGGCCGCCTGTCAGCCCGGCAGGACGCCGAATCCGGCCAGAACCCCTGGATCGGCCACCCCGGCGATCACATCGGCCAGAAGGGGAGCGAGCACCGGCACCTGGGCGAAGGCACCGCCGAAACCGCTGAACACCCACAGACCTGCCGCCCCCGGCAACGGGCCCACCAGGGGAAGCCCGCCGCTGCAGAAGGCCACCGGCACCTGCCGATAGGGGCCCGGCAGGGCCGCCAGCAGCGGGTCGAGTCCGGCGAGCCCCTGGCGCAGATGTCCCTCCATGGCCGCGGGCGGCGGCGGCTCGCCGCTGTCCAGGCCCGGCCGCACCAGGCTGATCTGGCCCAGCAGCAACCCCTCGCCCCAGGGGGCGAAACCGGCATCAACGATCCAGCGCTCCTCCTCCAGCCCCGGCACCGCCGCCTCCAGGGCTGGGCGCTGCCAGTGGCGTGGCTGCACGATGCGGCGCCCAACGGCATGCCGCCACCAGGGGCTGGCGGAGTCGGGCGGAAGGGTCGGGCGCGCCGGCAGGGCCAGCACCCCGGCCCAGCTGACGCGATGGCGCTCCGGCAGAGCAGGGGCCAGGGTGCGGCAACCGGCCCCGGCCGCCAGCACCACCTGAGCCGCCAGCAGGGGGTCTCCGGGCTCCAGCTCCAGGTGCCAGCCACCGGGGACCGGCTGCGGCGGCGCCACCACCCTGCCCCGCCGCCGCTCGACCCCGGCCGCCGCCAGCACCCTCGGCAGGGCGGCCATCAGCACGGTGCTGTCCACCTGGGCGAAGGGAGGGTGCAGCAGGGGGGTGGTCCAGCCGCCGCCATGGAGACGCAGGCCGCAGCCCCGCCAGCCGAGAAGCCCATGGCGCTCCTGCAGCCGTCGCCACCGATCGGGGGCCTGGCGCAGCAGCGGGCCCAGGGGCCCCGGAGCCCCGGCCCACCAGGCCACACCGCCGTAGCTGAGGGCCGTGGCCGTGGCCTCCTCCGCATCGATCAGGGTCACCGCCAGACCCCGCTCCACCAGCTCCAGGGCCAGCAAGCTGCCGGCCAGGCCGCCCCCCACGATGGTCAGCCGGCCAGGGGCGGACACCCCTAGATCTGCAGCGTGAAGGAGCCGATCACCACGGCGAACAGATCCTTCACCTTGTTCCAGCGAGCTTCGTTGGTGCTGGCGGCGAAGGTGTAGAGCCGGCCGCGATCGACCACCACCGTGGCCAGCTCGTGGCGATCCCGGTCGGCCAGGTGAACCGTGTATTCAAGGTCGTAGTAGGTGCGGCCGCCCTGCTCCCGCTCATGGGCCTCCACCAGTTCGGCGTCACGGCCGCTGCCTTCCGGTGAGATGACGCTGCGGCGCAGGGTCTCGCCCACCTCAACGGCACTGCCCAGCTGGCTGAGATCCCGGTCGGGGGTGACCTCGGACACCACCAGGCTGAGGGTCTCGTCGCTGTTGATCAGGTCGTGGAAGACCACCTGGGGGCCATTGCTGACCTGCACCCGGGTCCAGCCGGTGGGATAGAGGAAGGCATAGCGGCCATCCGGGCTCTGGAAGGAGTTCAGGCCCGCGGCGGCGGCACTGCAGCCCACCAGCAGCAGGCTGAGCAGCAGGGCCGCCACCAGGGAGCCGCCCCAGCGGGAGCGCCCAGTGGCGGCGGGGGGAACGGGCTGGTGGGTGGCAGGGAAACCCATGGCACGGGGCGGGGCAGGGGAGCTGGCAGGAGCCGGTGCCATCCTCACCCGGCGCCCTGCCCGGCGCGAGCGGGCCGCCTAGATTCCCCCCACCTGCAGCCGGTTCACTGAGCGGTTTCACCCGACCCCTGGCCCGGCTGATCGACCAGTTCGAACGCCTGCCGGGCATCGGGCCCCGCACGGCCCAGCGGCTGGCCCTGCACCTGCTGGGCCAGCCGGAAGAGCAGATCCGCAGCTTCGCCGATGCCCTGCTGGCGGCCCGCAGCCAGGTGGGGCAATGCCGCCGCTGTTTCCATCTTTCCGCCGAGGAATTCTGTGAGATCTGCCGCAACGAGGAGCGGCGCAACGGCCAGATCTGCGTGGTGGCTGACTCCCGCGACCTGCTGGCGATGGAACGCAGCCGAGAATTCCACGGCCACTACCACGTCCTGGGCGGACTGATTTCGCCGATGGATGGGGTCGGTCCGGAGCTGCTGCAGATCCAGCCGCTGGTGGAGCGGGTCGACCGTGAGGGAGTCACCGAGGTGATCCTGGCCCTGACCCCCAGCGTCGAGGGCGACACCACCAGCCTCTACCTGGCCCGGCTGCTCAAACACTTCACGAACGTCACCCGCATTGCCTACGGACTGCCGGTGGGGGGTGAGCTGGAATACGCCGACGAAGTGACCCTGGCGCGGGCGTTCGAAGGACGCCGCCGGATGGAATGAACCCCACGCCATGACCGCCACCAGCCGCTACAGCACCATCCCCCCCGCCGAACGGCTGCCGGAATGGATCCGTCGCCCCCTCGGTGAGGCCTCGGCCACCGAACGGGTTCAGGGGGTGGTCCGGGAGCAGCGGCTGCACACCATCTGCGAGGAGGGACGCTGTCCCAACCGGGGCGAGTGCTACGCCGCCGGCACGGCCACCTTTCTGCTGGCAGGGCCCATCTGCACCCGCAGCTGCGCCTTCTGCCAGGTGGACAAGGGCAGGGCGCCGCTCCCCTTCGACGCAGACGAAGCGGAACGGGTGGCGGAGGCGGTGCAGCTGCTCAACCTGCGCTATGTGGTGCTCACCGCCGTGGCCCGCGACGACCTGGCCGACCACGGCGCCAGCCTGTTCACCGCCGCCATCACAGCGATCCGCCGCCGCGATCCGCAGGTGCTGATCGAGGTGCTCACCCCCGATTTCTGGGGCGGCCATGCCGACCGCGAAGCGGGCCGCCTGGCCCAGCGACAACGGCTGGCCGCAGTGCTGGCCGCCGCACCGGTGTGCTTCAACCACAACCTGGAGACGGTGGAGCGCCTGCAGGGGGAGGTGCGCCGCGGCGCCACCTATGGCCGTTCCCTGGAGCTGCTGGCAGCGGCCCGGGAACTGGCGCCGGAGATTCCTACCAAATCCGGTCTGATGCTCGGGCTCGGCGAAACGGCCCCGGAGGTGGTGGCCACCCTGGAGCACTTGCGGGCCGCCGGTTGTCAGCGCCTCACCCTGGGCCAGTACCTGCGCCCCTCCCTGGCCCACATCCCCGTGGCCCGCTACTGGAGACCGGAGGAGTTCGAGGAGCTGGGCGCCATGGCCCGCGCCATGGGGTTTGCCCAGGTGCGCAGTGGCCCCTTGGTGCGCAGCAGCTACCACGCCGCCGGATGAGGCCCAACGCCCTGGCCGACGTTCTCAGAGACGCAGCAGGAACGCCTCCCGGCGGTGGAAGTCGGGCTCGGCCCCCGGATGGGCCAGGGCCCAGTAGCTCAGCCGCCCGCTGCGTTCCTCGATCACGCTGGTGATCCCCACCTGCAGCGGCACCGCCGCGGCGAGCCCCTCCGGCAGCGGCAGATCCAGCTGCAGCGTCAGCTCGCCAGCGTCGCGGACAACACGGTGCGGCGGCTGGTCGTAGCCGGGCTCGGGCCGCAGACCATCGCGGTAGTCCTCCAGCCGGTAGAGGTTCCAATGGCCGGCCGGGGACAGGTTGAGCTCCCAGTAGGGCCGCTCCCCCTCGACACCCCAGAAGCACTCGAAACAGGTCGTGGCCCAGAGGCCATCCCGGCGCGCGGGGGCCGCCACCGGCGCCGGCAGATGCACCGACTCGATCGCCCCGGCCAGCCGCAAGCGGAGCAGGAGTCGCCGGCCCTCCCGGTTGATCTCACCCCCCAGCTGGAGGGCCGGCGACGCACTGCCGCCATCGAAGGGGCGCAGCTCGAAGCGCTGGGACACGGACGCGACCATCAGCTGGCGGCGGCAAGGTCGGCCCTGAGCTCAGCGATCAGGTCCCGGATCTGAGTCTCCTGGGCCTCGATGCTCTCAGTGAGCCTGAACTGCACCAGGGCGCGCTGCAGGTTGTGTCCCGGTCGGTCGGTCTTGAAATAGACGTTGCCCGCCAGATGATCGGTGAAGAAACGCAGGCCGAGCTCAAAACTGATCAGGCGTATCGCCCCATAGAGGTGGTCGTAGTCGGCAGCGGTGAGGAACCCTGAGGCGGCGGCCAGATAGCCGCTGAGCACCTCCCGGCAGAGGGCGACATCGAAACAGACGGCCTCCAGATCCCCCGTCTCCTCCCCCAGGGGATTGCAACAGGAGCGCAGACAATCGCCGATGTCGTAGTGGATCAGTCCGGGCTTCACCGTATCGAGATCCACCAGGGCGCAGGCCCGGCCGGAGCAGGCCTCCATCATCACGTTGTTGACCTTGGGGTCCCCGTGGATGGGGCGAAGGCGAAGCTGGCCGCTCTCCCTGGCCACCTCCAGCACCGAAGCGATGTCCCGCCGCTCCTCCACGAAGGCCAGGCAATGCAGCACCCCATTCCCCGCAGCGGCCGGCGCCCTGGCCAGCACCGCGTCGTACTCCTGCAGATACCGGGGCGTGACGTGAAAACCCTCCAGGGTGTCGGCCAGTCCGGCCAGGGGCAGGTCACTGATCAGGTGGTGGAAAACGCCCAGCCCGAAGCCCACCTCCCTGGCCTGCTCGGCACTGGCCACCACATCGAAGCTCCGGGAGGACTCGATGAAGCTGATCAGGCGCCAGAAACCACCATCCCGCTCCGCCCAGGGGCGCCCTTCGGCGCGGCTCAGTAACACCCGGGGGTGCTCCCAGCGGCGCTCACCCAATAGGGCACAGCCTTGGTGCAAACGCGCCTCGACATGCTCGGCGACGGCCATCATGTTGGCCATCACCAGTTCGGGCTGCGCAAACACCGTCCGGTTCAGGCGCTGCAGCACAAAGCGCTGCAACGGGTCCCCGTCACAGACGACCAGATAACTGTCGTTGACATTGCCGTTGCCCAGGCGCTCCAGGTCAAGGATCGGGCCCGGAAGATCGAACGCGGCGGCGATGGCGACCAGCTCGCCATTGGCGTCCCCCAGGGTCATGGCTGGCTGCAGCGGTGGCGTCGGGATGCTCGCATGCCGTCGTGGTGTCACCAACGCAGGCAGCTCGGAGCCGTCCACACGCTCTCCCGATCATCGCGATTCGATCGAAAGGACCTCAAAACCACCACCATGGTTCGCCAGCATCGCTGTCTTCAGGTTGGGCCACCGGAGCAGCGGCGGCTGGTCTGACGGCCACCGAAGAACCGTCCGAGGAATCGTGCTAAAGAGGAAAGGCCTGCCGGTGAGGCGGGCCCCATCTCAGGGATTCTGAGGTTCACCATGAATCACGACGTCGCCGTCCTCATCGGACGCTTCCAGCCCTTTCATGAGGGGCATCTTGTTTTGATCGCTTCGGCCCTCGACAGGGCCGACCGCCTGCTGCTCCTGCTGGGCAGCCATCGTTGCGCCCCCGACACCCGCAACCCCTGGAGCAGTGAGGAGCGGGAGCGCATGATCCGCGGCGCCCTGCCGGCCGACTGGCAGCGCCGGCTGGAGGTGATCCCGATCCGCGATCACCTCTACTCCGACAACCTCTGGCTGGCGGAGGTGCAGCAGAAGGTGCTTGCCGCCACGGATGAGGAGGATCGGGTGCTGCTGGTGGGGCACAGAAAGGACCGCAGCAGTTACTACCTCGACCTCTTCCCCCAGTGGGACTTTCAGGAGGTGCCCCTCAAGAACGCCGTCCATTCCGCAGCCATTCGCCAGGCCTACTTCTCGGGCGGCGATGACTCCCAGTGGGCCTCCCATGTGCCGGAGGCGGTGCGTGCTTTCCTCTCGGAGTATCGGGAAACGGGCCGCTACCGCTGGCTGCGCCAGGAAGCCGATTACATCGCCGGCTACCGCCAGCTCTGGTCGGTGGCGCCCTACCCACCCACCTTCGTCACCACCGATGCGGTGGTGGTTCAATCGGGCCACGTGCTGGTGGTGCGGCGCCGGGTGCGGCCCGGCCAGGGGCTGATCGCCCTCCCCGGGGGCTACCTCGACCAGCAGGAGCGGGTGGTGGACGGGATGCTGCGGGAGCTGCGGGAGGAGACGGGCCTGAAGGTGCCCCGGCCGGTGCTGGAGGGGTCGATCGCCGACCGCCACGTCTTTGATGCTCCGGGTCGCTCCCAGCGCGGCCGGGTGATCACCCATGCCTTCCTGATCCAGCTCAAGGGGGGCGTCCTCCCCAGTGTGCGCGGCGGCGACGACGCCGACAAAGCCTTCTGGATGCCCCTGGCCGACATCTACGCCCACGAAGACACCTTCTTCGAGGACCACGTCCAGATCATTCAGCACTTCATCTCCCGGCTCTGATCCACAGCGCCGCCGGCGACGACTGGCCCATCAACGCTTCAGGCCTGGGGAGACCGGGCCGGAGCCCCCTATCCACATCGTGCGGAGCGCACACCATGGACTTCAATCTTCTGCTCGACACCGACAGCTACAAAGGCAGCCACTGGCTCCAGTACCCCCCTGATCTCACCGCCATGGGGGCCTACCTCGAGAGCCGTGGCGGCGAGAACCCGGACACCCTGTTCTTCGGGTTGCAGATGCTTCTGCAGACAACCCTGGCGCGGCCCGTCACCCAGGGGGATCTCGAAGAGGCCGCCGAGCTCTGGACGGCCCACGGCCTGCCGTTCAACCGTGAGGGCTGGCAGCGCCTGGTCAGCGTCCATGGCGGTCGCCTGCCCCTGCGCATCCGGGCCGTTGCCGAGGGCAGCCGCGTGCCCACCGGCAATGTGCTGATGACGGTGGACTCCACCGATCCGGCCTTGGCCTGGCTGGTCACCTGGGTGGAGACCTTGCTGCTGCGGCTCTGGTACCCCACCACCGTGGCCACCCGCAGCTGGCACTTCCGCGAGCTCCTGCGGGTAGCCCTGGAACGCTCCGCCGACGACCCGGCTGCCGAACTCCCGTTCCGGCTGCACGACTTCGGCTCCCGCGGCGTCTCCAGCCACGAGAGCGCCGCCATCGGCGGCCTGGCCCACCTGGTGGCCTTCCGCGGCACCGACACCGTCGCGGCTCTGGTGGCGGGCCGGCGCCACTACGACTGCCCGATGGCCGGCTTCTCGATTCCAGCCGCCGAGCACTCCACGATCCTGGCCTGGGGGCAGGAGCACGAACTGGAGGCGTACCGCACGATGCTCGATCGCTTCGCCCGGCCCGGCGCCGTGCTGGCGGTGGTTTCCGATTCCTACGACCTCTGGAACGCCGTCGACCATCTCTGGGGCGAGCAGCTGCGGGAGCAGGTGATCGCCTCGGGCGCCACCGTGGTGATCCGGCCCGATTCAGGCGATCCGGTGGCGATCGTGCCGGAACTGCTGCGGCGCCTGGAGGCCCGCTTCGGCAGCCGGCTCAACGGCAAGGGCTACCGGGTGCTGAAGCACCTGCGGGTGATCCAGGGGGATGGCATCACCGCCAGCAGCCTGCCGCTGGTGCTCGAAGCGATTCTGGCGGCCGGCTTCAGCGCCGAGAACGTGGCCTTCGGCATGGGAGGCGGTCTGCTGCAACAGGTCAACCGGGACAGCCAGCGCTTCGCCTACAAGGTGTCCTGGGTGGAACGCTCGGGCCGGATCCTGCCGGTGCACAAGTGCCCGGTCACCGATCCCGCCAAGACCAGCAAGGCCGGCGTGCTCGATCTGATCCGCCGAGGAGGGGAGTACCGCACGGTCGTGCGGACGGGGGCGCCGCCCGATCCGGACTCCTGCCTCAAGACCGTTTTCGAGAACGGCACGCTGCGGCGCCCCTGCAGCCTCGAGGAGGTGCGCTCCAGGGCGATGCAAGGCTGAGCGGCTGTCCCTGGGATCCCCCCCGCCCGTGTCCCGCCACCGGCTGCCGCCGTCGCGTCTGCTCCTGCCGATCCTGCTGGCCCTGCTGCTGGCCGGGCCCGCGGCCGCGGCGCCGGCCTTCCGGGCCACGGTGCTCTCGATCGGCGATGGCGACACCCTGCGGGTGCGCAGCGGCCAGCACCGGATCACGGTCCGGCTGGCCTGCATCGATGCCCCCGAAACGGCCCACAGCCCCCACGGCCAGCAGGCGCGCCAGGTCCTCCAGCTGCGCCTGCCCGTGGGGCGGTCGGTGACGATCCAACCCCGGAGCAGCGACCGCTTCGGGCGCACGGTGGCCGAAGTGATCAGTGACACCAACATCAACCTGGCCCTGGTGGAGGACGGCCTGGCCTTCGCCTACCGGCGTTATCTCACGGCCTGCGACGGGGCGGCCTACCTGGAGGCCGAGGAACGGGCCCGACGCCAGCGGCTCGGCGTGTGGCGGGTGCCGGGTGGGATCACCCGGCCCTGGGACTTCCGCCGCGGCCGACGCTCCGCCCGGATCCCCGATGGCACCACCCCCGACGGGCGCCGCCACTACTGCAGCCAGATCGGCTCCCATGCCACGGCCCAGGAGCTGCTGCGCCAGGGCCACAGCTACCTGGACTCCGATGGCGATGGAGAGGCCTGTGAAGGCATGCCCTGATCAGGCCTTCGGACTCGCCGCAGCCGCCTAGGGTCAGGCAGCCACTCGGTGGCCGCCATGTTCCCTCCCGAGGCCACGGCCTGGCAGGCCCTTTCGGGGAGCGAATGCCTGCGTCGGCTCGGGGTGGACGAAGCGGGCCTGAGTGAGGCCGACGCGGCCGACCGCCTGGCCAGCGCCGGACCCAACCGACTCGCCCTGGCACCGGGCCCGGGACGCTGGCGGATCCTGCTGGATCAGTTCAGCAACGTGATGCTGGTGCTGCTGCTGGCGGTGGCGGCCGTGTCCGCCGGACTGGCGGTGCTGGACCGCGCCGTCCCCAAGGACGCGATCGCGATCCTGCTGATCGTGGCCCTCACCGCCCTGCTGGGCTACCTGCAGGAGAGCCAGGCGCTGCTGGCCCTGCGCAGTCTGCTGAGCCTGGCCCAGCCCCTGGCCCGGGTCCGCCGGGGCGGACGCTGGCAGCGCCTCCCTGCTGACCAGCTGGTGCCGGGGGACCTGATCCGTTTGGAGAGCGGCGACCGGGTGCCCGCCGATGCCCGGCTGCTGGAGGGCAACGAACTCGGGCTGCAGGAGGCGGCCCTCACCGGCGAGGCCGAACTGGTGAGCAAGCGCGCCGAACCGCCGCTGGCCGCTGGAACGCCCGTGCTGGAGAGGAGCAACTGCCTGTTCCTCGGCAGCGAGGTGGGGCGGGGGCGGGGGCTTGCCGTGGTGACCGCCACGGGCATGGCCACCGTGCTGGGCGGCATCGCCACCCTGATTCACACCGCCCGTCCAGAGCCGACCCCCCTGCAGAAACGGTTGGCGGACCTTTCTGGCCGACTCGTGGCCTGGGCCCTGGTCCTGGTGGCGGCGGTGGTGCTGGGGGGCTGGCTGCTGGGCGGCTCCCCCCTGGCACTGCTGGAACTGGCCCTGTCCACCGCGGTGGCGATCGTGCCGGAGGGGCTGCCGGCCGTGATCACGGTGAGCCTGGCGATTGGCACCCGGCGGATGGTGCGGCGGGCCGCCCTGATCCGCCATCTGCCGGCGGTGGAGGCCCTGGGCGCCATCACCGTCATCTGCACCGACAAGACCGGCACCCTCACCCAGAACCGCCAGGTGGTGGTGGAGATGCGCTGCGGCACCCAGGCCCTGGAGCTCAACGAGAATGGCTTCGGGTCCAGGGAGCTGGAGCCGCCGCCGGGGGCCGGGGCCGGCATCGCCCCTGGCCAACCGGATCTGCTGCTCCAGGCCGGCGTGCTCTGCAACGACGCCGAAACAGGGCAGCAGGGAGGGGTGGGGGATCCCACCGAGCTGGCCCTGCTGGAGGCCGCTGCCAAGGCTGGCCTGGACGGATCCGATCTGCGTGCGAAGCACCGCCGCCTGGCGGACATTCCCTTCCGCGCCGAGCGCCAGAGGATGGCGGTCTGGGTGGAGGACCGCGACGGCAGCCTGGCGGCGGCCCTGGGTCCAGACCCCGTCGGCGGCCCCACGGCAGCGGGGTCCCAGCTGCTCATCGTCAAGGGAGCCCCGGAGGTGATCCTGCAGGACTGTGATCGCTGGCTGGATGGGGCCGGGGCGCTGAGCCTCACACCGGCCCAGCGGGACTGGTGGCTGGCGGAAGCCCGCGGGCTTGCCGCCTGCGGCCTGCGGGTGCTGGCCTTCGCCTGCGCCCCGCACCACCCAGGGCCGGCAGCCGGTGTGGACGGCCTGGTCCTGGTCGGCCTGATGGCGCAGCGCGATCCGCCCCGGCCGGAGGTCCCCAGTGCCGTGGCCCGCTGCCATGGGGCCGGCATCCGGCCGGTGATGGTCACCGGCGACCATCCCCTCACGGCGCGGGCCATCAGCACGGCCATCGGCCTGGCGGAGCCGGCCAGCCCGATCGTGCTGGGGCCGGAGCTGGAGGGCCTCGACGCGGCGGCGCTCGAAATGCTGGTGCGTCGGACCAGCCTGTTCGCCCGGGTGCTGCCGGAGCAGAAGCTCCGGATCGTGCGGGCCCTGCAGGCGACGGGCGCAGTGGTGGCCATGACCGGTGACGGGGTCAACGATGCCCCGGCCCTGCGTCAGGCCCACATCGGGGTGGCCATGGGCATCAGCGGCTCGGACGTGAGCCGGGAGGCGGCCGATGTGGTGCTGCTCGATGACAACTTCGCCTCCATCGTCAATGCGGTGGAGGAGGGACGGCAGGTGTACGCCAACATCCGCCGCTTCGTGCGCTTCATCCTGGGCTGCAACCTCGGCGAACTGATCACCATCGGCTCGGCGCCGCTGTTGGGCCTGACCCTGACACCCCTGCAGATCCTCTGGATCAACCTGGTGACCGACGGCCTGCCGGCCCTGGCCCTGGCCCTGGGACCACCCGGGGAGGATCTGATGCACCAGCCGCCGATCGAGCCCGGCGAATCGCTCTTCGCCCGCGGGCTGGGCAGCGCCATCCTGCGCATCGGGCTGGTGTTCGGGACCCTGGTGGTGGCGCTGATGCTGGTGGCTTCCCGCCTCGGCCGTCCCTGGCAGACCATGGCCTTCACCACCCTCTGCCTGGCCCAGCTGGGCCATGCCCTCTCGGCCGGCAGCGACCGGCCCCTGTGGCGCACCCCTCCCCTGGCCAACCCCTGGCTGCTGGGAGCGGTGCTGGCCACCGCCGCCCTGCAGCTGACACTCCTCTACGTGGCGCCGATGGCCAGGTTCCTCGGGGTCACCGCCCTGTCGGCCGTCGATCTGGCGGCCTGCGCAGGGGTGAGCCTGGCCTTCGTGGCCTACCTGGAGCTGGAGAAAGGGCTCGCTTCGGGCCTGCGCCATGCTGGGCGCTCACCCCACCCCTCCACCGGCGCATGAGCCTCGATCAGGCGCGCTCCTTCCTGGCCCGCATGCAGGACGACGAGGCCCTGCGCAGCCAGGTGCTGGCCGCCGCCACCGCCGACGACGTGGCCCAGATCGCCGCCGGCAAGGGCTTCGACTTCTCGGGGGACGAGCTGCTGCGGCTGTCGGGGAAGAAGGTCGGCCGGGTCACGGTGACCAAGCAGGACATTCCCGGGGAATACAACTGATGCGGGCCAGCTAGGCCACCGCCAGCCGCCGCCACTGGCTGCGCAGCTGGTGCGGCACCGGCAGGGGTCGATAGTCCCGGGGATCACTGGGGCCGTGGCGCAGCACGGCATTGACCAGCAGGGCGGGGATCCGGCCCCGGTTGATGGCGCCGTGGGGCACCCCAGGGGGAATCCGGACCCAGAGGCCCTCGTCCTCCCGCAGCGGGATGCGGCGCAGCTGTCGGTTCTGGAGCACCACCAGATCGATCGATCCGCGCAGCACGAGCAGCTGATCGGTCTGGAAGCGGTGGCAGAAGAGCTCGAAAGAGTCGCCGCTGGCGATCTCGGCGATCAGGGTTTCGTCGCTGGGGCGGGGGGCGGAGAACACCGCCTCGCCATGCAGCGAGCGCTCCATGGGGAGGAGTTCCACGCTGCGGGAGAGGGCCATGATGTTCGCTGCAATATGGTTAACTTTCGCGACCGTTTTCCTGGGTCATCGTCGTATCGGCTACCGACAACAGGTGCTGTCAGGATTTACTGGCGCTCACTTCCGCAAAGGCGACACCGGAGCCTTCAGCAAAGCGCCGATTCACCTCGTTCCAGTTCACCAGCGACCACCAGGCGTCGATGTACTCCGGTCGGCGGTTCTGGTAGTTGAGGTAGTAGGCGTGCTCCCACACATCCAGACCCAGCAGGGGCAGGCCCCGTTCGATCCCCGGCAGGTCCATCAGCGGATTGTCCTGGTTGGCGGTGCTGGTGATCGCCAGGGCCCCATCGGGCCGGCGGATCAGCCAGGCCCAGCCCGATCCGAAGCGCTCGGCAGCCGCCTGGGCGAAGCGCCGTTGCAGGGCCTCGGGCGAACCGAAGGCCGCGGTGATGGCCGCCTCCAGCTCCGGCGAGGGCGTTCCCCCCTGGCCGGGCGGTGCCATCACCTGCCAGAAGAGGGAGTGGTTGTAGTGGCCGCCGCCGTTGTTGCGAACCGCGGCCGGGTACTGGGAGATCCGGCCCTGCAGGTCCTCCAGCGACAGCCGTGCCAGCTCGGGATGGTCCGCGATCCGGGCGTTGAGGTTGGCCACATAGGCACCGTGGTGGCGGTCGTGGTGGATCGTCATCGTGGTGGCATCGATCGATGGGGTCAACGCATCGACCGGATAGGGCAACGGCGGCAGGACGTAGGCGGCCAGCGCCGGCCGTACCCCGGTGGCGAACACCGCCAGAGCCAACAGTCCGGCCAGGCAGCAAGACCTCAGGACACGCAACAACGGCAACAGAACCATGGGCCGGACGGGGAGCATCGGCTTCGGTTCTAACCGGCCCTGCCGGGGATGCACGCCATGGAGGGCCTGGCCTCAGCCGGAACGCCAGTCCAGCCAGGGCAGGCCCGGCAGGATCGCCGGGGTCCTGGCGCGGTAGGCCTCGTACTCGGGATGGACGCTGCAGAGGCCGGTCTCCTCCCGCCGTGCCTTGGACCCCAGCACGACGACCAGGCCCAGCAGCAGGGCCAGATGCAGCAGGCTGCCCAGGGCCACGGTGACGCCCAGCGAGCACAGGATCAGGGACTGGTACAGCGGGTGGCGGCAGCGGCCGTAGGCGCCGGTGGTGACCAGGGCGGCCTCGGGCATCGGTTCGGGCAGAGGGCTGAGGCTGGCGCCCAGGTTCAGGGCGCCCTGGCCGGCCAGCACCAGACCCAGGGCGAACAGCAGCAGACCCCCGAGGCGCAGCGCCAGCGGCCAGTGCAGCCCCAGGGAGGCGGGGGAGGGGGTGGCCGGCAGCAGATGGGCCACGATCAGGGCCATCTGGGCGATCAGCCACCACTCACCACGGCGGTTGTCGCGCAGTCCAGCCCAGGAAAATCCCCAGGCGGTGAGTCGTTCGGCCAGGGCGTTCGGCATGGTGACCTCGCAGATCGACGTCCACCTCCATGCTGGGCCGGAACCGCCTTCAGGCGCGCAGCAATTCCTCCACCAGGGCATCGAGAGCAGCCGGGTGGCGCAGCAGCTGCTGGTGGCTCCAGACCGGCAACATCCGCCGCGGCCCGATCGGCAACACCCCATGCCAGCCCGGCACCACCATCAGATCCATGGTGGTGCCATAGCTGCAGCACTCGATCTCCTGCAGGGGACTGAGGTCCGCGTTGAGCTGGCTGAGCAGGGCGCTGCCCGGCTTGAGATCGGCGATGCCGGCCAGGGGCCGCCGTGGCCAGGGCTGGGCCGTCAGGGTGCCCTGCTGGGGGCTGCCGAGGCTGAGGAAACGGCGGGTGCGGACATGGCCGCCCATCTGCTGAATCCAGGTGCGGGCGATGACGCCACCCATGGAAAAGCCCAGGATGTCGATCGGCTCATTCCCACCGAACGCCGCCTCAATGTGACCGGCGAGCCGCTGGGCCGACGTCTGGATCGGCGCGATGCCGAAGCGCAGGGGCAGGGCGGGCAGCAACAGGCGTTCACGCCTGCCGGCCAGATGGCGCTTCAGACTGTCGAACACCCTGGGGGTGTCGAAGAGTCCGTGCACCAGCACCAGCGGCGGCCGGGCGGAGGAGTCCCAGCCAGAAGGCATGGCACAAGAAGGGCAGGGCCCCCATCCTGCGACGGGACAGCACTCGCGTTCCGAGGGTCAGGGACGCTGTTGGTGAGAGCCGGGGCCTCCGGGATCACGGGCCACCGTCGCTCGGCGAACGGTGGGATGGCGCTTGAAAATCTGGTGGGGTGGCACGGCTGGTGACGGGACACAGCCTGCGGTGGGTGGTCAGGAGGGCCGCCTTCAGGGGCTCACAGCCTGACGTGATCGAAAGGGTCGCTGGCAGAGCGGACGCCGATGGAGGAGCGTTACTTCAGGAACGGCGAGACAGTGGGCTGCAGGGACTGGATGGTGGTGGTGGACTCGGAGGGCGCCGACATGGCAGCCGAAGAGTCGGCCTTGGACTCAGGGAAAGGAATCACCACCATCGAGATCAGGAAGGCAGCTCCGCTGATCGCGGCCACCGCCAACTGGGCTACGGGACTGACAGGATCCATGGCCGTCGTTTCACTGCTCCTTAAGAGTACACCAAGTTATCGCTCATGCCCAAGGTGACTCAGCGGTGCTGCTGCAGCCGTGCCGCGCTCGTCTACCCCGGTCAGACTTCAAACGCTGACAGGACTTTTCGGGGTTGACGATCCCCGACACCAGCCCCAGGCCCACCCTTGAGACCCTTCCTCGCCAGCGCTCAGGCCGCAGATAAGCTGAGAGAGAGAGAAAAACTTGGATGAGCCGCCCCAGATGAACCGCTATGACGCGCTGGCGGAACGGTGGCGGCTCCAGAGCACCAGAACCGACGAGCTCCAGGAATCCCTTCGCACCCACTCCTATCTGTTGCTCAACGAGCTGGCGACGGAGCTGGGGGTGGAAGCGAAAACCTGGAAGGAGCAGAAGAACCCCTTTCACCGCCGCTATGTGGAGTACCGGCTCTCGCCCTTCCCCGGCTCCGAAGGGGAGACACGGATCGACCGGTACACCCCCAGGGGCGAACTGGAGTTCGCCATCGTCGTCACCTTTGACCACGGCGACGACCAGTTCCCGAAAACCCGTTTCCTGCTGCCCCTGGCCACCCGCATGTACCGGCAGCATCCCCAGTTCTGTCTGTGGGACCCCCTGCTGGCGGCGCCCCTGGAGGGCTTTCTCTGGGTGGCCACCCGAGCGGCCGTGATCCAGGACATCTTCACCCTTCTGGATCGGGAGCTGGCGATCGATCCCTTCGAGGGTCCACCGACGCCCCCCAGGCTCGGTTGCCTCTGAATCGGCGGCGCAAAAACCCCGCGGCCGTTCAGGCCAGCACCGGAAAGCAGCCCCGCAGGCCGCTGACGAGCATCTGGACGGCGATGGCACTCAGCAGCAGGCCCATCAGCCGGCTGATCACCTTCTCCTGCAGCTCCCCGAGGGCCTGGCGCAGGGGCATCGAAGCGATCAGCAACAGATAGATGACGATGGCCAGCAGGCCGATCACCGCACTGAGGGCCGCCTTCCCTTGCCAGGCCGAAGGGGCATCGGCCACCACCAGGGAAATGGCGCCGGGGCCCGCCAGCAGGGGCAGGCCGATCGGCACCACTCCGGCGCTGTCTTCGGTGCCGTCGAGGGAGCCATGGCTCACTTCCCGCCCATCGATCAGGCGCAGGCCGATGGGCAACAGAATCAGCCCGCCGGCCACCCGGAACGCCTCCAGGGTGATGCCGAACAGGTCGAGCAGGCCCTGGCCCCACCAACAGGCAGCGATCAGGGCACAGAGAAAGGTGAGCACCGCCAGGCGGCTGATCCGCCGGATGCGGACGGGATTGCCCCGCCCCGCCTGCACCACCACCGGCAGCAGGCCGATGGGCGAGCTGATCGCCAGCAGGCCGACGGCCGTATTGATCAGGGACATGGCGGCCCCGGGGACACCGGGAAATCGATGACCATCATCGGAGCCATGGGCGCACCGGCACGCTGGACACATCCGGTCATCACCCCGTGGCCCCGGCCCCATTGCGCCGGTGGCGAGCACCGATTGACTGACGGGGCCCTCCACGCTCGACCCATGACCGTCACTCGAGCCCGGCTTCGACTCCGAGCAGGCCAGGCCTCTGCGTTGCTCCTGGCCCTGCTGCTTCCCGCCCCGGCGACGGCCACCAGCTATCAGGCCCTCTGCGGCACCAACCCCTGCAGCATCAACCTCGACGCCAACGGCATCGGGGACAGGAACAGCTTCATCCCCATCGGCCGGATCGCCCGCTGGTACGCCGGCGGACAGGAGACCTACGACAGCACCAACGGCACCGTGGGAGCCGTGGGTGGCGGCACCGCCGGGGCCATCGCCGGTGGCCTGCTGCTTGGCCCGATCGGCCTGGTGGGAGGCATGGTGGGCGGGGCCCTGGCCGGATCGAAGGCCGGCAAGACCGCCGATCTCCACTTCTCCGTGGTGGGCTACGACAGCGCCGGCGACAAGACGACGTTCAATTTCCGTTTCGTGAATCCCAGACCCGCCAACCAGCTGAAGCAGGAACTGGCGGTGCTGACAGGCCTGGCCATGGGTGAAACCCGTTCCCTCGCCGAACTGCAACGCCAACGGGATGGCCTGCCCCAGCGCCTCGGCAGTGGACCGTCACCCCAGTCGATTCCCTCCCAGTCCTACGGGGCCCCCTCCCGTTACCGCTGAGTCTCGACCGCCAGCCGATCCAGCGACTCCTGCATGGTGTGGGTCACCTGCCGGTAGCACTGCTGCACATAGGCCCGGTCGCGGCTGGCGGCATGGCCGCTGCGATCGAAGCGGATCGGCGGGCACACCCGCGTGCGGATCCGCACCGGCAGGGGCAGGTTGAGCAGGGGACCCAGGGCCAGGCCCCAGGGGAGGCCCAGGTACAGGGGCATCACCTCGGGGTCGATGCCGAACAACCAGGGCATCCCCCGCTCGTGCAGTGCCCGGAACTGGGGATAGAAGTCCTCGAGCACCACCAGGGTGTCGTGGGCCCCCCAGGAGATCAGGGGAACGATCGGCAGCCCCTGCCAGATCGCCAGTCGCAGGAAGCCGGTGCGACCGGCGAAGTGGATGCGGCCCCGGTACCGGTGGGGGCGGAAGGTGTCCTGCCCGCCACCGGGATACACGAGCAGACTGTGGCCCTCTTCCAGGGCCGCCAGGGCCAGGCGCGGGTGGTACGGGATGGCGCCGGTGCGGGAGGCCAGATCCGCCAGCGGCGGGTAGCCCAGCCAGACCTTCGGATGCGCCAGCCCCAGCACCCGGCGCTCCAGGCCGAAGCGGCGGAACCAGTCGTACATGACCATATGCATGTCGGGCGCCGCCAGGCCGCCGTTGTGGCTGCCCACGAACAGCACCGGGTCCGCGGCGGGGATGTGCTCCCAGCCATCGGAGACGACACGGAAATAGTGGTGATAGAGCCAACCCCAGAAGGGCATCAGCCGCTGGATCAACTGCGGATCCCGGCGTTGCCAGCGGTGCAGCGCGGCCTGGCGGGACACGGGCATGGATGGAAGGACAGTGGGCTGGAGTCTGGCGACCCAGCGGGCCCGACCCACGGGCTGCCCTTTCTAGGGTTGATCGGTGACTGCAGCCCGTTGCTGCATCCGGTTCCTGCCGTCTGCCCCATGGCCGAGCTCACCCTGCTGTTCGATGGCGGCTGCCCCCTGTGCCTGCGGGAGGTGCGGATCCTGCGCCGCCGCGATGCGGAGCGGGGGCGCCTGGCCTTCGTGGATGTGGACGACCCCGCCTACGACCCGGCGCGCCATGGCGGTATCACCTACGCGGACGCCATGGGCCGCATGCACGCCCTGCGCTCCGACGGTGAGGTGGTCCGGGATGTGGAGGTGTTCCGCCAGGCCTATGGGCTGGTGGGGCTCGGCTGGCTCTACGCCCCCACCCGCTGGCCCCTGCTGCGGCCACTGGTGGACGCCCTGTACGGGCTCTGGGCCCGCTGGCGGCTGGCGATCACCGGCCGTCCTTCCATGGAGGTGCTCTGCCGGGGCCGGTGCCAGACCACGCCTGGGCCTCAGGCGCAGGCCGCGGGGGGTTGAGCGATTCGGGGCCCTCCGAGGTAGTCGCGACTACCTCTTCAAAGGGCCGTTGACACAAGCCAAGCAGGATTTTCAGTGGGCCGGAAGGGTGGCGGCAGCCTGGTGAACTGCCTCGGCCTCGGCATCACAGGGTGGCAAGAACCTTGTGCTGCCAATGGCTGGGCACCGCCGATTCGATGACGGGCCCGGCCCTCTGCCGCGGGCTTTGCTCGGTCCTGCAGGGAACACCGGGAGCATCCGATCACCGGGACTTATCGGCTGGATTGGCAATCCTGCCTTGGGCTAGCACCCAGCCTCCGAATCTGGTCATTAATGTTCCCGGACTCCAACGCGAACCTCTGCATCGAGGTTCGATCCAAACGTAAGGACTCTCACGCCATGCCTCCCGCCGTGTCATGACGATCGCCATGCCCGCCCGACCGCTGCGCCTGAACCTTCGTGCCGATGATCATCTGCCGGCTGACACGAGCTGGCGCATTGATGATGGCTACATCCGCGCCAACACCTGGAATGAAGAGGGAGAATCCATCACGCTCGGTATCTGGGGGCCCGGCGATCTCATCACTCCAACCGGTTGTGGGGTGAAGCCCTACGAACTCATCTGCCTCGCCCGGGTGTCCGTCGATGCCTGTGAACCCAGCGACAGTGAGGTTCTGGATTTCCTGCGTGATCAGATCACCCAGACAGCCCAGTTGCTGCAGATTCACAGGATCAGGCCTGCCGATGCCCGCCTGTTGCGTCTGCTGCACTGGATCGGCGAGCGCTTCGGCCGGATCAGCAGCAGTGGCACCACCCTCTCCCTGGAGGACATGAATCTGACCCACCGTCATCTCGCCGACATCGCCGGCATGACCAGGGTCACCGTGACCAAGTCCCTGACCCGCTTCCGCAGCCAGGGCCTGGTGGTGAAGGTCAGCGAGGCCGATCTGCTGGTACCTCGCGGCCATGGCCTGGGTACCGCTCTCCCGCAGCACGATCCCCTTGCCGGAACGTCCCTGGCTTTCCCGAGGACCCTGCGCCACGAACCCCCAGCCCACCGGAACGCAGGCTTTTTGACACCTTGACGTTGGCCTCCGGCCTCCGCAGTCCCCCTGCGGCCGGATCTTGTGACAGTCGCCAAGTTCTCCTGTGCGGCTTAACGCCACGGCCATGGATCTGGCGGCCGATCCTCCGTGGACATGGCAGCACCCCACGCCCTCTCCCCTCGGTTCGTGGAGGAATTGAAACAGCTGGCAACGATGACGTAGTTGGGAATACCAGCCAGGCCAAAGGCCGGCCCCGATCAGCCTCAGTAAGCGATGATGCCCTGCCCTGCCGCAAGCCCCAAGGCTAATAAGATACTTTTATCACCTAGATTGGCAAGCCTTCTTGAAGTCAACACCCACTATTCCGAAGCAGCCACTAATGTTGCCAGACCCCAGATTCAGGAGATTTTGGACCCTCGTTTTTCCACCCGATCTGATGTCTCACAGCTCCTTATCGTCTCCCATCTGAGGCGACATTCAGCCCCAAGGATCATCCCGTCACATCTGTGAAGTCTGCACACTCCTTTCTTTCTTGCGCCTCCCTCTCCTTCTCCCTCGTTCAAGCCAGAACACCATGACCAGTCGCCGTCGTTTCATCACGCTATTCAGTGCCGCCTTCGGCTCCTCCCTGCTGCTCGCCGGATGCCTCGGCAATCCACCCGACCGCAGCGGGGCCAGTGCAAGCGTCCCGAAGCCTGACCCAGCCGCCGCCGCCAAGCTGGAAACCACCACGGTCAAGCTGGGCTATATCCCCATCCTCGAAGCCGCCCCCCTGGTGGTGGGGGTCCAGAAGGGCTTCTTCGCCAAGCATGGCCTCAAGGTGGAACTGGCCAAGCAGGCCAGCTGGCCCGCCGCCCGCGACAACGTGGTGCTCGGCTCCGCCGGCGGCGGCATCGATGGGGGCCAGTGGCAGTCGCCGATGCCCCACCTGATCACCGAAGGGATCATCACCGACGGCAAGAAGGTGCCCATGGTGGTGCTGGCCCAGCTGATCAGCCAGGCCAACGGCATCGCGGTCTCCAATAGCCTCAAGGCCGAGAATCTCGGCCTTGATCTGTCCGGGAGTGTGGACGTCTTCAAGCGATTCCCCGAGAAGCAGGGCCGCAAGTTCCGTGCCGCCTACACCTTCCCCAACGCCAACCAGGACCTCTGGATCCGCTACTGGCTGGCGGCCGGGGGTGTCGATCCCGACAAGGACATCGAACTGCTGACCGTGCCCTCCACCGAGACCCTCCAGGGGATGCGCAACGGCACCATGGAGGCGTTCAGCACCGGCGATCCCTGGCCGTTCCGGATCGTCACCGATGACATCGGCTACCTGGCCGCCCTCACCGCCCAGATGTGGCCGGCCCACCCCGAGGAGTTCCTGGCGATGCGCGCCGACTGGGTCGATAAGAATCCCAAGGCGGCGGTGGCGCTGGTGAAAGGCCTGATCGAGGCCCAGCAATGGGCCGACAAGCCCGAGAACCGCAGCGAGGTCGCCAAGCTGATCAGCTCCCGCGCCTATTTCAACACCCCGGTGCAGGTGCTGGAGCCGGCCCTCAAGGGTCAGTACCTGCTGGGTGCCGATCGGAAACCTGTGAAGGATCCGAAGCTGGGTCCGATCTACTGGATGAGTGATCGAGGTGTGATCTCCTATCCCTATAAGAGCCTGAGTCTGTGGTTCCTGGTGGAATCCCTGCGCTGGAACATGCACCCAGGCAAACTCACGACAATCGAGCAGGCCAGGGCCCTCGTCGACAAGGTCAACCGGGAGGACATCTGGCGTCAGGCCGCCACCGAGCTGGGGCTGCCCGCCAAGGACATCCCCACCGGTTCTTCCCGCGGCAAGGAGACCTTCTTCGACGGCATCGTCTTCGATCCGGAGAATCCCCAGAGCTATCTCAACAGCCTCAAGATCAAGCGCTGAAGCGCAAGCCGCCGAGTTCCCCCCTCCTCCCCGTACCCACTCCTTCCATGACGATCACACCTCAAGCACCAACCTCCTCGCCATCCGGCCCCCTGCTCTGGTGGAAACGCCACAGCAAGGTCATCGTTCCCCCGATTCTTGGCATCTTCGGCTTTCTGCTGGCCTGGCAACTGAGTGCCAGCCTGGGCCTCACCCGGCTTCCTGGCCCCCTGAGCCTCTTCACCGAAGAGCGCACCCGCGACCTGCTGCTTTATCCTTTCTATGACAGGGGCGGCCTCGACAAGGGGCTCTTCTGGCAGACGATGGCGAGCCTTGGCCGGGTCGCCCAGGGTTACTTCCTCGCCGCCGTGGTGGGGATCGGCGCCGGCATCGCCGTGGGCCTCAACAAAACACTCAACAGGGCCTTCGATCCGCTCTTCCAGTTCCTGCGCATGGTGGCGCCCCTGGCCTGGGTGCCGATCGCCCTGGTGATCTTCCAGAAGAACCAGCCGGCCGCCATTTTCGTGATCTTCATCACAGCGGTGTGGCCGATCCTCATCAACACCGCTGAAGGGGTGCGACAGATTCCCCAGGACTATCACAACGTGGCCCTGGTGCTGCAGATGTCGAAGAAGACCTTCTTCACCAAGGTGCTGATTCCTTCGGCACTTCCCTACATCTTCACTGGTCTGCGCATCTCCATCGGCCTGGCCTGGCTGGCCATCATCGCCGCCGAGATCGTGATGAGCGGCATCGTTGGCATCGGCTTCTTCATCTGGGATGCCTATCAGCAGAACTACGTCAGCGACATCCTTCTTGCCGTGCTCTGGATCGGTGGCATCGGCCTGCTGCTGGATCGCCTGATGGCCTGGATCCAGTCGCGCATCTCCCCCGGTCAGTGAGGCAGAACACCCATGCATGCTCCACCTTCGATCAGGGCTTTCGGATGGCTCGAAACCTGGATGAACAACAAGCGAAACGTGATCCGTTTCCTGCTGGTGCGGTTCCTGCTCATGACCGGCATGGTTTTGGCCTTCAGTGTTCTCTATCTCTCCCACTCGTGATTCCCCATGACAGCACTCGTTGATGTTCAGAACATCGAAAAGGTCTTTCCCCTCAGCGGTGGTGGCCAGTACCTCGCCCTCAAGGGGATCGACCTGGAGATCCAAAAAGGGGAGTTCATCTCCCTGATCGGCCACTCCGGCTGCGGCAAGTCCACCCTGCTCAACATGATCGCCGGGCTGGATCTTCCCACCGGCGGCAGTGTGCTTCTCGAGGGGGAAACGGTGAAACGCCCCGGCCCCGACAAGATGGTCGTGTTCCAGAACTATTCCCTGCTCCCCTGGCTCACCGTCCGCCAGAACATTGCGCTTGCTGTCGACGAGGTGATGCCCGATCTGGGCAAGGCCGCAAGGGACGCCCTGGTGGAGGAGCATCTGGACATGGTGGGTCTGACCCAGGCCGCCACCAAGCTCCCCGCCCAGCTCTCGGGGGGCATGCGCCAACGGGTGTCCATCGCCCGCGCCCTGGCGATCAAGCCCAAGCTGCTGCTTCTCGATGAACCGTTTGGTGCCCTTGATGCGCTGACACGGGGCAATCTGCAGGAGAAGCTGATGCAGATCTGCAATGAACACGAGCTCACCGCCGTGATGGTCACCCACGACGTGGACGAGGCCGTACTGCTCTCCGACCGGATCGTGATGCTCACCAACGGGCCGGGATCGAAGATCGGCGGCATCCTCGAGGTGGACATCCCGAGGCCCCGCGAACGGCTCACGGTGGTGCACCACCCCAGCTACTACAGCCTGCGCTCGGAGATCATCTACTTCCTCAACCGTCAGAAGCGGGTGAAGCAGTGGCAGGCGCGTCCCCACAAGGTGCTGGCCCGCCACGGCCTGGAAAAGGTGAACCTGGACCTGGGCTTCATCCCCCTGGCCGCCTGCGCCCCCCTGGCGGTGGCGGAAGCCAAGGGATTCTTCACCAAGCACGGTCTCGACGACGTGCATCTGGTGCGGGAGACCAGCTGGCGCGGCGTGGTCGACGGCCTGGTCGACAACACCCTCGATGCCGCGATGATGCCGTCGGGTATGCCCACCTGGATGACGGCCGGTGGCCATGGTGGCCCGCCGCTGCCGATCGTGTCCGCCCTCACCATCAGCCGCAACGGCAACGAGGTGACCCTCGCCAAACGGTTGGCGGAGCAGGGCGTCAGCACCGTGGAGGACTACCGCGCCTGGCTGGGCAGCCATGAACGGGAGCCGCACCGAATCGGCATCGTCCATCCCGCCTCGATGCACAACCTGCTGCTGCGCTACTGGCTGGCGGCCAATGGCATCGACCCCGACAAGGACGTGCACCTGCAGACTCTGCCACCGGCCCAGATGCTGGCCGATCTCAAGGATGGCTCCATCGACGGCTACTGCATCGGTGAACCCTGGAACTTCCGGGCCGCCAGCGGTGGCCACGGCGTTCCGATCGTGGGGGATCTGGAGATCTGGTCGGGCCATCCCGGCAAGGTGCTCGGGGCCCGCGAAGACTGGGCCCAGGCCTATCCGAATACCCACATCGCCCTCACCAAGGCGCTGCTGGAGGCCTGCCGCTATTGCGCCGACCCTGCCCACTGGCAGGAGATGGGCGACCTGCTCAGCGATCGCCGCTACCTGGGGATCAAGGCCGACCTGATCCGCTTCAGCGGCCAGCCCGGCGACGCCGGGGCCTTTGCCCCCCATGGCGAACCGCACCACCTGTTCTTCGGAGCGGGGCTGAACCGGCCCAGCCGCAGCGAGCACCTCTGGATCCTTACCCAGCTCGCCCGCTGGGCCGAGATCCCCTTCCCGCGCAACTACGTGGAGATCCTCGAGCGGGTCTGCAGCGTGGGGGTGTTCAGCACCGCCGCCCGGGAACTGGGCCTGGAAGACGTGAGCTATCAGCGCAGTGGCATCGAACTGTTCGACGGCCGCCCCTTCAACCCCGAGGACCCGATCGGTTACCTCAACGAGGTCTCCCTGCACCGTGATTTCAGCATCGCCGAAATCCCCATCGGCCAGCCCCGCGCCATCACCGCCTGATCCCTCCTCCGTCCCCCCTTACCCCCATGATCACCACAGCCCCCCAGCCCCTGCTGCGCTTCGAAGGCCTGGGCAAGGTCTACCCCACCCCCACCGGCCCCTATCCGGTGCTGGAGAACGTCAACCTGCAGGTCGAGCAGGGGGAATTCATCTGCGTCATCGGCCATTCCGGCTGTGGCAAATCCACCTTGCTGAACATGGTCTCCGGTTTCGCCAAGCCCAGCTCCGGCCAGGTGCTGCTCAACGGCACACCGATCGAAAAACCCGGCCCCGATCGGATGGTCGTGTTCCAGGGGTACGCCCTGCTGCCCTGGATGACGGCCTACGAGAACGTGTACCTGGCGATCGACGAGGTGAAGCCCGACCTCTCCAGCCGCGAAAAGCGTGAGATCGCCTTGGAGCATCTGGCGATGGTGGGCCTGGAGAAGGCCATGGACAAGCGCATTCCCCAGCTCTCGGGTGGCATGAAGCAGCGGGTGGCCATCGCCCGCGCCCTGGCCATCCGACCGGAGGTGCTGATCCTCGATGAACCCTTCGGGGCCCTCGACGCCATCACCAAAGAAGAACTGCAAGAGGAGCTGCTGCAGATCTGGAACACCCAGAAATGCACGGTGCTGATGATCACCCACGACATCGATGAGGCCCTCTTCCTGGCCGATCGGCTGGTGATGATGACCAACGGCCCGGCGGCTTCGATCGGCGAGGTGATGACCATTGACTTCCCCCGGCCCCGCAACCGGGAGGACATCATGGAAGACCCGAAGTACTACGAGCTGCGCAACACCGCCCTCGACTTCCTCTACAACCGCTTCGCCCACGACGACGTGGAATGAGGCCCTGGGGGCGGGCCCGGGCCGTTCGTTTCTGCCAGGATGCGCCCCCGACCGCGGGGTTGCTCTCTTGATGCGGACATCTCCGTCCCGGCTCCCCGCGGCCCTTGCCCTGGCCGCCACCATCGGCGTTCCCCCTCCGGCGCTGGCCCTCGAGCAAATCGAGCTGAAGCTGCCGCTACTGGACACCACCTTCACCATCCGGCTGGCCGAGCTGCGCGATCCCCGCAGCCTGCTGGCCGGTGACAGCGACCTGGCCGAGCTCGACCAGGCCACCGGGGGGGCCATCGGGCAACGGATGGTGGAACTGTTCAACACCCCCCTGCCCCTGCAGGCCCTGGATGTGGCCCGCCAGGTGGTCCCCTCACCCCTGGCCCAGCAGGCAATGCTGCTGCTCTCCTCCCTCGGGGGCGTCGACGGGCTACCGGCCGAAGTCTCCAGTGACACCCTGCTGCAGGTCCTCGACCGGGCCGCAGGCCGGGGGGCCCTGACGATGCTGGGGGTGCTCCAGGCCATCCCTGGCCACACAGCCACCGTGGATGTCGGCAAGGGCCTGTTCCTGCTCCAGCGGATGAACGGTCAACTGCGGGCCGCTGCCCGGCTGCTGGAGGGGCAGATCCCGGCGGCGGTGGATCCCGCCCTGGCCGGACCGGGTGCGCTTGCTGTGCGGCGGGACACCCTGAAGCTGCCGGTGACCTACCGGCCCCTGCCCCTCGAAGTGGTGGTCATCCGGCCGTCCCAGCAGGCCTCCGGTCGGCTGGTGGCCATCTCCCATGGGCTCTGGGATGGGCCGGAGAGCTTCGAGGGCTGGGGGCGGCATCTGGCCAGCCACGGCTACACCGTGCTGCTGCCCCGCCATCCCGGCAGCGACCGGACCCAGCAGCAGGCCATGCTCTCCGGCAAGGTGCCCCCGCCCGGCCCGGCGGAGCTGCGCCTGCGGCCCCTCGACATCTCCGCCCTGATCGATGCGGCGGCGGCGGGGCAGCTGGGGCTGCCACCCGGGGTGAACACCGGTTCGGTGGTGGTGCTGGGCCAGTCCTGGGGGGCCACCACCGCCCTCCAGCTGGCGGGCGCCCGGCCCAGCCCCCAGCAACTGAAGAAGCGCTGCAACGATCTGCAGGACCCCCAGCGCAACCTCAGCTGGGTGCTGCAGTGCAGCTTCCTCGACGCGATCGACCAGGCGGCCCTGGCCGACCCGCGGGTGAAGGCGGTGGTGGCGGTGAGTCCGCCGATGGCGCTGCTGTTCGATGCCGAGACCTCCCCTGTGTTCCAGGGGCGGGTGCTGCTGGTGAGCGGCAGCCGCGACTGGGTGGTGCCACCCGGCCCCGAGGCCATCGCACCGATGGCCCGCATCGCCCGCCAGGCCAAGGAGGGCCATCGCCTCGTGCTGGCGGGGGGAGGGGACCACTTCAACCTGGGCTCCACCTACGACCAGGGCGGAGGCCCGCTGCGGGGTCTGCTGCTGGGCTGGGTGAACGGTGCCTTCGCCGCGGGTCCCGGCGTCGCCCCCGGTGTGGGGGCCCCCGCCCTGCTGCCCCCGGATGGCTGGGGGGATGGGGTCCTGTCCCTCAGCGACGTGAGCGGCCGGCTGCCGAGTTGGAACCCCTGAGCCGACAGGGCCCGCCATCTGAACCACACTTGGCCCCCATGGTTCCATCCCCTCCCTGATGTCGCCTCGGCCCTCCCTGTCGCCTTCGGCCCGCGCCTGGGGCGGAGCCGGCCTGGCCGCCCTGCTGACCCTGGCCGCCCCGTCGGCCCGGGCAGCCGAGCAGGTGGTGTTCGTCAGCGGAGCCTTCCGCCGCTCGATCCCCGTCGTCGACCTGGAGCGGCTGGCCCGTACGGGGGAGGCCGTGGGCCTGCTGGGGGATGCCCTGCGTCTGGGCGGCAAGGATCCTGCCGAGGTCGGCAAGCTGCTGAACCACCGGGTGACGCTGCCGCTGGTGCTGACCACACGGCTGTTGAGCACCGGGTTCGGAGAGACCGCCCTGGAGAAACTGTCCGTGATCATCTACCCCCTCAAGGCGCCGAGGGTGGGGATGGTGGCCCTGCGTTCGGCGACGATCCTCGGGCTCCAGACCGGCTCGGGCAGCCTGTCGGCGGTGGGATTCCTGCGGGCCTATCCCAATGAGGACGTGGCGATCAACCTGCCGGCGCTCCAGTCGGCCCTGCAGGGGCTCAGCGGCATGGGCAACGTCGTCAAGGAATTCCTCGAATCGGACCTGGGCGCCAACCTCGAGCGGGTGAAGCCCCCCGGGGAGCCGGCCAGATGACCTTCAAGGTGGGTGCCAGCAGCGACCCTGGAGCCCTCGACATCAGCCACCAGCTCACTGTCCAGGGTTGCCGCTAGGCCGCCAGGGCCATCACGGCTTCTGGCTGCGGCAGAGCCAGCCGCCTCAGGATCGCCACCAGGGCCCCCAGCTGGGGGCCCTCGAGGTGGAACAGACCCTGTTCCACACTGGTGCCACGGGCCGAGAGCACCCCTTGGATGGCCTCGCAGACCGCCTTGGCCTGGGAGTCGGATTCGACGCGACACACCTGCACGGTCTCCAGCTGGCCGCCGGGAGCGGCAGGGCTCGCCGAGGTCTGCAGCCGAAACCAGCGCCGGCCATCCGGCATTGGTTGGGCCGTCAGTTGCACGAAATGGTGGCAGGCGGCGAGCCGTCGGTCCACCGCCCGCCCCAGCTGCAGCGCCAGGTCGCCATCGTGACCCTCACCCAGGCCGATCTGGGCATGGAAGTCGGCCTCGAGCCGCTGCTGCTCGGCATCGGTGGCTTCCCTCAGCCCCCGGCACACCTCGGCGCGAAGGTGCTCCTGCCAGTCATGGGCCACGAACACCGGCAACAGGCTGAGGTCATCCGCCTCGAAGGCCCGCTGGAGATTGCCCGGCAAGGTCGCCGGGGTGCCATCGGTGGCGTGGTGAAGCAACCATTCCTGCAGGGGCGTGGCCAGTAGCGCCATGACGTCAACCTTTTATTCAACAGGCTTTAAGCCTAGCTTCATTTTTTTCGTCTGGCCAGGATCCAGCAACCAGAGGGCCAGGCCGCCGCCCCGCCCCCGGGCCGCCAGCCACCCCGTGGAGGCCCCGGTCGATCGATTCGGCTCGCCCGCCCCGGGGCCTTCGGCGGCGATCAGGGCGAAGAACGGCCGGCGCAGGGGGTCGGGCGCAGGAAGGGGGCGCTCGATCAGCACCCGCCCGCCCAGCAGCAGCCGCAGGCGATCGAAGCTGAAAACCAGGAGGGGCCGGCGGCCCTGCAGCCGCCCAACCCCATCAAAACGAAGCTCGAGGGCACCGAGGCGAATGCTGTTCACCATCCTCATCGTCTGGCCGCCTTCATCCGCCCCGTCCGGCGCCAGCTGCAGGCGGGCCGACAGACCCCGCAGCAGGGCGGCACCGAACGCGGCGGGCCGCAGGCTGCCCTTGCCCCAGATCCGCTCCAGTCGCCAGGAACCGATCAGCGCCGCCTGGCTCAGACCGCTGCCCTCCCGGCGGCTGCGTCGCTCACGCTCCAGTAACCACTGGGCCTCGGGGATCACGGCAGAACGCCTCAAGTGACAAGAGGCCAACCGTAGGGACGGGCCGCCGCCACGGGGCCCGCCGCTTCGCAATCGCCAGCTGCTATTGAGAATCGCTTGCAAAAGGGGCGGTGGGGCGTCTAGTTTGCGATCAGTTCGCAATAAGGGCGCTCCTCTCCGATGCGCTACCGCTTCCTTCCCGACGACCCCGT
>CALRQM020000021.1:0-44012 GCA_943370335.1 Bordetella parapertussis | reverse complement strand
CCTCCATGGCCCCCACCATCCACGGCATCGCCCTCGGTCTGATCGAAACCCGTGGCCTGGTGCCGGCGATCGAAGCGGCGGACGCCATGACCAAAGCCGCCGAAGTCACCCTGATCGCCCGCGAGTTCGTCGGCGGCGGCTACGTCACCGTGATGGTGCGCGGTGAAACCGGTGCCGTGAACGCGGCCGTGAGGGCCGGAGCCGATGCCTGCGAGCGGGTGGGCGACGGCCTGGTGGCCGCCCACATCATTGCCCGTCCCCACAGCGAAGTGGAGCCTGCCCTGGCGGCCTCCGGCGTCGGCCGCAGGGGCTGATGCCCATGGACGCCGCCCATCCGCGCGTCCTCGGCTACCTGGGCCGCGCGTTGAGCCTGGAACTGTCCGCCGTGCAGCAGTACCTGACCCAGTCCTCCCTCGTGGCGCTCTGGGGCGACGCCGAGGCCGCCGAACGCTTCCGCCAGGAAACGGTCGAAGAACTGCGGCATGCCGAACGGCTGGTGCAGCGCATGCTCCAGCTGGGGGTGGCCCCGGCCGCGTCCCAGCTGCGGCCCGTGGGCCACGCCGCCGATCTGGTCGGTCTGCTGCGCCTCGATGCCGACCTCGAAAAGGACCTGATCCAGCACTACGCCGAAGCCACCCGCTTCTGTCTGCTGATCGGCGATCGCAACAATGAAGCCTTCTTCCGAACCCTGAGGGACGAAGAACAGCAGCATGGGGAAGCGCTGGCGGCCTGGCTGGACAGCCTGGACAACGCCCAGTCCCGGTCCCTGCAACGGGCCACCTTCTGACGTCCCTCCCATTGCCGGACATCCTTCCCCTGTCGATCCAGCTCAGCTGGCTGATTCCGCTCTACGGATTCAGCGGCATGCTGCTCTCGCTGCCCTGGGCGACCGGCTGGATCCGACGCAACGGCCCCCGTCCGGCCGCCTACCTCAACCTGCTGGTCACCTTGCTGGCGGTGCTGCACGGCAGCCTCGTCCTGCGCGCCGTGCTGGCCCTCGGCCCCCAGCACCTCGAGATCGCCTGGTTCGCGGCGGCCGATCTGGATCTGCGTATCGGCTTCGATCTTTCCCTCACCAACCTGGCGGCCCTGGAGCTGGTGACGTTGATGAGCCTGGTGGGCCAGGTGTTCGCCCTGGGCTACCTCGACAAGGAATGGTCCCTGGCGCGCTTCTACGCCCTGGTGGGGTTCTTCGAAGGGGCCATGGCCGGGGTGGTGCTGAGCAGCAACCTGTTCATGAGTTATTTCCTGCTGGAGATGCTCACCCTGTCCACCTATCTGCTGGTGGGCTTCTGGTACGCCCAACCCCTGGTGGTCACCGCCGCCCGCGATGCCTTCCTCACCAAGCGGGTGGGGGATGTACTGCTGCTGATGGGGGTGGTCACCCTGTCGGCCTGGGCCGGATCCCTGGAGTTCAACGACCTCTACGCCTGGTCGGCTAATGAGAGCCTGCCGGCCCTGGGGGCCACCCTGCTGGGCCTGGGGCTGATCGCCGGGCCGATGGGCAAGTGCGCCCAGTTCCCGATGCACCTCGGGCTGGATGAGGCGATGGAGGGGCCCAACCCGGCCTCGATCCTGCGTAACTCCGTGGTGGTCACCTGTGGTGCCGTGGTGCTGCTGAAGGTGATGCCGCTGCTGTTGATCTCGCCGGTGGCGATCGATGTGCTGCTGGCGGTCGGCACCATCAGCGCGGTGGGCGGTGCCCTGGTGGCCATCTCCCAGGTCGACCTGAAGCGGGCCTGCTCCTACTCCACCACCTCCTATCTGGGGCTGGTGTTCGTGGCCATCGCCCTGCAGCAGCCCTTCATCGCCCTGTTGCTGCTCTTCTCCCATGCCCTGGCCAAGGCCGTGCTGTTCATGAGCGTGGGCAGCGTCATCGCCACCACCAACTGCCAGGACCTCACCGAACTGGGCGGCCTGGGCTCCCGCATGCCCGCCACCACCACCGGATTCCTGGTGGGGGCGGCTGGCCTCACCGGCCTGCTGCCCCTGGGCTGCTTCTGGAGCTTCGGCCTGATGGTGGAGGGCCTGAGCTCCAGGGCTCCGTTCTTCGCCGCCGTGGTGTTGCTCACCAACGGCCTGACGGCCCTCAACTTCACCAGGGTCTACCGACAGGTGTTCCTGGGGGGCCCCCACCCCAAGACCCGCCGCACCCCGGAGGTGAACTGGCTGATGGCCCTGCCCATGGTGACCGTCGCCGTGCTGGTGCTGGTGACCCCCCTGGTGATGGCCCGCATCGACCGGGTACCGGGCATCGGCGCCTTCTCGAGCGGCACCGCCCTGGCGCTGGTGGGCAGCGGCCTGGCCGGGCTGCTGGTCGGCAGCCTGGTCCCGCTGGACACCTTCTGGTCCCGCTCCGTGCGCCAGCCCCTGAGGGTCCTGCAGGACCTGCTCGCCTTCGACTTCTACACCGACCGCATCTACCGGGCCACCATCGTGGCCTTCGTGGCCGGCCTGGCCAGGATCACCAACGGCTTCGACCAGCTGGTGGTGAACGGGCTGGTCAACCGCATCGCCGACGTCTCGATGGCCTCGGCCGAAAGCCTCAAGCTGGGGGTGAGCGGCCGGCTCCAGACCTACGTCTTCACCGTGGTGGCGGCGATCGTGCTGCTGATCGGCAGCCTCTCCTGGCTGGGGGGCTGAGGCGAAACCATGCTGAGCGCCCTGCTGCTGATTCCCTTCGCCGGCGCCCTCGGCCTGCTCTGCTGGCCCGGCGAGCTGGCCACCGAGCGCATCCGCCGCGCCGCCCTCGGCCTGCTGGTCCTGCAGCTGTTCTGGAGCCTGCGGGTGCTGCTGGCCTTCGACGTCAGCGATCCGGGCCTGCAGTTGCAGGAGTCCTTCGCCTGGGTCGACAGCATCGGCCTCGATTACCGGCTGGGTGTCGATGGCCTGGCCATGCCGCTGGTGCTGGTCAACGCCGCCCTCACCCTGGTGTCGGCGATCTGCACCCGCGACCTCAGCCAGCGTCCCCGGCTCTACTTCGCCCTGCTGCTCGGAATCAGCGGCGCGGTGAACGGGGCGTTCCTGTCAGAAAACCTGCTGCTGTTTTTCCTCTTCTATGAGCTGGAGCTGATTCCCCTCTGGCTGCTGATCTCGATCTGGGGCGGCGCCAACCGGGGCTATGCGGCCACCAAGTTCCTGATCTTCACAGCCATCTCAGGCTTCCTGATCCTGGGGGCCTTCCTGGGCCTGGCCCTGGTCACCGGCCAGGCCGATTTCAGCATCAACCCGGTGACCACGGCCCAGCTGGGCATGGGCACCCAGCTGGTGCTGCTGGGAGCGCTGTTGATCGGGTTTGCCATCAAGATCCCCCTGGTGCCCTTCCACACCTGGCTCCCCGATGCCCACACCGAGGCCTCCACGCCGGTGTCGGTGCTGCTGGCGGGCGTGCTGCTGAAACTGGGCACCTACGGCCTGCTGCGTTTCTGCCTGGGCCTGTTCCCGGAGGCCTGGGCGTTGCTCGCTCCCTGGCTGGCGGGCTGGGCGGCGGTGTCGGTGCTGTATGGCTCCCTGGCGGCCATCGCCCAGCGGGACATGAAGCGGATGGTGGCCTTCAGCTCCGTGGGCCACATGGGCTACATCCTGCTGGCGGCGGCCGCCGCCACCCCCGTCAGCCTGCTGGGGGCCGTCTTCCAGATGGTCAGCCACGGCCTGATCTCCGCCCTGCTGTTCCTGCTGGTGGGCGTGGTCTACCGCAAGACCCGCACCCGGGATCTGGAGGTGCTGCGCGGCCTGCTCAACCCCGAGCGGGGCCTGCCCTTCACCGGCACCCTGATGATCCTGGGGGTGATGGCCAGCGCCGGCATGCCTGGCATGGCGGGTTTCATCTCCGAATTCCTGGTGTTCCGCGGCAGCCTGGCTGCCTTCCCGGTGGCCACCCTGCTGTGCATGGTGGGCTCCGGGCTCACGGCGGTGTACTTCCTGCTGCTGGTGAACCGGGCCTTCTTCGGCCGGCTGGCGGTGACCCCACCCAGCGGCGATCCTGTGGCCGATTCCCGCCTGGAGGTGCGGCTGCCGGCGGTGGCCCTGCGCGAAACCCTGCCTGCCCTGGCCCTGGCCAGCGGCGTGGTGGGCCTGGGGGTGCTGCCCTGGGGGCTGGGCAAGCTGAGCGAACAGGCCACCACCGCCATGGCCCAGTTGCCGGCCCTGGTGGCGGCGATCCAGGGGGGAGGGCTGCTGTCATGAGACCGATCCCCCGTTCCCCCAAGCCGCCCCTCACCTTCAGCGGCGGTCTGCCCTCCAGCGATGACCTGGTGGAAACCCTGCTGGCCGGACGCACCCTGCTGGCCGAGTCCCCTGAGCATTTCAGTCAGGTGGTGGACGTGCTGGAGAGCTACGGGGAGGTGCTGGATGCCTACAGCATCAACCTCATTTACCAGGCCGAGAAGCAGTTCCTGAACCCCTTCCCGGTGTTCCGCTTCCTCGACGGTGACCACAGCCCGGCGAAGATCTGGCGCCATCTTCTGCATGACCGGATCAATTTCGAATATGCCGAGTACTGCCAGAAGGCGATGCTCTGGCACGGCACCGGTGGCCTCGATGCCTACCTCGACAGCGAGGCCTTCGCCGCCAACTGCGCCGCCATCGTGGCCCGCAAGACCCGCCGTGACCCCCTGCTGGCGGCCCTCAACCCGCTGTTTCCCCAGTTCCTCAGCGAACTGATCCGCTCGGCGGCCACCACCCATGCCCTGGGCCAGTTCTGGCGGGTGATGAGTGATCTGTTCATCGATCTGGCCCGGGCCGAGCGGGACGGGCGGGTGAACTCGATCGCCGCGGTGGTCAACTTCCTCAAGGAGGGCCTGGTGGCGGCGGCGGGGGCACCGATCACCTACGCGGTGGAGATTGCAGGCACCCGCTTCTGGGTCCTCCCCCCCGAGGCGGGCCTCACCTTCCTGATGGATGTGGCCGTGCCCTACGTCGAGGCGGTGTTCCTGCGCGGCACCCCCTTCCTGGGCACCGTGTCCTTCAACGCCCAGGCCCAGCAGATCTCCCCCGACCAGGCCCAGTTCATGTATGGCGCCCTCTACGCCGACCCGCTGCCCACCATGGGCTCGGGCATCCCGCCCAGCCTGCTGATGCAGGACATGTACCGCCACCTGCCCGACCGCCTGCACCAGACCTACCTGGCCGGCATCCGCGGCGCCGGGGACGTGCGGGTGAAGATCTGCATGACGTTCCAGAAGGCGATGTTCTGCGTCACCAACGCCGCCATCGCCGGCACCTTCCCCCATCCGCTCGACAGCGACGTCCCGGCGCAGCAGGCGGCCAACCGGGCCTACGCCGCCGCCTGGGCCGCCCGCCTCTGCGTGGCCCGCACCGACTGTCTCGACGATCCAGGCTGATCTAGGGTCGGGTCCATGGACCAGCCCTGGACCCGACGGCCCCGACCGGATCGGCTCGAGCGCCGCATCGAGTTCGATGACTACGAACGCACCCGCACCTTCCTGGAGCGCCTGAACGGCCTCTCGGAGCAGGAGGGCCGCTTCCCCGACATCAGCTTCGGGCGCACCTATGTGAACCTCACCGTGCGCGCCGAAGCCGACGAGGACCCCATCGGCGAACCGGAGGAAACCTTCGCCAAGGCCATCGATGGGCTCCTCTAGCGACGAGGCCGCCGACGTGGCTGGGGAGGCCGTTCCCCAGGAATCGACCCTGGTGGACCTGCGGGCGGCCTATGACGCCGCCGGCATCAAGGGGGTGCTCGACCAGCTCGACCGCGAACTGATCGGCCTGCGCCCGGTGAAGGCCAGGATCCGGGAGATCGCCGCCCTGCTGGTGATCAACCGGGCCCGCACCCAGGTAGGGCTCGACACGGCGCCCCCCAGCCTGCACATGTCGTTCACCGGCCGGCCCGGCACCGGCAAGACGACGGTGGCGGAACGCATGTCGAAGATCCTGCACGGGCTCGGCTATGTGCGCAAGGGCCACGTGGTGACGGCCACCCGCGACGATCTGGTGGGCCAGTACATCGGCCACACGGCCCCAAAGACCAGGGAAATGCTCAAAAAAGCGATGGGCGGGGTGCTGTTCATCGACGAGGCCTACTACCTCTACCGGCCCGAGAACGAGCGGGACTACGGCGCCGAGGCGATCGAGATCCTGCTGCAGGTGATGGAGAACAACCGCAACGATCTGGTGGTGATCTTCGCCGGCTACAAGGAGCGGATGGACATCTTCTACCAGAGCAATCCTGGTCTCTCCTCGCGGGTGGCCAACCACATCGACTTCCCCGACTACACCGCCCCGGAACTTCTGGCGATCGCCCAGCTGATCCTGGCGGCGGAGAACTACCGCTTCAGCCCGGAGGCGGGCGCGGCCTTCGCCGAGTACATCCAGCGCCGCATGCAGCTGCCCTTCTTCGCCAATGCCCGCTCGATCCGCAACGCCATCGACCGGGCCCGCATGCGCCAGGCCAACCGGCTGTTCAGCGGCATGGGCCACGCCCTGACCAAGACCGACCTGATGACGATCGAGGCCGACGACATCATCGCCAGCCGGGTGTTCCACGGGGAGGTGGAAGGGCTGGATCCGGCCCAGCCCCTGACCGGCGCCGGCTGAGCCTCAGCGGCGCTGGCGGCAGGCGATCTGCAGCAGATCCCGCACCTGCTGCACCCGCCGCGCCAGGGCGGGATCGCTGCTGAGCTTCTTCTCCACCTGCTCCACCGCGTACATCACGGTGGAGTGATCCTTGCCGCCGAAGGCCTCACCGATGCGCGGCAGCGACAGGTTGGTGTTCTGGCGCATCAGGTACATCCCCACCTGACGGGACTGGCTGACGGCCCGTTTGCGGCTGGGGCTGAGCATCTCATCGATGCGCACCTCAAACACCTCGGCCACCTTCTCCAGCACCTGCTGGGGGGTGACCGCCACTTCGTTACCCACCGGATCGAGCATCGGCGCCAGCGATTCCACGGTCATCGGCAGGCCCGTGATCGAGGCGAAGGCCACGGCCCGGGTGAGGGCACCTTCGAGTTCGCGGATGTTGGAGGTGAAGCGCCCGGCGATGTACTGGATCAGTTCCCGGGGCAGGGACACCTGCTCCGCTTCAGCCTTCTTGTGCAGAATCGCCATCCGGGTCTCCAGGTCGGGGATCTGGATGTCGGCGATCAGTCCCATCGAGAAGCGGGAAATCAGCCGCTCCTGGAGCTTGGGAATCTGGCTGGGCGGCCGGTCGCTGGCGATCACGATCTGGCGGCCGGCCTCATGCAGGGCGTTGAAGGTGTGGAAGAACTCCTCCTGGGTGTATTCCTTGCCTTCGATGAACTGGATATCGTCCACCAGGATCAGGTCGGCCGCCCGGTAACGATCCCGGAAGGCCTGCATCCCGTCCTTGCGGATCGCCTGGATCAGGTCATTGGTGAAGGTCTCGGTGGAGACGTAGAACACGCGGGCGTCCGGATCGATCTCCAGCCGGTAGTGGCCGATGGCCTGCATCAGGTGGGTCTTGCCCAGGCCCACCCCGCCACAGATGAACAGGGGGTTGAACTCCCGGCCGGGGGCCTCCGCCACCGCCAGGGAGGCGGCATGGGCCATGCGACTGTTGGCCCCCACCACGAAGCGGTTGAACACGTAGCGGGTGTTCAGGCCCGCCCCGAGGCGCAGGGGGGCCGGCACCGTCCGGGGGGCGCCAGCACCACCGGCACCACCGGCCGGGCCTGCCGCACGCGGGGGGGGCTCCACCACCGGCTGCGGCTGGGGGCCGCCGTTCTCACCGCCGACCTCCACCAGCTCGCCGAGGGGTTCGGCATCCGGGGCCACCTCCACCTCCACCCGCACCTGCCGTCCGGCATGCTCGCTGGCGACCGCAGCGATCATCACCAGGTAGTTCTTGCGCAGCCAGCCGCAGGCGAAGCTGTTGGGGGCCTCTAGGCGCAGCAGGCCGTCGGCGAAATCCCGGCAACGGGCCTGCCGGATCCAGGTCTCGTAGGTCGGTTTGCTGAGCCTGCCCTGAAGATCCTGGCTCACCCTGTGCCACAGCTGATCACCCTGCTGCACCAGGAGCCCACGACGCGATGGCCGAATATAGGCATCCCGGGCCCGGAGGTTCGTCTTTAATGAATCCTTCAGCGACGCCCGTCCGCCCCCGATGGTTCAGCCCCGATTCCTGTTCCGCCTCAGCCTCCTGGCGGCCACGGCAGGCCTGCTGACCTCCTGCACCGGCACCCGTCTGGCCCTCCCGGGCCTGCCGGGCCTGCCCAAGCCCGAGCAGGCCCCCATCAGCGATGCGGCACCGGCGCCGACGCTGCAGCCCAGCAGTTCCGTGATCGTCGATGCAGTCGAGAAGGCGGGCCCGGCCGTGGTGCGCATTGACACGGTCAAGCGCACCGTGAACCCCCTGGGGGGGATCTTCGGCCGGGGTCCGGCCATCCAGCAGCAGCAGGGCCAGGGTTCGGGCTTCATCACCCGCTCCGACGGGGTGCTGCTCACCAACGCCCACGTGGTCGAGGGGGCCAGCGAGGTGAGCGTGACCCTGCCCGACGGCCGCAGCTTCACCGGCAAGGTGCTGGGGGCCGATCCCCTGACCGACGTGGCGGTGGTCAAGGTGGTGGCCTCCAAGCTGCCGGTCGCCACCCTGGGCGATTCCAACAAGGTGCGGCCGGGGGAATGGGCGATCGCCATCGGCAACCCCCTCGGCCTCGACAACACGGTGACGGCCGGGATCATCAGCGCCATCCAGCGCACCAACGCCGTGGGTGAGGGCCAGCGCGTGCCTTACATCCAGACGGACGCCGCCGTGAACCCCGGCAACAGTGGCGGACCCCTGATCAACGACCGCGGCCAGGTGATCGGCATCAACACCGCCATTCGCCAGGCGCCGGGCGCCGGCCTGAGCTTTGCGATCCCGATCAACACGGCCCGCCAGATCGCCGCCCAGATCCTCGAGCGCGGCTACGCCAGCCACCCCTACATCGGGGTGCGCCTCCAGGCCCTCACCCCCCAGCTGGCCAAGGAGATCAACGCCACCACCAACGAGTGCCGCCTGCCGGAAGTGAACGGCGTGGTGGTGGTCGAGGTGATGGCCAACAGCCCGGCGGCCCGGGGCGGACTCAAGCCCTGCGACCTGGTCGAGAAAGTCGGCGACAAGCCGGTCCGCAACGCCTCGGAGGTGCAGCTGGGCGTGGATCGGGGCAAGGTCGGCGAGCCCCTGGCGATCACGGTGCTGCGCAACGGCTCCAGGCAGAACCTCACCGTCCGCCCCGCCGAACTGCCGCGCGAGGGTTGAGGCCGCCGCGGGGTCGGGGGACCGGACCACCACAGCTGGTGATGCTGGCCCGCTGGCCGGCGCCGGGCCGCTGCAAGAGCCGTCTGGTGCCCGGGGTGGGCAGGGCCAGGGCCGCCGCCATCCAGGCCCGCCTCACCCAGCACGGGCTGGCCGCCGCGGCCGAGGCCCGCAGGGCCCTGACCGGGTCCGGGCTGCAGGTGGTGCTGGCGGCGAGCGGTCTGGGGCCCAGGGCCGCCGCGCGCTGGGGCCGCCGGCTCGGCGTCGACCGGGTGGTGGCCCAGGGCAGCGGCAGCCTGGGGTTGCGGCTGCAGCGTCAGCTGCTGCGGGGCTGCCGCGAGGGGGCGGCGGCGGTGGTGCTGATCGGCAGTGACCTGCCGGCGCTGGCGGCCGAGGATCTGGTGGGGGCCTTCCGGGCCCTGGAGCACAGCGCCCTGGTGCTGGGCCCCGCCGGCGACGGCGGCTACTGGCTGATCGGCCGGCGCCAGGCCACGCCCCTGCTGTTCACGGGCATCGCCTGGGGCAGCCACCGGGTGCTGGCGCAGACCCTGCAGCTGGCAGGCCAGGCCGGCCTGGAGGCGGCCCTGCTGGCGGAGCGCCACGACCTCGACTGCCCCGCCGACCTGGACCCCTGGCGATGAGGCCGCCCCTGAGCGTGGTGATCGCCGCCCGCAACGAAGCCCGGGGCCTACCGGCCCTGCTGGCGGATCTGGCCACGGCACCGGAGCTGGTGCGGGAGGTGCTGGTGGTCGATGGCGGCAGCCGGGACGGCACCCCGCGGCTGGCTGCCCTGGCCGGTGCCAGGGTGCTCCACGACGGCAGCGGCCGTGGCGGCCAGCTGGCCGCCGGGGTGGTCCGCAGCGCAGGCGCCTGGCTGCTGCTGCTCCACGGGGACGTGCGCCTGCCGCCGGGGTGGGGCCGGGCCATCACGGCGGCGATCGCCACCGGCGAAACCAACGCCTGGGCCTTCCGGCTGCGCATCGCCGGCGATGATCCATCCCTGCGCCTGGTGGAGCTGGCGGTGGAGCTGCGCAGCCGCTGGCGCCAGCTGCCCTACGGCGACCAGGGGCTGCTGCTGGCCAGGCGCCTCCATGACGCCGCCGGCGGGATCGCGTCGCTGCCGCTGATGGAGGACCTGGAGTTCGTGCAGCGCCTGCGGCGCCAGGCCAGGATCGGCCTCCTGGCCCCGGCCCTGCGGGTGAACGGCCGGCGCTGGCAGCGGCTGGGGGTGTGGCAGACGGTGCTGGCCAACGCCCGCCTCAGACGCGCCTGGCGCCGCGGCACACCGGCGGCGCAGCTGGCCGAGCGCTACTACGGTCCAGACCCTCAGGGGGCATACCAGAAGGCACAGCGGCGCTGCAGCGGCTCCAGCTCCCAGCCCTGAGCGGCGTAGAACCCCACCACGTCGGGATCGGCGAACAGGCTCACCCGGTCGATGCCCATCGCCCGCAACTGCTCGAGCACATAGTCCATCAGCTCCTTGCCCAGGCCGGCACCCTGATAGCGGGGATGGACCGCCACGTCCCAGACGGTCGCTTCCACCACCCCGTCGCCGGTGCAGCGGGCGAAGCCCACCAGCCGCGGCAGGCGGGCGTCATGGCGCCAGAGCCCCACCTGGAGAAGACTGTGCTGCAGCGCCTTGCGCACGCGGCGCAGGGGACGGCGGCTCCAGCCCACCGCATCGCAGAGCGCCTCCAGCTCGATCAGGTCGATTGGGCGGGCCTGGCTGAGCACCAGCTCCAGGCTGGGGTTGGGGGTGGCGCAGAGCCGGTGCCCGGACCCGTAGAGATCGGTCATCAGCGGCAGGGTCTCGGGCACGGCGTGGGGGCTACGCGTTCTGAAGATCCTGACGGATGCAGGCCGGACTGCGGCAGGGTAGGGACTCCACCCGGCGACTGTCCTGAGCGTCTCCACCGCCAGCTCCGATCGGCCCCTGCTGGTCGGCGTCCACGGCTGGCTGCTGGCGGGTCGGCTGTGGCATCCCCTGCGGCGGGAACTGGCCCCGCGCTGGTCGCTGTGGTGCCCTGATCTGCCCGGCTTCGGCGGCACGGAACGGCCCCGGGGGCTGCAGGCCAGCCTGGCCAGCTACGGGCGCTGGTTGGCGGAGGCCGTCCAGCGGGAAGCCGACGGGCGACCGGTGGTGCTCCTGGGTCATTCGCTGGGGGGCAGCGTGGCCCTCCATGCGGCGCCCCGGCTGGGGGGGCAGCTGCGGGGCCTGGTGCAGATCGCGGCGGGGGGCGGTGTGTTCCAGCCCCGACCCTTCGCCCGGGTGCGCCGGGGCGGGGCCACCTTCCTCCGCTGGCGGCCGTCCTGGCTGGCCCGTCTGCCCGGCACGGGGGCGATCCGCAGCCCGCTGCTGGCCGACGGCCGCGCCGCACGGGGGCTGCTGGCCTGCAGCACCAACCGTGGCGCCGTGCGTCAGCTGCCCAGGCTGGCCGCCGCGTTCACGGTGCCCAGCCTCTGGATCGCCGGCAGCCGCGACCCGGTGATGGAGCCCCGCTACGTGCGCCACCTGGCCGGCTACAGCCCCGATCACCAGCTGGCCATCCTCCCTGGGCTGGGCCACCTGCCGATGGTCGAGAACCCCCGCGAGCTGGCGGCCCTGATTGACACCTGGCTGGCGGACGACCTGGGCCTGCCGGCCCAGCCGCCCGGGCCTCAGAGCGTGGCCAGCCCCTTTTCCTGCAGCTCCGCCAGCTGGGCGTAGAGCCCCCCGACGGCCCGCAGCTCGCGATGGTTGCCCTCCTCGATCAGGCGGCCGCGGCGCAGCACCAGGATGCGGTCGGCGGCCTCGACGGTGGCCAGGCGGTGGGCGATGACGATGGCGGTGCGGCCGCTGAGCAGGGTTTCCAGGTCCCGCTGCAGGGTGGCCTCAGTGGAGGGGTCCATGAAGGCGGTGGCCTCGTCCATCACCAGGACGGAGGGATCGCGGATCGCCACCCGCGCCACCGCCAGCAGCTGGCGTTCGCCGGAGGAAAGGTTGCCGCCCCGCTCGCGCAGCTCGGTGGCCAGGCCATCCCCCAGCCGGCCCAACAGGGGGGTGAGGCCGAGATCGCCGCAGAGGCGCTCCAGATCCGCCTCACTGATGTCGGCATCAAGGCGCAGGTTGTCGGCCACGTTGCCGCTGAACAGGAAGGTGTCCTGCAGCACCACCCCCAGGCGCCGCCGCAGGGTGGCGATCGGCAGTTCACGGATGTCCACCCCATCGAGGCGGATGGTGCCCTGCTGCGGTTCGTAGAGCCGGCAGAGCAGTCGGATCACGGTGGTCTTGCCTGATCCGGTGGGGCCCACGATCGCCACGTGCTCGCCGGGGGCGATGCGAAAGGAGAGATCGGTGAGGATCGGGTCGTCCGGGCGGTAGGCAAAGGAGACGTTCTCGAACTCCACTTCGCCGGGGCTGAAGCGTTCCGCCCCTGACACCACAGCGGCGGCGCTGCGCTGGCTGCTGGGCAGATCGGCGATCTCGATCGGCTGCTCGAGCAGCTCGCCGATGCGTTCCACGGCGGTGAGGCCCCCCTGGATCTGGGTGAAGCGCTCCGCCAGCTGCCGCAGGGGATCGAACACCCGCTGCGAGAAAAGAATGAAGGTGGTCAGGGTGCCCAGGCCCATCGCCCCACCGGTGACCATGGCGCCGCCGAGGGCCAGCACCATCGCCACGGCCGCCAGGGCCACCCACTCGATGAAGGCGGAGATGGCGCTGTCGTAGAAGATCGTGCCGGTGACGGCCCGGCGGTAGGCGTCAGTGGTGTGGGAGAAGCGCTCGCCGTTGACGGCCTCGCGGCGGAACATCTGCACCACCTCCAGCCCCTGCAGATTTTCCTGCAGATCGGCGTTGAGCTGGCCCAGTTCCTCCCGCACCCGGTAGTTGGCCTTGCGGTAGCGGCCCTGCAGCCAAAGCACCCCCATGGTCACGGGCACCTGGCTGCCGAGCAGCAGCAACCCCAGGCGCCACTCGATGGACAGCATGGTGAGGCCGATCACCAGCAGGGTGACCAGATCGGAGAGCACCCCCACCGCGCCGCTGCCGAACACCTCCGCCAGGGCATCCACATCACTGGTGAGGCGGGTGAGCAGCTTGCCCACCGGCGTGCGGTCGTGGAAGCGCAGCGACAGGGCCATCGCATGACGGAACAGGTCATCGCGGATGCGGGCGGTGAGGCGCTGGCCCACCACCTGAACGTTGTAGGTCTGGGTGCCCTGGAGGGAAAGGCGCAGCAGCACCGCCGCCAGCAGCAGCAGCACCAGCAGCCGCAGGGCCACCGGCACGGGCAAAGGGGCCAGCCAGCTCAGCACCTCCTCGCCCCGCAGCTTGGAGATCACCTGGCCCACCAGCAACGGCTGGACCGAGGCCGCCAGGGCCAGGGGGATCAGCAGCAGCAGGGACAGCAGCAGGCGCTTGCGATCCCGGCCCAGGTAGGGAAGCAGTCGCCGCAGGCGCTGGCCATCGAGGCTGCTCATCGGACGGGCATCTGGACGGGCCTCTGGAGGGTGGCGATCCGCTCGACCAGGCCCTGGAGGGCCCCGTCATCGAGGCGCAGGGCCAGGGGATGGCCGATCAGTCGGGCCGAGCTGGTGAACAGATCCTCGATCGCCACCAGGCCGTTGTCGCGCAGGGTGCGGCCGGTGGCCACCAGGTCGACGATCGCCTCGGACATGCCCGTGATCGGACCGAGCTCCACCGAACCGGTGAGGTGGATCAGCTCCACCGGCAGATCAAGCTGGTCGAAGAAGGCTTCGGCGCAGCGGGTGAACTTGCTGGCCACGCGGCAGTGGGCCGGCAGGTCGGCGGCGCGGCGGTAGCCGCTGCTGGCCTTCACCGCCACCGCCATGCGGCAGCCGCCGAAGCCGAGATCCACCAGCTGGGCCACCGGCAGCTGGTGCTCCCGCAGCACGTCGTAGCCCACCACGCCGAGCTGGGCCTGGCCATAGGCCACGTACACCGGCACATCGGCATTGCGGACCAGCAGGGCCCTGGCCGTGCCGCAGCGGCTCGGCACCATCAACAGGCGGTTGTCCTCCTCCAGCAGATCGGAGAAATCCAGTCCGGCTGCCTGAAAGCGGCGCACCGAATCCTTCAGCAGGGCACCCTTGGCCAGGGCGACGGTGATCGGGGACCGCTGGTTGGCGGTGATCATGGAAGCCAGCAGCAACCTGGACTGTAACGATGCCGGATCATGCCCAAGCCGGACCCCAGGCCGCGTTGCAGGTGGCGCTGCTGCCGGTGCTGCGGGACAACTACCTGTTCGTGCTCCACGACGGCCGGCAGGCGGCGGTGGTGGATCCGGCGGTGGCGGCACCGGCGATCGCCTGGCTGAAGCAGCGGGATCTGGAGCTGGTGGCGGTGCTGCAGACCCACCACCACAGCGATCACATCGGCGGCACCCCCGGGCTGCTGGTGGAATGGCCCCGGGCGGAGGTGGTGGCGGCCCGCTCCGACCGGGAGCGGATCCCCTTCCAGACCAGGGGGGTGGCGGACGGCGACCGTTTCACCCTGCTGGGCCAGCCGGTGGAGGTGCTGGCGGTGCCGGGCCACACCCGCGCCCACCTGGCCTTCCACCTGCCCCTGCAGGGGGAGCTCTTCTGCGGCGACACCCTGTTCGCCGCCGGCTGCGGCCGGCTGTTCGAGGGAAGCCCTGAGCAGATGCATCACTCCCTGGGGCTGCTGGCGGCGCTGCCGGAGACGACCCGGGTGTGGTGCGCCCATGAGTACACCGCCTCGAATCTGCGCTGGGCCGCGGCCCAGCGACCGGGGGATGGGGCCATCGCCGAACGGCTGGCCGCCGTGCTGCTTGCCCGGGCCCAGAACAGGCCCACCATCCCCAGCAGCATCGGCGAGGAACGCCGCACCAACCTGTTCATGCGGGCGGCGGATGGCCAGGAACTGGCTGCCCTGCGGCGCAGCAAGAATGACTGGTCGGACTGAACGCCGGCGCCGGATTAGGGCGACAAGGGTGACGCCTCTGGGCAGGAATGTGTTGCACAACACAACACAGAGCCCGACTTGTCGGTCCGAGGCACAACCCAGGTAATGTCACTTGGTTCAATTTCCAGCGGTCATGATGCAGACGGCTTCGATCCGATCGGACGATGTCCTGGAGGCCGATGGCTCCATCAAGCTGCGCAAAGTTGTTCTGGCGGGTCGACTCGACATGCTGGGCATGGAAGACATTGCCCTGAAGCTCACTTCGCTGACGGCCATCAAACCATTGCCGGTGATTCTTGACCTTCGCGACGTCAGCTTTCTGGCCTCCATCGGCATCCGCAGCATCATCTCCAGCGCCCGTGCCCTGGATCAGAAAGGCGGCCGCATGGTGATCCTGCTGGGCGACAACGAACTGGTCAAGGCCACGTTGGAGTCCACCGGGATCGACGACGTGATTCCGATGGTCGGCGATGAGGCTCAGGCCGAACGGGACGCCCTGGCCTGAGGCTCGATCGATGGCGCCACCCCAGCCCGACGCCCCCACCCTTTCGGTCCAGCCCAGCCCCCTGGAACTGCGGCGCTGCTCCGAGTGGCTCACGGAACGCTGCCAGAAGGAGGCCGTTCCCCCCGGGCCCACCGGCAAGCTGGACCTCTGCCTCAACGAAGTGCTTGCCAACCTGATCGACCACGGCGGGGCCGCCGACTTCAGCTGTCCTGTGGATCTCACCCTGGAGCTGGCCGATTGCGGCGATCGGGGCCTGGCCACCCTCACCATCGTCGATGCCGGCCCGGCCTTTGATCCCCTCGGCGCCAGCCGCGGGCCCCTGCCCCGCACCCTTGCGGAGGCCGAACCCGGAGGGCTCGGACTGCTGCTGGTGAATCGTTTCATGGATGAACGCAGCGACCAGAGGGCCGGGGACAGGAACGTGCTTAAGCTCGGCATCTACTTCTCCAAAGACCCCTGATCGGGAATGTGCGTCGAGCCCCCACTCTCCCTGGACCCCTCGACCACTGCTTCCCTGCCCTACAAGGACATTCCCCTCTTCCGGGATGTGAGGGAGGACGTGTTGCTGGCGGCGGTTCATCGCTGCCAGCGTCTGGCTCTGGCACCGGGTCAGGTGTTGCTCAGCCCGGGGCAGAGCAACGAGGACATCTTCATCATCCTGGCCGGAACGGTCACGGTCCATCTCGGTGCCGACGGCTACCGCGGCAAGGGGATGGCCATTCCCATCGGTCAGTGCATCGGCGAGTTTTCCGCCATCGATGGCCGGCCGGCCTCGGCCCTGGTTCGGGCGGAGGATCGGGCAACCGTCCTGAGGATTCCCCAGCAGGTGTTCTGGTCCCACATGGTGCTGCTGCCGGGGGTGGCCCGCAACATGATGATTTCCCTGGTGGAGCGCACCCGTCTCACCAACCAGCTGACGCTGGAAGCCCAGCGGGAAGCCCTGGAGCTGTCCCACCTGCGCAAGGAACTGGATCTGGCGCGGGACCTGCAGCTGAACATGTTGCCGCCCCAGGGCTGTCTGTTCTCCGAGCATCCGGACATCGAGATCGCCACGCTGATGGAGCCGGCCACCACGGTGGCGGGAGATTTCTTCGATACCTTCTTCGTCGACAACCAGCGGCTGTTCGTCTGCATCGGGGATGTGTCCGGCCACGGCCTCGGCGCGGCGCTGTTCATGGCGCGTTCGGTGGGACTGCTCAGGATCCTGGCGAACGCCGAAACATCCCCGGACGCCGTTCTGCGCCGCCTCAATGACAGTCTCGCCGAAGGGAACGAGGCCGGTCTTTTCGTGACGATGTTCTGTGGCTATCTGAACGTGACCTCCGGCCTGTTCACCTATTCCAACGGCGGCCACTGCCCGCCCCTGCTGCTGCAAGACGGGGAGGTGCGTCCGATTGCGATGCCGAAAGGGGCGCTGCTGGGCATCTTTGCCGGCCGCACCTACCAGAGCCTGGCCCTGCAGCTCACCCCCGGCGACCTGCTGATGGTCTACACCGACGGGGTCACCGAAGCGGAGAACATTGAAGGGGAGCCCTTCGGTGTGCAGGGGTGCCAGGGCCTGCTGGCCGAAGCGGGTCAGGCCCCCCTGGACACCTTGATCCAGGGGCTGCGCCAGAGCTTGCGGGGCTTCACCAGCAGCCAGCACCTCGAGGACGATTGCACCCTGCTGCTACTGAGGCGCCGCCCCGTGGCCGGCCTCAGGGAGGGGAGCTGAGGCTCTCGGCGCTGCGCCCCTGGGGCAGGGTCACCAGCGACCGCCCACCCGGGAACAGCAGCGCCGACTCACCGGCGCGGAACCGCAACCGGCCCCGACGGCCGTGGGGGTGGTCGGCCTCCAGGGGCGCCCGCCAGCGCAGCCGGTGGTCACCGAGCTGCACCTGGTAGAGCCATTCCCGGCCGAGGAATTCCCGGCCGGTGATCCAGGCCGGCCCCTCCTCCTCGGGCAGGAACTCCAGGGCCTGGGGGCGGACCATCACCTCGACGGCCTCCGGTGACCCGTGGCCGTCCTCCCCCCTGGGTAGCAGCTCCAGGTCCCCGCGCACGGTCTGCAGCCGGCGGCCGCGCCAGTGGGCCGGCCACAGGGTGGACTGGAGCACGAACTGGCCCACGAAGGCGGTGGCAGGCTGGTCGACCAGCTCGCGCGGCGGGGCGCACTGGTGCAGCACCCCGTCGCGCAGCACCCCGACCCGGTCGCAGATCGCAAGTGCCTCCTCCGGATCGTGGGTGACCATCAGGCCGCTGGCGCCGCAGCGGGCCAGCACGGCCGGAAGCTCGCTGCGCAGCCGCAGCCGCACCTCCACATCCAGGTTGGAGAAGGGCTCATCCAGCAGCACCACCGAGGGGGACGGCGCCAGGGCGCGGGCCATGGCCAGGCGCTGGCGCTGGCCGCCGGAGAGTTCGTGGGGGTAGCGGCGTTCCAGGCCGCCCAGGCCCAGCAGATCGAGCAGCCAGGCCACCCGGGCCGTGTCCTGGCCGCGGCGGAGGCCGAAGCAGGCATTCCGCCAGGCATCCAGATGGGGGAAGAGGGCATCGTCCTGGAACACCATGCCGACGCCCCGCCGCTCGGGGGGCAACAGCCGCTCCGGGCCCGCCACCTGCTGTCCAGCGATGCTGATGCTGCCGCGGCCGGGGCGCTCGAAGCCGGCGATCAGGCGCAGCAGGGTGGTCTTGCCGCAGCCGGAAGGGCCCAGCAGACCCACCAGTTCCCCCGCACCAAGGACGAGGTCGATCCCCTTGAGGGTCCAGGCAGAAACGTCGCGACCCGGGTAGCGATACCAGAGGTCATCGATGCGGACGTGGTCGCGGGGGGCGCGGCCGGTGATCTCCCCGGTGCTCGAAGCCGTGGTGGCTGCAGTGGCGGCAGGCGTGGCGATGGTGGTGGAAGAAGCCATAAGATCCCAGTCCCGCATTGTCACCCGTCATGAGTTCCAGCGCTGGCGGGAGTGACGAAAGGCACAGCCCCTTGTCTCATCCAGTCCATACCCAGGCCGCCCCTGCGCCGGTGGGCCCCTACAACCAGGCCGTGCTCGCTGGTGGGGTCCTCTATTGCTCCGGCCAGATCGCCCTGGATCCGGTGGGCGGCACACTGGTGGGGGACGGTGACGTGGAGGCCGAGACCGTCCAGGTGCTCACCAACCTGCAGGCGGTCCTGGCCGCCGCCGGCTGCGGCCCTGAGCAGGTGGTCCGCACCACGGTGTACCTGGTGGATCTGAACGATTTCGCCCGGGTCAACGCCCTTTATGCCGGGGTGTTCGGCGCGGGGGTGGCTCCGGCGCGGGCCTGCGTGCAGGTGGCGGCCCTGCCGAAGGGGGCGCGGGTGGAGATCGACGCCATCGCCGTGCTCGCCTGAGGCGGGCGCTGGTGGGAGGGGCCGGACTGCGGCAACCTGGTGCGATGGAAACCCCCTTCGGCACCTGGTTTCACGAGGTTGTGGTGATGACACCGGCCCGCTTCGAGGAGGCCGTCGATGCGGTGCTGGCGGTGCAGCAATTCAAGACGGTGGTGCTCCACCTCAGCGAGATGGCGCCGGAGGAGGCCCAGCGCACCATCGACTTCGTCTCGGGTGGCGTCTTTGCCATGGACGGTCAGTCGGAGCGGCTGGGGGACACGGTGTTCCTGTTCGCTCCGGCCCTGGTGACGATCAGCCGGGATGGGGATGAGCGCGACTGAGCCTTCCAGGACCGGCTGCCTCGCCCTTGTGGCACCCGTGCCGGGGCAGTAACACGGGCACCGGTCCTGTCCTGCCCATGAAGCGATCCACCGCTCTGGCCCTGCTTGCCCTTGTCTGGGGTCTCGTGGCGCCCCCGGGTGGCCCCGGCCCCAGGGCCCTGGCGGCTGGAAGCGGCGGTCAGATGGTGCTGGTGCGCACCGAGCGCCAGCTGCCCGTCACCGGCGATCCGATCTGGGAGCTGCAGCTCCATCTCCCCGGCCAGCCACCACGGGCCTACGAGGCCCTGGTGGGCCGGGTGCGCCGCCAGGACGGCGACCGGGGCCGGCTGGGCAGCAAGGCGCCGCTGCCGCGGGGGCGTTACGCCGTGACCGAGATCACCCCCGTGGCCCCGACGGATGATCTGGAACTGGGCCGCTTTCTCTGGATCGGCCTGGAGCCGAGCTTTCCCACCGCCCGCCGGGGCCTGGGCATCCACCACGATCCCAGCGCCGGCCGGGGGCGGAGCAGCGGCACCGATGGCTGCATCGGCCTGATCCACGGCAACGACCTGCTGGTGCTGGGCGATCTGCTGCAGCGCAGCGGTACCACCGAACTGGTGGTGCGGGACTGAGCGGCGTTCGAGCCTGGCCGGTGGTCAGGAGCCGCCCGCCAGGGCCGCCTTCAGCCGGGGCTCCAGTTCCCTGCGCTGGGCCGGATCGCCCACCAGCATCAGGGTCCCGGTGCCGGGCCACCAGTTGAGGCGCAGGTTGGAGACCCCGTCCTCAATGACAAGCATCTCGAAGGCCCCCTGATGCACCCAGTGGCCCATACAGCCGAGGTCCGCGACCAGGGCCTGGAGCTCCGCCAGGGATCCGTTGAAGGTCACGGGGCCGCTTTCAGATGGGTCAAGTTTAGGGACAGCGGCTGAAATCCACCAGGTGGGCGGCTCAGGACCCGGGGCGAACCGACAGCGAGCCGGCATGGTGTTCCTGCAGCTGTCCGTGCCGAGAAACACGACTAACCTCCGCCCACGGAGGGACGGCCCATGGACAATGCCAACCGCATCCTGGTGCTGTTCGCCCATCCGGCCCTGCACAAGTCCTGGGTGAACCGTCGCCTGATCCGGGCCATCGGCGACCTCGAACACGTCACGCTGCACGATCTGTACGAGGCCTATCCCAGCTTCCACATCGACGTGAAAAGGGAGCAGGCCCTGCTGCTGGCCCACGACGTGATCGTGTTCCAGCACCCGTTTTACTGGTACAGCAGCCCGGCGATTCTCAAGGAGTGGCAGGACCTGGTGCTGGAGCACGGCTTCGCCTACGGGGCCGGCGGCACGGCCCTGGGGGGGAAGAAGTTCCTCTCGGCCATCACCACCGGCGGCCAGAAGGAGGCCTACGGCCGCTCCGGCGCCAACCGCTTCGCGATCAGGGAACTGCTGGCGCCCTTCGAGCAGACCGCCCGCCTCTGCGGCATGCACTACCTGCCCCCCTTCGTGATCCACGGCACCCACCTGCTCCGGGAGGCCGACCAGATCGACCCCTACGCCCACGCCTACCGGCTCCTGCTCATGGGGCTGCGGGACGGCACGGTGCGCTGGGATGCACTCGCAGAAGGCGAGTATCTGAACCACGACCTTGAACGGGTGCTCGCCCCCTCCCCGGTGACCGACCATGCATGACGGAAGCCTGTTCCTGCAGGCCTTCATCTATCTGGCTGCGGCTGTGGTGGCGGTGCCGATCTCCAACCGGCTGGGGCTGGGTTCGGTGCTCGGCTATCTCATCGCCGGGGTGGTGATCGGCCCCTTCGGCCTGCGGCTGGTGGGGCAGGAGGGGGAGGATGTGATGCACTTCGCCGAGTTCGGCGTGGTGATGCTGCTGTTCCTGGTGGGGCTGGAGCTGCAGCCCTCCAGGCTCTGGCGTCTGCGACTGCCGATCCTCGGCATGGGCGGCCTGCAGGTGCTGGCCACCGCCCTGCTGATCACGGCCCTGGCCATGCTGTTCGGGCTGGCATGGACGATGGCCCTGGCGGTGGGGCTGATCCTGTCGATGTCATCGACGGCCATCGGCCTGCAGAGCCTCGACGAGAAGGGTCTGGCGAAAACCGACGCGGGCCAGTCGGCCTTTTCGGTGCTGCTCTTCCAGGACATCGCGGTCATCCCCATCCTGGCGTTGCTGCCGCTGCTGGCCTACGAGAAGGCCGATCTGGGGGGCCACGGGCCCGCCCTCAATCCCTGGCTCCAGGCCGTGATGGTGCTGGCGATCGTGGCCGGGATCATCGTCGGCGGCCGCTACCTGATGCGGCCCGTGTTCCGCATCGTGGCCGCCACCCGGCTGCGGGAGGTGTTCACGGCCATGGCCCTGCTGCTGGTGATCGGCATCGCCCTGGCCATGCAGTCGGTGGGCCTCTCACCTGCCCTGGGCACCTTCGTGGCCGGCGTGGTGCTGGCCGACAACGAGTACCGCCATGAACTGGAGGGCGACATCGCTCCGTTCAAGGGCCTGCTGCTGGGCCTGTTCTTTCTCACCGTCGGCGCCAGCATCGATTTCCGGCTGCTGATCGAGCGGCCCTGGCTGATCCTGGGCCTGGTGCTGGCCCTGGTGGTCGCCAAGCTGGGCGTGCTGGTGGCACTGGGGCGGGGCTTCCGCCTGGCCTGGAGCCAGACCCTTCTGTTCGGCTTCGCCCTCGCCCAGGGGGGGGAGTTCGCCTTCGTCCTGTTCTCCTTCGCCACCAAAGCGAAGGTGCTGCCGGAAAGCCTCACGGCCGTCCTGGTGGCGGTGGTGGCGTTCTCCATGCTGCTCACCCCCCTGCTGCTGATCGCCAACGACCGCTGGCTGCAGCCCCGTTTCGCCAGTCCGGACGAGGAACGGGAGGCCGACGGCATCGATGAGAGTGAAAACCCGGTGATCATTGCCGGCTTCGGCCGTTTCGGCCAGGTGGTGGGGCGCCTCCTGCTGGCCCACCGTTGTCGCATCACGGTGCTGGACCACAGCCCTGCCCAGATCGATCTGCTGCGACGCTTCGGCTGGAAAGTGTTCTACGGCGACGCCGGTCGGCTCGATCTGCTGCAGGCGGCCGGGGCCGCCCAGGCCCGGCTGCTGGTGGTGGCGATTGACGATCCCGACAAGGCACTGGAGATCGTGGCCCTGGCCCAGAAGCATTTCCCCCACCTGGCGATCCTGGCCCGGGCACAGGATCGCCGCCATGCCTACGCCCTGATCCGCCAGGGGGTGAGCCTGATCCGTCGGGAAACCTTCGGCTCGGCCCTGGAGATGGGCATCGATGCCCTCAGGCTGCTGGGAGTGAGGGCCCACCGGGCCCATCGAATCGCCCAGACCTTCCGCCTGCACGATGAGGCCGCCCTGCAGGAGATGGCGACGATCGAGGGCGACGACGCCCTGGTGATCGCCCGTTCGCGTCAGCTCACCCATGACCTGGAGCAATTACTTCAGGCCGACGGGAGCAGCATCGCCGCCGACAACGACCAGGCCTGGGACGTGGTCGCCCGCCGGGGACCGTCGCAGGGTTGAGCCCGGCCGCGTCCCTCAAAGGGCCGTCCCCTCCGGTGGCCCCTGCACCTGTGGCAGCCGCCGCCAGCCCGGTTGCCAGGCGTCGCGGTCACGCAGTTCACCCAGGGGTACCAGCAGGCGGTAGCCGGGATCCAGCACCGCCTGCAGTTCCACCATGCGCTCGCGGCCACGGCCCCGCTGGCCCAGCACGGCGAAGTGGCGGAAGCCGCCGCTGCGCTCGGCCCGTTCGGGCTGGGCGGTCCAGGCGGCGGGCAGCTTGATCACGCGGCGGGGGCCGGGGCGGGGCGCGGGCTGGGGAGTGGTTCGTCGATCACCGGATTGCGCAACACGCCGATGGCTTCGATCTCCACCTCGACCGTATCGCCGCTGCGCAGCCAGCGGGGCGGGTCGGCCGCCATGCCCACGCCACTGGGGGTGCCGGTGAGGATCGCGGTGCCGGCCAGCAGGGTGGTGCTGGCGCTGAGGAATTCGATGATCTCCGCCACCGGGAAGATCATGTCGGCGGTGCTGGCCGCCTGCACCGTTTCACCATTGAGGCGCGTCTGCAGGGTCAGGACCTGGGGATCGGGGATCGCCGCGGCGCTCACCAGGCAGGGGCCCAGGGGCGCGAAGCTGTCGAAACTCTTGCCGCGGCACCACTGGCCGCCGCCGAGACGTTGCTGTTTCTGCCAGTCGCGGGCGCTGACGTCGTTGGCGCAGGTGTAGCCCAGCACCACCTCCAGGGCCTCGGAGCGCGACACATTGCGGCAGGTGCGGCCGATCACCACCGCCAGTTCCCCCTCATAGTCCACCTGGTGACTGGCCAAGGTGGTGGGCAGGGTGATCGGCGCCTCCGGGTGCTGCACCGCCCCAGGCGATTTCATGAACAGCACCGGGTAGGTGGGGATCGCCGCGCCTGTTTCGGCGGCATGGCGGCGGTAATTGAGGCCGATGCAGAGGATGGCCCGGGGCTCCAGGGGGGCCAGGATCCGCTCCACCGCGGCGAGCTCGCCCGTGGGCACCAGTTCGCCGAACAGGTCGCCCGCCAGTCGCTCCAGGCGGCCGTCGGGATCCAGACGGGCGTGGTGGATGCCGCCTGCCGACTCCCGGTAGCGCACGATCTTCATGGGGGGCTGCACGGAGGGCCTGGGGGGTAGCTGAGGGGGGTGCCGAAGGCCCGGACTTACCACTCTCACCCGGCAGCCCATGGATGATGGGGGCGCCAGCGGACCGAGGAGCACGCCGTGGTCGCCCAACCCCGTCGCCAGCGGAGCAGGATCCTCCGGGGCGCCGAGCTGCTGAACGATCCCTTGCTCAACAAGGGCACCGCATTCAGCCGGGAGGAGCGGCGGGCCCTGGGCCTGGAGTCCCTGCTGCCCTGGCAGGTGGAGACCATCGAGACCCAGGTGGAGCGCTGCCGGCTGGCCTTCGGTGCCATGGGCAGTGATCTCGAGCGGTACGCCTACCTCCAGACCCTGAGGGAGCGGAACGTCACCCTCTTCCACCGCTTTCTCGCCGACCACATCGAGCTGGCGATGCCGATCGTCTACACCCCCACGGTGGGGCAGGCGATCCAGCACTTCAGCCACACCTACCGCAGCCCCAGCCAGGGGATCTATCTGGCGGCACCGCAGCAGAACCGGCTCGAGGAGCTGCTGGCCCAGGCCTGCGGCGGCCCCGGCGGCCACGCGCCGCACCTGCTCCTGGTCACCGATGCCCAGGGGATCCTCGGCATCGGCGACCAGGGGGTGGGGGGCATCCAGATCTGCCAGGGAAAACTGGCCGTCTACACCCTCTGCGCCGGGCTGGATCCGGCCCGGGGGCTGCCGGTGATGCTGGATGTGGGCACCGACCGGCCCGAACTGCTCGCGGATCCCTGCTACCCCGGCCTGCGCCAGCCCCGGCTGCAGGGGGAGGCCTACACCACATTCCTCGACCGCTTCATCACGGCGGTGCAACGGGTGTGTCCCGGCGCCCTGGTGCACTGGGAGGACTTCGGCGCCGCCCATGCCCGCCCCGTGCTGGAGGCCTACCGGCACCGGGTGCCGAGCTTCAACGACGACATCCAGGGCACCAGCAGCGTGGCCGCCGCGGCGATCCTGGCCGGCCTGCGGGGCCTCGGCAAGCCGCTGGCCGACCAGCAGATCGTCATCTTCGGGGCGGGCAGTGCCGGCTGCGGCATCGCCGAGCGGCTGTGGCGCCTGTTGCAGCGGGCAGGACTCAGCGCCGCCGCGGCCGCCGATCGCCTCTGGCTGATCGATCGTGATGGGCTGATTCACTCCGCCACCCCGGGCCTGGCAGGCGGCGCCCGGCCGTTTGCCAAATCGCCGGAGCAGCTGGCGGCGCGGTTCGGGGCGGCGCCCGGAGCCGCTGGGCCGGGACCGGGCCTGCTGGCGGTGGTCGAAGCGGTGCGGCCGGGGGTGCTGATCGGCACCTCCACCGCCGCCGGGGCCTTCAGCCAGGCGGTGGTGGAAGCGCTTTGCGGCGGCGTCGAGCGGCCGATCGTTCTGCCCCTCTCCAATCCCACCCACCTGGCGGAGATCACCCCGGAAAACCTGCTGCGCTGGAGCAACGGCCGGGCCCTGGTGGCCACCGGCAGCCCCTTTCCCCCCGTGCCCTGCAACCGCGGCGCCGGCCAGCCGATCGAACGGGTGATCGGCCAGTGCAACAACTGCTTCGTGTTCCCCGGCCTGGGCTACGGGGCCGTGGCGGTGGGCGCCACGGAGGTGAGCGACACCATGATCGACGCCAGCATCGAGGCTCTGGCAGGGGCGATTCCGGCCGCCCGCGATCCTGAGGCGCCCCTGATGCCGCCCCTTTCGGCCGTGCAGGAGGTGTCGAGGGCCGTGGCCGAAGCCGTGGCGATCGCGGCGGTTCAAGAGGGTCTGGCGCGCCAGGCCAGCACCATCGAAGCGGCTAAAGCGAGACTGGAAGACTGCCGATGGAGTCCCATATACGGAAAACCTGAGGTCCTGGATTAACACTTAGTTCGTGATATCATTTGGCTCTAAGCCCTTCCCAGTCGATGTCAGATCGAAAGACAAAGAAGGTCCCAGCTTCTGAAATCAGCAACCGTTTAGGTTATTTGCTGGCAGGGTCATCTTTTCTCTACGTTTTATTCTCCCTGGTTGTGTATGCCGTTCCATCGCTTCAGGAATGGCGCAGTCTGGCCTTCGCGCCGATCCGGCAGATCGCGATGGTCACTCCCCCCTTCGCCGACCTTGCCATGCTTACCCACAGCGCCCGCTGTGTCGGCAACCTGGGCGATCTCTTTGACGGCCGGGTGAACTGCGACCCCTATGGCCGCCTGTTCACCTATCCGCCGATGGCCCTGTGGATGTTCAGTGTCCTCGGCCTATCAAGCGCCAGTCTCGGGTGGCTCGGGGTGTCGCTGGGGGCGGGCGTGGCCCTGCTCACCGGCGCCTTCTTCTTCAGCCTGATTCCCTCTGCCGCCGTGGCAGGGATTCTGGTGGCCCTGACCTACCTGTCGCTGCCATTCCAACTGGCGTTGGAGCGGGCCAACAACGATCTGATCGTCTTCCTGCTCCTGGCGTTGCTGGCCCTGGCTCTGTCAGGCCAGAGACCACGCTCGGCAACAGCTGCGGCTCTCGTGGCGTTTCTGGCTGTGGCCACAAAGGTCCTTCCTCTGTTTGGCATCATCGCCACCCAGCTGCTGCATCCAGGTGGGGGATCCAGGGCCCAGCCTCCATTGCGAAACCTGCGCTGGGCTCTTCTGGCAGGAGTCGCAGGGCTGTCGCTGGTCCTGCCGTGGCTCGGCCCAATTCTGCGCAATTCTCCAGCCCCCCCTGGAGCGCTCCTCAGCCATGGCCTGATGGCCCACCAGGTCTGTTACCAGTGGATGGTCGCCTTCAATCTCTCCGGAGTTCATTCCAGGATCCTTGCCTTCGCCTGCTTGGGGGCCAAGCTCCTGTTCATTCTGTTGGGGTTCGTTGGAGCCTGGCAGCCTGAGATGCGCAACCGCCTGCGCGCATTCCTGGTGTCGCAAACCAGCCGGCTCGATTCCAGGCTGATCGCCGTGACCATCAGCTTATTCTCGGGCACCTGGGTGGGGACTTACCTTTTCACCAAGTCCTACGACTACAAGTTCATTTTCCTCGTGCCCATCCTTGCGTTCACCGGCGCCCTCCTGTGCCGAGGGGTCACCGGCAGGGGTGAACGCGCCTGGGTGACCCTGATTCTGCTACCGATGCTGCTTGCCTGGTTCACGCCTTACCTAACTGTCAGCTTCAGTCAGCCCATGGGACTTTCGTTGGAGCTCGTCAATGACTTCGTGCTGATTCCGGTTCTGGCGGGAGCCATCCTCGCCACTTTGATCGGCTCCCGGCCCGCCCTGCGAGCGATGCCCTGAACCCTCGGGATCAATAAGAGCTGTGTCACCCACTCGCACAGGCGACGCCCCTCGCCTTAGCACCTTGGGCAATCACCCCCCGCGCGATGGGCTTTTTCGTCCGGCTCACCGACGCCATCGCCGCCCGTCAGTCGCTCCTGGTCACCGGCCTCGATCCCAACCCGGAGATGCTGCAGGCCTGGGCCCACCGCCGCGGCATGGGGGGCCGCTCGTTTCTCTCCCAGGCGCGCCACTGGATCAAGGCGGTGGTGGAGGCCACCGCCGACCACGTCTGCGCCTACAAACCCAGCCTCGGCTTCTACCAGGCCCTCGGCCCCGTCGGCCTGGAACTGCTGCGGGAGGTGCGGGAACTGGTGCCCCTCGACATCCCCCTGATCATCGATGCCAAGCACGGGGACCTGAACAGTTCCTCGGCCCTGGCCCATTACCTGTTCCGCGAGCTCGGCGCCGACGGCGTCACCCTCTCGCCCCTGGCCGGCCAGGACATCGCCGCCCCCTTCCTGCTGTATCCGGAAAAGGCGGTGGTGATCACCTGCCACAGCTCCAATGCGGCCGCGAGGGTGCTGCAGCACCACCCCGATGAGGACAACCCTCTCTACCTGCGCATCGTGCGGGAATGCCAGCTCTGGGCCACCCCCGACCAACTGCTGCTGGAGGTGGGCACCAGTGACCCCGCCATCCTGGCCCGGGTGCGCCTGGAGGCGCCGGAGCGCTTCCTGATTCTGCGCAGCCTCTGGGGCGAAGAGGACCGTCTCGATGCCCTGCTGGAGGCCGGACTGAGCCCATCGGCCGACGGCCTGCTGATGCCCCTGCCCCAGAACCTGCTGGTGGAGGACGACATCGCCGAGCGATCGGCCGCCCTCAAGCAACGCATCAGCGAGCGGCGCGACCGCTGGCTGGAGCGACGGGCGCGGGACCAGAGCGATGTCTGCAGCCTGTGGCTGCCGGGGCGGCAGCCGGAGGGCGGGGCGGGGCTCGGTGCGGCCTCGAATGGCGACGACGACGGCGATGGGGCCGGGGATCCCCTGGCCAGTCTGATCGTCGATCTGTTCGACATCGGCTGCCTGCTGTTCGGCGACTACGTGCAGGCCTCGGGCGCCGTCTTCAACTACTACGTGGACCTGCGCCAGATCATCTCCGATCCCAACCTCGTCCACCGGGTGCTGCATGCCTACGCCGGCCAGCTCGGCGAGCTGGTCTTCGACCGCATCGCCGGCATTCCCTACGGCTCCCTGCCCACCGCCACCGGGTTGTCGCTGCAGCTGCACAAGCCCCTGCTCTACCCCCGCAAGGAGGTGAAGGCCCACGGGGCCCGGCGCCTGATCGAAGGGGACTTCGAGGAGGGGGACCGGGTGGTGGTGGTGGACGACATCCTGATCACCGGCACCAGCGTGCTGGAGGGCATCGCCAAGCTGGAAAGCTCCGGCCTGGAGGTGGAGGACGTGGTGGTGTTCATCGACCACGGCGGCCAGGCCGACACCAGCGCCCGCCAGCGGCTCGCCAAGGGGGGCTACCGCTGCCATGCCGTTCTCGACATTCCGCGCATCACGGGGGTGCTGCACGCGGCCGGGCGGCTCAGCGATGGGCAGGCCGCGACCCTCGGCCACGCCCCTCCGGCGAGGGCCCTGGGCGTCGAGGGGCTCCTGGCCAGCTCGTAGAGTGGATCGGCGCCCCTGAAAAACCCGGGTGCCCCCTTCCGCCATGCCCCAGGTCCAGGGTCAGCCCCCCACGATCGGAGAGCTGGAGGCGAAATATTCCCTTTACTGCAAGGCGATGCGGCTGCTGCTCAAGGAGGGCCGCACCATGGAGGCGATTCAGAAGACGGTCTGCTGGAGCCGGCTGGAGCAGCTCCACATCTGCCTTCCCAGCCGTTACAAGTCGCCCGACTACCTCTACGCCGTGCTGAAGCGCGACCTGCGCTGATCGCGGCCCAGCGGTAAGACCTGCCAGGATCGACGGCAAGAAGGGTCGGTGCCCACCCAGGCGATTCCGTGAAGTCGATCTCCGACCCCTTCCTGCGCCGGCCGGTGCTGACGCTGGTCGTCAGCCTGCTGATCCTGCTGGGGGGCCTGGTGAGCCTGCCGGTCCTGCAGGTGGAAAACCTGCCGCCGATCGCGCCGGGCCGGGTCACCGTGCGGGCCAGCTATCCGGGGGCCGGACCGGAGGTGGTGGAGCAGGGTGTCACCGCCCTGCTGGAAAAACAGTTCAACGGCCTGGAGCGTCTCGACACGATCCGTTCCACCAGCTCGGCCAACGGCAGCACGATCACCCTGGGCTTCGAGGGCGGCAACCCGGAGCTCAACCAGATCAACACCCAGAACGAAGCCACCGTGGTGGCCCGCCAGCTCCCGGCGCCGGTGGCCCGGTTCGGGGTCCAGGTGCGCCGCAGCTCCGATGATCTGCTGATGGTGCTGAGCTTCAGCGCCAGCCGCGGCACCTATGCCGACACCTTCCTCACCGGGTGGGTGGATCAGGTGGTGCGCGACCGGCTGCGCCGGGTCGCCGGGGTGGGTGATGTGAATCTCTTCGGCGGCAGCAGCCTGGCCTTCCGGCTGTGGCTCGATCCCGACCGCCTCCAGGCCCGCAATCTCACGATCGCCGAGGTGCGCCAGGCCCTGCAGCAGCAGAACGTCCTGGCGGCCCTGGGGCAGACCGGTGAAGCGCCCGTTCCGGCCAGCCAGATGACCACCCTGCCCCTGCGGATGGAGGGCCGCCTGCGCTCGCCGCAGGAGTTCGAACAACTCGTGGTGGCCCGCACCGGCGACGGCGGGGTCACCCTGCTCAAGGACGTCGGGCGGGTGGAGCTCGGCAGTGAGACCTACGACACCATCGCCACCAACCTGGACGGCAACACGGCCGTGGCGATGGGGATCTTCCAGCGCGACGGCAGCAACGCCCTCGAGGTGCGGCGGGGCGTGGAGGAGGCGCTCGAGGCCCTGGCCCCCCGTTTCCCCCCCGGGGTGGCGATGGAGGTGATCGTGGACGAGGCCGAGAACGTGCGCGCCAGCATCGATGGCGCCGTGGAGGCCCTGAGGGACGCGGTGCTGCTGGTGTTCCTGGTGCTGCTGCTCGGACTGGGCAACAGCCGCCTGGCCCTGATCACCGCCGGCGCCGTGCCGGTGGCCCTGATCGGCTCGTTCAGCGTGCTCAAGCTCGCCGGCAGCTCGATCAACACCCTCCCCCTGTTCGGCATGGTGCTGGCCTCCGGGCTGGTGGTGGATGACGCCATCGTGGTGAGTGAGGACATCGGCCGGCGGATCGAGAACGGTCGCCCCCCCGTCCTCGCGGCACGCGAAGCGATGGCGGAACTGGGCAGTGCCGTGGTGGCCACCTCCGTGGTGCTGGTGGTGGTGTTCCTGCCGGTGCTGACCATGGAAGGAAGCGTGGGCCGGCTGTACGCCCCGATCGCCATCGCCATCAGCAGCGCGGTGGTCTTCTCCACCATCAACGCCATCAGCTTCACCCCGGTGGCCGCCAGCCGCCTGCTCCACGCCGAACGGCGCGAACCGGGCTGGCTGCGGCGCTGGATCGACCCTCCCCGCCGGGCCCTGGAAGCCATCGAAGCCCCCTACGGCCGCCTGCTGCAGGGGGTGCTCACCCGGCGCCGTCTGGTGGTGGCGCTGCTGCTGGCGGGGCTTCTGCTCACGGTGTTCAGCCTGCAGCGGTTCCCCACCGCCTTCATCCCCCAGGAGGACACCGGCCAGCTGCGCGGGGTGGTGATCCTGCCGGAGGGGACGGCCCTCCCCCAGACCCAGAAGGTGCTGGAGGAGGTGCGGCGCCTCGCCACCAAGGAACCGGCGATCCGCAGCGCCAACTTCTATGCGGGCCGCTCCTTCGGCGACAGCAGCCCCAACAAGGGGCAGTTCTTCCTGCGGCTGCGGCCCATCAAGGAGCGGCCCGAGGCCGATCAGACCAGCGTCGCCGTGGCGGAACGGATGAACGCCCTCCTCACCAAAGGCATCCGCACCGCCGTGGTGCAGCTCAGCGAGGCGCCGAGTGTGCGGGGCTTCAGCAGCGAAGGCGGGCTGGAACTGGAACTGCTCGACACCAGCGGCGGCCTGCTCAGCCTGGCGGCGTTCGAGCAGGAGGCCCGCTCCTTCATCGCCGATGCCCAGGCCAGCGAGATCCAGGGCCGGCCAGCCTTCCAGCGGGTGTCCACCCGCTTCAGCGCCGGGGCCCCCCAGCTGACCCTGGTGCCGGATCGCCTGCGCATGGCCTCCCTGGGGGTGGATCTGGCCACCTTGGTCGACACCCTGGGAGCCAGCTTCGGCAGCGATTACGTCAACGACACCTTTGAGGGTGACCAGGTCCGCAAGGTGATCGTGCAGCTCGACGGCCTCTCCCGCACCGGTACGGAGGAGGTGCTGGCCCTGCAGGTGCGCAACCGGGAGGGACGGCTGATCCCCATGGCCGAGGTGGTGCAGGTGGAGCAAGGTGCCGGCCCGACCACCATCAACCACACCCGCCTGGTGCGCTCGATCAGCGTCCGGGCCCTGCCGCGCCGTGGGGTCAGCAGCGGCCAGGCGATGGCCCTGCTGGAGCAGGTGCACCGCAGCCGCGATTCCGGCGCCGTGGATCTGGAGTGGGCCGGGCTGGCCCGGGAGGAAGCACGCGCCGGTGGTGGCAACGTGCGCGTCTTCGCCCTGGGGATCCTGGTGATGGGGCTGGTGCTGGCGGCCCTCTACGAGAACTTCATCGATCCGCTGATCATCCTGGTCACCGTGCCGCTGGCCATGCTCGGCGCGGTGATGGGCCTGAGCCTGCGGGGCCTGCCCCTGGATGTCTATGGGCAGATGGGGCTGCTGGTGCTCTCGAGCCTGGCGGCCAAGAACGGCATCCTGATCGTGGAGTTCGCCAATCAACGGCTCAAGGCTGGCCTGCCCCTGGAGGAGGCGATCCACGGGGCCGCCGTCGCCCGACTACGGCCGATCCTGCTGACGGCGATCTCGTCACTGGCGGGCTGCATCCCGCTGCTGTTTCCCTTCGGAGCCGGAGCCGCCAGCCGCCTGAGCATCGGCACGGTCGTGTTCAGCGGCCAGCTGGTGTCCACGGTGCTCAGCCTGGCGGTGGTGCCCGCCGTCTACAGGATCGTCAAGGGCTGGGAGCTGAGCTGGCGGGATGGGGGGCAGCGGCTGGAGACCGCCGACGCCCTGCAGCCAGACCTTTGACCCGGGCCGCCGTGGATGTCCGATGATGCTGACAGGAGCGGACAAGGGGCAGGTCGATGCCGCCATCCCGACGGCTGTGGAGAGACCGCAGGGACGCCGGCCAGGGCCTGGCCCGGCGGTTTCTCGATTGCCGCCACGCCGGCGCCACCACCTCCCTGGTGGCGCTGCCGCGGGGCGGGGTGCCGGTGGCGGCGGCGATGGCGGAGCTGCTGGATCTGCCCCTGTTCACCTGGGCCGTGCGCAAACTGGCCCAGCCCTGGGCTCCGGAGCTGGCGATCGGCGCGGTCGCCCCCGGCGATGTGGTGCTCTGGGCCGACAACCCTGGCGGCCCCGGCGGAGAACAGGTCGATGGGCGCTGCGACGAGCTGGTGGAGATGGAACGGCAGGAGCTGTCACGGCGCCAGTCGCTGTTCGGTGATCCCGACCCCATCCTCCTGAGCGGTCGCCACCTGATCGTGGTGGACGACGGCATCGCCACCGGCATGACCACCAGGGCCGCCCTTGTCTCATTACGCCGCTGGTCGCCGGCCTCCCTGGCCCTGGCGGTGCCGGTGCTCGATAGGAGCCTGCTGCCGCTGCTGACGCCTCTGGTGGATCGCCTCGAAGTGCTGAAGGAGGTGGATCAGCTGAGCTCGGTGGGGGAGTGGTATGAGCACTTCGAGCAACTCGAGGACGCCGAGGTGCTGGCGCTGCTGAAGCGGGTGCGGTGCGGCGCCGCCCCAGACGACCAACCGCTCTGGGCCCAGCGCAGCGGCGATCTCCGCTAGGGATCCGGCTGCCAGCGACCGTCGATGAACCGTTCCGGCCTCAGCCCCTGCGCCCGCAACAGGGCGATCAGCCCCCGATCCCCCAGCAGGTGCATCAGGCCCACCACCACCAGCGTGTCGTCGGGTCGTTGCAGGACCCCCCGGATCGGAGCCACCCAGGCCGCATTGCGCCGGACCACCAGCCGCTCGTGGAGATCCGGGCGCTGGCGGTAGTCTCCGAGCAGGAGGGCTTCGAGTCGGGGCAGGTCACCGGCCCGCCAGGCGCCCTCGAGGGCATCGAGCCGGGGGCCGAGGCCATCGAGGTCCTTCAGGGTGATCTCCAGCAGGTCCACCTGATCGGCCCGGGGCAGCCCGTCGAACAGCTCGAACTGCTGGGCCGGCGTCTCCAGACCGTCGATGGGCTTGCGGTCCGCGGCGGCCCTGGCCAGGAGCTGGCCCTCCACTCCATGATCCGGGGAATAGCCCCGTTGCAGGAACTCGGCGGAGGCCAGCAGCAGGGCGACGGCCCAGGGCTCGAAGCGATCGATGGCCGCCTCCGGCAGCCCCAGGCCAGCCAGGCGCGGCTGAAGGGTCCGCCAGGAAGCCACCGGCAGGCCGTCGCGCAGGGAGCGACCCTCAGGATCGATGGCACGCCCCACCAGCTCACCGGCCAGGGCCGCCGGACTGATGGCGTCCATGTCGAGCTCCATCGCCAGCCGCTCCGCCTCGCCGTAGGCCCGGCCATAGGACGGGGGAAGCTCGGCCCGGTCGCGGCGCAGCTGGTGCAGGGAACCGGCGATGAACACGGTGCCGGCGCCGTCCCGGAGCCGCCAGAGGGTGCCGACCTCGGACGCCACCGCAGGAACAGCGGCCAGGACCAGGACCACCAGGGCCAGGGAGCGGCGCAGCGCCGACGGGGGCATGGGCTGCGGCGTCAACAATCTTCGACGACGCTAGCGGCGGGGCTTCGCCCCATCCCATGGTGGCCATGCTGATCAAGGACTCCGCTGCCGAACCGTGCTGCTCGCCGCTTCCCAGCCGATCTGGTCGCTGCCGCTGGAGAGCGTCCACCAGGCGTTGCAGACCACACCCGAGGGTCTCAGCAGGGAAGAGGCCAAACGGCGCCTGGCGCGTTTCGGCGCCAACCGGCTCCCTCCCCTCAAGCGCCGACCCCTGGCCCTGCGGTTCCTCGATCAGATGATCCACTTCATGGCCCTGCTGCTGTGGATCGCCGGAGGTCTGGCCTTCGCCGCCGGCACCCCCCAGCTGGGCTGGGCCATCTGGTCGGTGGTCCTGATCAACGGCGTCTTCTCCTTCTGGCAGGAGTTCCAGGCCGAGCGCACCCTGGCGGCTCTCACCCGTGCCCTGCCCAGCCAGGTGCAGGTGTGGCGCGACGGCCAGCTGTGCTTTCTGCCGGCGGAGCAGCTGGTGGCCGGCGATCGCCTTCGGCTCGAGGAGGGGGACAGGGTTCCAGCCGACTGCCGCGTGAGCGTGGCCCAGGAGCTCTATCTGGATCTGTCGGTGCTCACCGGCGAATCCCTGCCGGTGGCCCGCCAGAGTGCGGCCCTCGAGGGCGCCCAGCTCCAGGCGAGGGTCAGCACCAGCGAGCGGACCAACCTGGTGATGGCCGGCAGCATGGTGGCCTCCGGACGGGGGGAAGCCTTCGTCTACGCCACGGGCGCCGAGACGGAATTCGGGCAGGTGGCCCGGCTGGCGGCCGGCACCGCCCGGGCGGCCAGCACCCTGGAGGTGCAGGTGGGCCGGATCGTGCACACGATCTGCACGATCTCCGTGACCATGGGACTGGTGGCGTTTTCCCTCAGTGTCCTGCTGGTCGGGATGGGCCCCCTGGAGAGCGTGGTGTTCGCCACGGGCATCATCGTGGCCAACGTCCCCGAGGGGCTGCTGCCCACTGTGACCCTCTCCCTGGCCATGGCCGTCCAGCAGATGGCCCGGCGCAAGGCGCTGGTCCGCCGTCTCTCGGCGGTGGAGTCTCTGGGATCGGTGAGCGTCATCTGCTGCGACAAGACCGGAACGCTCACCGGCAACCGCATGGCGGTGGAGAGCACCTGGCTGCCGACGGACGGAGAGGGCCTGGAGCGGCTGCTGCTGCGCTGCGCCGCCCTCTGCTCCAACGCCCGCCTGGAGCCGGCCGCGGCCGCGGGCGGCAGCGACGCCGTGAGATCCCCTTCGATTCCCATCGCCGCCGCATGACCGTGCTGGTGGACTGGAGCGACCGGGCCGACGATCTGCCGATCGCCTCCGAAGGATCCCTGCTGATCACCAAGGGGGCGCCTCTGGACGTGCTGGCGCACTGCACCAGCTGGCTTTCCCCTGAGGCGGACGCCCCGCTGGACGCCGCCCTGCGCCAGCGGGTGGTGGACGCCAACGACGATCTGGCCTCCAGGGGCTACCGCGTCATCGCCGTGGCGCTCCGGCGGGGCGATGGGGGATGCGACGAGGCGCCGGCGGAGGCCCTGGAGAGTGCCCAGATGTTCCTCGGTCTGCTCGGTCTCTACGACCCACCCCGCCCGGAGGTGCCGGACGCGATCCGCCAGTGCCGTGACGCCGGCATCAAGGTGACGATGGTCACCGGCGACTACGGCCTCACGGCCCAGGCGATCGCGCAGGAGATCGGCCTGCTCGACCCGCCCGGGTTGAAGGGAGGATCGACGGCGCGACAGCAGGCCAGCGCCGACCCGGTGCGGGTGATCGAGGGCTCCACCCTGGCCCAGATCAGCGACGTGCATCTGCGCCAGCTGCTCAAGTTCCGCAGCAGGCTGGTGTTCGCCCGCATGGCGCCGGAACAGAAGCTGCGCCTGGTGCAGGCCTACCGCGCCCTCGGGGAAGTGGTGGCCGTCACCGGCGATGGCGTCAACGATGCGCCGGCCCTGCGCGCCGCCGATGTCGGGCTGGCGATGGGGATCAGTGGGACCGACGTGGCCCGCGAGGCCGCCGACATCGTGCTGCTCGACGACAACTTCGCGACGATCGTGCAGGCGGTGCGCTACGGCCGGTCGGTGGTGGCCAACATCAGCCGCTTCATCACCTATGTGCTGGCGTCGAACGTGGCGGAGGTGGTGCCTTTCCTGGCGATGGTGAACGCCGGGATTCCAGCCGCCCTCACGATCCTGCAGATCCTGGCCGTCGATCTGGGCACGGACCTGCTACCCGCCCTTGGACTGGGGGCTGAACCCCCCGAGCCGGGGTTGATGCGCCTGCCCCCGCGGCCGAGGGGACAGGCCCTGCTCAACCGCGCCGTGATGGTGCGGGCCTACCTGCTGCTGGGACTGGTGAAGGCCCTGGTGGCGATGGCGGGGTATCTGCTGACCTGGCGGGCCAACGGAGTGGGCTGGAGCGAGCTGCGCGTCCTGGCCCCCCAGTTGCTGCATCATGGGGCTGAGGCCAGCATGGAACTCATCCAGCGGCAGGCGACCAGCGTCACCTTCTACCTGATCGTGGCCGGCCAGATGGGCACCCTGCTGGCCTGCCGCAGCGAACGCCGCCCGGCCTGGGAGATGCTGGGAATTCCCAATCCGTGGCTGTGGCTGGGGCTGATCAGCGAACCGCTGCTGGCCAGTGCCCTGGTGCTGCTCCCCGCCCTTGGGGCCCTGTTCGGCATGGCTCCCTTCCCCCTGGCCTGGCTGGGTCCGATGGCCCTGGCTCCGGTGCTGGTGATCCTCGCCGATGCCCTCGACAAGCGCTGGCGAACGGCCCGTTGAGGATGGTGAAGACATCCAAAGAACGGTCAATACTATCAAGGCCGAACGGGGAGCTTCAATAAGATTGAATTGTAAAGAAGAAGCCCAGGACTGCCTATCGCCTGCCTCTCCTCATGGTCTCCGTAGGATCACTTCAGAAGCAGCAATCTGCACAATTCTATCCACACCAACCTGTCAACGGCAAAGGTGGGGATTCATAACAGTGGATCCCCACGACAGATCCATTCAGGCTCTTTCACCATTCAGGAGGAACCACCATGGCCATCATTCCCTCGGAAACCCTCAAGGACGTCGAAGAACTCTTCGACCGCTACACCCGCACCCTGCCCTGGCCTTGGCCTTCGGGTCGCGCCAACGCCGCCGGCACCATGGCCGAATGGAATCCCAGGGTCGACATCGTCGAAACCGACGGTGCCTACGAGATCCAGGCGGACATTCCCGGGGTCCGCAAGGAGGATCTCAAGGTGACCATCGACCACGGAGTCCTCACCGTGCAGGGAGAACGGCAGCAGGAGAAAAAGGAGGACAGCGCCCGCCTGCACCGGGTGGAGCGCTTCTACGGCCATTTCTCCCGCAGTTTCACCCTGCCGGAGGACGCTGACACCGCAGCCCTCCAGGCCACGGCCCGGGAGGGTCAGCTGACGGTGACGGTGCCCCGCAAGGGACCCGCCCCCAGCGCCGAGCCGACCCAGGTGCCGATCCAGTGAGGCCGCGCTTCAGCAAATCCGCGGCAGCAGTTCCCCACTGAGGGGAACCAGCACCCGCTCGCTGCCGTAGGGGGTGCGCAGCAACACCCGACCCCTGGGGGGGCCGGCGGCCACCCGGCCGATCCAGGCCCCCCCCGCCGGAGCCAGCACCGCCAGGGCCCGCTCCCGGTCGGCCTCGGGCACCACCGCCAGGAAGCGGCCCTCGTTGGCCAGGTGCAGCGGATCGAAGCCGAGCAGCTCACAGGTGCGGCGCACCGGCTCCGCCACCGGCAGGCACGCTTCCTCAATCTGCAGTTCCAGGGCGTTGGGGGCCGCAAGTTCCTGCAGGGCACTGGCCAGGCCGCCCCGGGTGAGATCCCGCAGGCAGTGGAGTCGCACCCCCGCCGCCAGCAGCGCCTCCACCGCGGGCCACAGGGGCATGCAGTCCGTGGCCAGGGGGGGCTGCAGGTCGAGGCCATGGCGGGCGGCCAGGATCGCCACCCCGTGGCGGCCCAGGTCGCCGCTCACCAGCAGCTGGTCGCCGGGGACGATCGCCAGCGGATCGATCGGATCGTCCACCTGCAGCAGGCCGATGCCGCTGGTGTTGAGGAAGGCCCCGTCCCCCTTGCCCCGCTCCACCACCTTGGTGTCGCCGGTGACGATGCTCACCCCGCAGCGCCGGGCCGCCGTCCCCAGCGACGCCACGATGCGGCGCAGCAGGGCCAGCTCCAGCCCCTCCTCCAGGATCAGGCCCAGGCTCAGCACCAAAGGCCTCGCGCCGGCCATCGCCAGGTCGTTGGCGGTGCCCGTCACCGCCAAGGTGCCGATGTCGCCCCCCTCGAACTCCAGGGGCTGCACCACGTAGCTGTCGGTGGTGAAGGCGAGCCGGCCGTGGGGCAGGGACAGGCGGGCGGCGTCGTGCAGCACCTGGTCGGGGTCGGCGTAGAGGCGGCGCAGTTCGCCGTCGATCAGCTGCTGCATCAGGGTGCCGCCACCGCCGTGGGCCAGCTGGATGCGGGCCGTGGCGGACAGGGCCGGTTCAGCCACGGCGGCCGTAACGGTGGTAGGCCGCGCAGGCCCCCTCGGAGGACACCATCGGTGCCCCCAGCGGATGCTCCGGGGTACAGGCGCTCCCGAAGGCCGGGCAGTCCAAGGGCCTGGCGCGCCCCTGCAGGATGGCGCCACTGATGCAGACACCCGCCGGCTCCGCAGCGTCCGCCGGTTGGCCTGGCAGGTCGGTGAAGCGAGCCCGAGCCTCCAGGCTGCGGAAGGGCGCCCTCAGCCCCATACCACCGCCGGGGATGACGCCGAAGCCCCGCCAGGGCCGGTCGACCGCCTCAAAAACAGACTCCAGCAGGGCCCGGGCAGCCGGGTTGCCCTGCTGCCGCACCACCCGGCCGTAGGCATTCGCCACCCGGGCCTCGCCCCGCTCCAGCTGGCGCACGCAGGCCACCAGGCCCCGCATCAGATCCAGGGGCTCGAAGCCGCTCACCACCACCGGCACCCGGTGCCGATCCACCAGGTTCTCCAGCTCCGTGGTGCCCATCACGGCGCAGACGTGCCCCGCCGCCAGGAACCCCTGCACCTGGTTGCCCTCGGCGGTGAGGATCGCCGCCATGGCCGGGGGCACCCGCACATGGGCCGCCAGCAGGGAGAGGTTGGCCGCCCCAGCGGCCGTCGCCTGGCGCACCAGCAGGGCCGTGGCCGGGGCCGTGGTCTCGAAACCCACCGCCAGGAACACCACCTGGCGATCCGGATGGCGCCGGGCCAGGGCCAGGGCCTCCAACGGGGAGGTGAGCAGGCGCACATCGCCCCCTGCGGCCCGCACCCCCAGCAGATCCCCCGGCTCACCATCGGCGGCACCGCCCGGCACCCGCAGCATGTCGCCGTAGGAGCAGAGAATCACCTCCGGCCGGCGGGCCAGGGTGCGGGCCGCATCGATCGTGGCGGCCGGGGTGACGCAGACCGGGCAGCCGGGGCCGTGGATCAGCCGCAGTCCGGGGGGGAGCAGCTGGTCGAGTCCCCAGCGCACGATGGCGTGGGTCTGGCCGCCGCATACCTCCATCAGGGTCCAGGGGCGGGTGGTGATCGCGGCCAGCTCGGCCGCCAGCTCCCGCACGGCGGCCACCTCCGCCGTCAGCACGGCAGGAGCGCTCACCAGGGACCGGGGGCCGCCGCGGCCTCGGCGGGGAGGAAGGTCTGGACGGCGCGCATGTACTGGGAGCGCTCGTACTCGCTGGGATCGGGGCAGCGCTGCTGGCTCATGCAGCCGATCAGCTCCCGGGCGGTGGCGTGCTCGTGCTCCAGCAACCACTGGCTCAGCTCCTCCTCCAGCCCCGCCAGCCGGCCGGGCCCGTGGCGCAGCAGGGCGGCCACAACCTGGGTGATGGCGGCACCGGCCATCAGCAGGCGCACCACGTCGGTGCCGCGGTGCACGCCGCCGGTGGCCGCCAGATCCAGCGGGTGGCGGCCGTGCAGCAGGGCGATCCAGCGCAGGGGCAGCCGCAGGTCGTGGGGGGTGGACAGCAGCAGGTTGGGGCGCACCTCCAGCTCCTCGATGTCGATGTCGGGCTGGTAGAAGCGGTTGAACAGCACCAGGCCATCGGCGCCGACGGCGGCCAGCCGCTTGGCCATGGCGCCGAAGTTGGTGAAGAAGGGGCTGAGCTTCACCGCCAGGGGCAGCGACACCTCGGCGCGCACCTCGGCGACGATCTCCAGCACCTGGTTCTCGATCGCCGCGCTGGAGAGGTCGGGATCGGTGGGGACGGAATAGATGTTCAACTCCAGGGCGCTGGCGCCGGCCGACTCCATCCGCCGTGCCACCTGCACCCACTGACCGGGGTGGGCGCCGTTGAGGCTGGCGATCACCGGCACCGACAGGCGGGCGCGGGCCTGCTCGAGGTGGCGCAGGTAGAGGTCGTGGCCCACGTGGAAGATCGAGGGCTCGGGGAAGTAGCTGAGCGCCTCGCCGTAGCTGTCGGCCCCCTGCAGGGTCACCCGGTGCAGCTCCAGCTGGTCGCGCTCGATCTGCTCCTCGAACAGCGAATGCAGCACCACGGCGGCGGCGCCGGCTTCCTCCAGCCGCAGCAACTGGTCGATGTCCTCGCTGAGGGGCGCCGCGGCCCCCACCACCAGCGGGCTGCGCAGCTCCAGGCCCAGGTAGGTGACGGACAGATCGGGGCGGGTCATGCCGGTGCCTCCATCGGTGACTTGGCCTGGGTACCGGCGAGGGCCTGATAGATGGCCCAGCGCCGGGCCACCTCCAGCTCCGCCTGGCGCGCCAGGGCCCGGGCCCGCTCCGGCTGGCTGAAGGAGAGCATGCGGAAGCGGTTCTCCGTGGCCATCGCCTCGGCCAGCGGACGCTTCTGGCCCCGGCTGTCGATCTGCAGCGGGTGCTCCCCCCGTTCGGTGCGGCGCGGGTCGTAGCGGTAGAGGAGCCAGCGGCCGGAGTCCACCGCCGCCTTCTGCTGCTCCATGCCCCTGGCCATGTCGATGCCGTGGGCGATGCAGTGGGAGTAGGCCAGGATCAGCGACGGCCCCGGGTAGCTTTCCGCCTCCAGGAACGCCCGCACCGTGTGTTCGTCGCGGGCCCCCATGGCGACGCTGGCCACATAGACGCTGCCGTAGCTCATCATCATCAGCCCGAGATCTTTCTTGGGGGCGGCCTTGCCGCCGGCGGCGTACTTGGCCACCGCCGCCCGGGGGGTCGCCTTCGACATCTGGCCGCCGGTGTTGGAGTACACCTCGGTGTCGAGCACCAGGGCATTGACGTCCCGGCCACTGGCCAGCACGTGGTCGAGGCCACCGAAGCCGATGTCGTAGGCCCAGCCGTCGCCCCCCACCAGCCAGACGCTCTTCTTGACCAGGGCATCGGCCAGATCCAGCAGACGGGCGGCCTGGCCGTCCCCGGGGGCCTCGGGCGCCACGGCGTGCAGCAGCCGCTTGAGCTCCTCCACCCTCTGCCGCTGGGCGACGATGCCGGCCTCATCGTGCTGGTCGGCGTCGCGGATGGCCGCCACCAGGACCTCGGGAAGCAGGGGGTCGGCCCGCTCCAGCGCCGGCCCCAGCCGCTCGAGCAGCTCGAGGGCCATCTGGCGCTGCTGGTCGATGGCCACGCGCATGCCCAGCCCGAACTCGGCGTTGTCCTCGAACAGGGAGTTGCTCCAGGCCGGGCCGCGCCCCTCGGCGTTGGTGCTCCAGGGGGTGGTGGGCAGGTTGCCGCCGTAGATGGAGGAGCAGCCCGTGGCGTTGGCCACCAGCATGCGGTCGCCGAACAGCTGGCTGGCCAGCTTGAGGTAGGGCGTTTCGCCGCAGCCACCGCAGGCGCCGGAGAACTCAAACAGGGGTTGCTGCAGTTGCTGCTGGCCGATCTTGTGCAGGTTGAGGTCGCCGCGGGCCATCTCGGGCAGCCCCAGGAAATAGTCCCAGTGGCCCCGGGCCTGCTCCCGCAGGGGGCGCTGGGGGGCCATGTTGATCGCCTTGCGCTTCGGCTCGGTGCGGTCGCGGGCCGGGCAGACCTCCACACACAGGGCGCAGCCGGTGCAGTCCTCGACGGCCACCTGGATCGTGAAACTGCGGCCCTGGAAGTCGGGGTCACGGGCCGGGGCCTGGCGGAATCCCTCGGGGGCACCGGCCAGGGCCTCCGGCGCCACCGCCTTGGCCCGAATCACCGCGTGGGGGCACACCATGACGCATTTGCCGCACTGCACGCAGAGATCGCTCTCCCACACCGGCACCGTGTCGGCGATGTTGCGCTTCTCCCAATGGGCCGTACCGGTGGGCCAGGTGCCGTCGCAGGGCAGGGCGCTGACCGGCAGGGCATCGCCGCGCCGCTCCAGCAGGGGGGCGATCACCTCGCGCACGAAAGCGGGGGCACCGGCGAGCCGGTCGGCCACAGGGGCCGGGGCCGGGAGATCGTCCTCCAGCGGCAGCTGGCTCCAGTCGAGCGGCCGCAGGTGCTGGAGGGTGGCATCGAGGGCGCGCAGGTTCATGGCCACCACCGCCTCCCCCTTGCGGCCGTAGGTCTTGCGCAGGGAGACGCGGATCTGCTCGATCGCCTCCTGCCGCGGCAGCACGCCACTGACGGCGAAGAAGCAGGCCTGCATCACCGGGTTGATGTGGTTCCCCATGCCGGCCTCCCGGGCCACCCGGTAGGCGTTGATCAGCCACACCGACAGGCCCCGCTCCCGGATGCCGCAGCGCAGCGAGGCCGGCATCCGCCGCCAGCTCTCCTCGATCGGGAAGGGGCTGTTGAGCAGCAGCACCCCACCGGGGTCCAGGCCCGCCAGCAGGTCGAAACGGTCGACGAAATCCCACTGGTGGCAGGCCACCAGGGTGGGTCGCTCGATCAGGTAGGGGGCGCGGATCGGCCGGGGGCCGAAGCGCAGGTGCGACACCGTGACCGAGCCGGATTTCTTGGAGTCGTAGACGAAGTAGGCCTGGGCGAACAGGTCGGTCTGCTCCCCGATGATCTTGATCGTGGCCTTGTTGCCCCCCACGGTGCCGTCCGAGCCCAGGCCGTAGAAGACGGCCCGCACCTGGTCGGCCCCATCCACGTGGAAGTCCGCCGCGACGGCCAGCGAGCGGTGGGTGACGTCGTCGTCGATGCCGACGGTGAAGTGGTTGCGGGGCCGCTCGGCGCGCAGGTTGTCGAACACCGCCTTCATCATCGCCGGGGTGAACTCCTTCGAAGAGAGGCCATAGCGGCCGCCCACCACCTGCGGCAGGGGCCGATCGCCATGGCAGGCCTGCCACTCCTCACTGAGGGCCGCCACCGCATCGAGGTAGAGGGGCTCGCCACCGGCCCCGGGCTCCTTGCAGCGGTCGAGCACCGCCAGGGATTGCACCGTGGGCGGCAGGGCGGCGGCGAACAGGGCCGCCACGAAAGGCCGGAACAGGCGCACCTTGAGCACGCCCACCCGTTCGCCGGCGGCGTTCAAGGCCAACGCCGTCTCCTCAGCGGTGTCGCAGCCGGAGCCCATCAGCACCACCACCCGCTCGGCATCGGCGGCCCCCACGTACTCGTAGGGCCCGTAAAGGCGGCCGGTGAGGCCGGCGAAGCGTTCCATCGCCTCCACCAGATGCCCGGGGAGGGCGTCGTAGAAGCGGTTCACCGACTCCCGCGCCTGGAAGTAGACATCCGGGTTCTGGGCCGTGCCCCGCAGCACCGGGTGGTCGGGGGAGAGGGCCCGGTGGCGGTGGGCCGCCACCGCCTGCATCGGCATCAGGGCGTGGAGCACCGCGTCGTCGATGGGCTCGATCTTCTGGATCTCGTGGGAGGTGCGGAAGCCGTCGAACATGTGCAGGACCGGCAGCCGCCCCAGCAGGCTCGCCCGGGTGGCGATGGCGGCGAAGTCGCCGGCCTCCTGCACCGAGGCCGAGCAGAGGATGACGCAACCTGTGCCGCGGCAGGCCATCACGTCGCTGTGGTCGCCGAAGATCGAGAGTCCCTGGGCCGCCAGGGAACGGGCCGCCACGTGCAGCACGGCGGGGGTGAGCTCGCCGGCCAGCTTGTA
>CALRQM020000020.1:0-45991 GCA_943370335.1 Bordetella parapertussis | reverse complement strand
CACCTGGGGCAGCCGGATGGCCAGTTCCTCGAGCCGGCGCCGGTCCCCCTCCCGGTTCAGCAGGGGCAGCCAGCGGGCCCGGTCCTCCTCCACCTGGGGCAACCAGCGGCCCCGGGCGATCAGGCTCAGGGCCCAGCGCTCCAGGTGGGTCCACCAGCGCAGATCGTCCGCCAGCCCGGGATCGTCGCCCGAGAGGGGCAGACCGGCGAGCCAATCGCCGGCAGCGGCGGGATCAAGGGCCAGGCCTTCCACCCGCCAGGGCCACCACTGCACCTCCTTCGGGATCGGCTCGCCGGCCTGCAGCGGCAGGCCGCTCCAGGCCGCCAGCCCCTCACGGGCGGCCTTGCGGCGGCCGCGGGCTCCCTGGCTGCGGCTGGGCAGGGTGAGCAGCGCCTCCGCCGGGCGGAAGGCCTCCGACCAGAGGCCATGGTCATCCAGCCAGGCGCCCAGATCGTCGACGCTGAGGGACAGGGGATGGTCGGGAACGGTGCGCAGCGGCGCCACCGGCGCGGCGACCCTCCAGGTGTCGGCCCAGAGCAGCAGCCGGCCCCCGGCCCCTTCCGGCGGAAACAGCCAGGTGGCGTGCAGGAGGCTCATGGCCGCAGGGCGGGCAGCAGGCGTTGGGCGCCCCTTAGCAGCAGGGCGCTGCCGATCAGGGGAAGCCAGAGCGGCAACCAGCCGCGCATCAGTTCGATGATCGCCGCCATGGCGGTATGCGCCAGGGGCTGGTGGAGCAGGGAGTGGATCTCCGGAACGGGCAGGGCCAGGGAGGTGATCGCCACGGGGCCCCCCAGACTGCGGATCCCGCACACCGCCCCCACCAGCCCGGCGGCCAGGTGCTCGTCGTCAGGATCGACCCGCTGCAGGTGGAAGGCCAGCAGGCCGTAGAAGAAGCCACAGCCCGCCGATCTCAGCCCACTGTCCAGGCCGGCCGGCAGCCCGATCAGGGCGGCGGCCAGTCCGCCCAGCAGCGCCCACGACAGGGACTGCAGCCGCAGACGGGCACGGGAATCGTCGGACGCCTGGGTCAACGGCAAGGCCTTGGCGATGGCCCGATCATGCCTGGCCATCGGCAGGCTTACATTATTCAGTGATGCTGGCCATGCCAGCGGTTCAACCAGCACAGCATTTTTTTCAGCTCCCTCACAAACTTCTCCCCAGCCCTGGCACGGTCATCGGGCGTTGTTCCGTTCACGGCCATCGGGCATGGCCCGGCTTCCTGACCGGGAAGCAGGCCCCCCATTCCGGCAGGCAACCCTCTTGACCGCCGCCCACCCGCCACCGCATGCCTCCGACGCCAATCAGGCGCGGCGCGCGTTGCCGGAGATGCTCCAGATCGCGACGGCCATCAGTGGTGCGGTCAATCTGCCCGCCCTGCTGCGGCAGATCCTCTCCAGCGCGAGGGATCTCACCCTCAGCGATGCCGGCAGCATCTACCTGGTGGAAGAGGAGAAGGGGGAGAAACGCCTCTGGTTCACGGCTTTCCAGAACAGCTCCCTGGCGGCTCGAGGGGCCGGCATCGATTCGGGCCTGCTGGATGTGCGCTTCCCGATCACTCCCGAGCGCCTGGTGGGCTGGGCGGCCCTGCATGGCGACGTGCTCAATCTTCCGGACGTGTATGCCATTCCCGTCGATCGTCCCTACCGCTTCGACGCCGCCCTGGACCGCCGCACGGGTTACCGGGCGGTGTCGATGCTGGTGGTGCCGCTGCGCACCATGGCCGGAGACGTGGTGGGGGTGATGCAGCTGATCAACAGGAAGCGGGAGTCCTCCTCCCTGCTCACCCCCGAGACGGCGGCGACGCTGGTGCGTCCCTACGACGCCGGCGACCAGCAGCTGATCGAAGCCCTGGCGGCCCTGGCGGCCGTCTGCGTCGAGCGGGCCCAGGCCCTGGAAGGGCAGCAGCGGCAGATCGATTCGATGATCGCCCTGCTGGCGGGGGCGATCGATGCCCGCAGCTCCCACACCGGCCGCCACTGTTCCCGGGTGCCGGAGCTGGCGCTGCTGCTGGCGGAAGCGGCGGAGGCCACCGAGGCGGGGCCGCTGGCCCCCTTCCGTTTCAAGGGAGACGCGGAGCGGCGGGAGTTCCGCACGGCGGCCTGGCTGCACGACTGCGGCAAGATCGTGACCCCCGAAGCGGTGGTGGAGAAGGCCACCAAGCTGGACGCCCCGACCAACCGGATTCATGAGATCCGCACCCGTTTCGAGGTGCTGCTGCGGGATGGACGCATCGCCATGCTGGAGGGCCTGCTGGCGGGTGGAGACCCGGAAACCCTGCGGCGGGACTACGCGCAGCTGGAGCAGGAGCTGCAGCGGGATTTCGCCTGCGTGGCCCGCTGCAATCTGGGCAGTGAAGGCACCGACCCTGAGGATCTCGCCCAGCTCCAGCGGCTGGCGGAGCGCCGCTGGTGGCGCCATTTCGACGACCGTCAGGGGCTGGGCTGGGAGGAGCAGGCCAGGCGCAGCGGCCCTCCGGAGCCCCTGCCAGCCCCCGAGCCCCTGCTCCGTGATGCTCCCCACCATCGCCTCCCCAGGCCCGACGCCGAAGTGCCGGAGGCCAGGTGGGGCTTCAACCTGGCAGTGCCGGAACTGCTCTACAACCGCGGCGAGCTCTACAACCTGTCCGTGGCCAGGGGCACGCTCACCCCTGAGGAGATCTACAAAATCCGCGAGCACATGATTCACACGATCGTGATGCTGGAGAGCATGGCCTTCCCCCCGTCGATGGATCGGGTTGCCGAGATCGCCGGGGGGCACCACGAAACCCTGGATGGCCGCGGCTACCCAAGGGGACTGACGGCGGAGCAGCTGTCGATCCCGGCCCGGATTCTGGCCATTGCCGACATCTTCGAGGCGCTCACCGCCGCCGATCGCCCCTACAAGCAAGGCATGCCCCTGTCCCAGTCGCTGGGGATCCTGGCCAATCTGCGGGACCGTGGCCGCATCGATGCGGACCTGTTCGATCTCTTCCTGCGTTCCGGGGTCTACCTCACCTATGCGAAGCGCTTCATGGCCGCCGAGCAGATCGATCCGGTGGATCTGGAGGCTCTGCTGCAGCCCGGCTCCCGTATCTCCTGAGACTTGCAGGCGTCAGCCACCGCTGACGCTGTCATGGTGGGAGGCGGGAATAGGAAGACCACCCATTTCCCGGTATCTGTAGCTACCAAATGCCTGACCGACTCCAGGGCGACGAGCAGCTGCCGCGGCACGGTGCCGACCGCCATCCCAACGTCATTCAGGAGTTGCTCGGGGAGCTCTACAACTCCTTCAGCGGGGTCAGGGAGGGGCGGGTGGCCGACTACATCCCCGAGCTGGCCAAGGCCTGCCCCGATGATTTCGGCATCGTCATCGCGACATCGGGTGGGCGGATCTATGAGGTCGGTGACACCAGGAAGGAGTTCACCATCCAGTCGATCTCCAAGCCCTTCATCTATGCCCTGGCGCTGAAGACGCTTTCGTTCGACTTCATGGCCAGCAAGATCGATGTGGAGCCTTCAGGGGAAGCCTTCAACGCCATCAGCCTGGATCCCGAGTCGGGCAAACCACGCAATCCGATGATCAATGCCGGGGCGATCGCCGCCTCCGCCCAGATCTGTGACGCCGATCCAGGCGGTGCCGTCGATCTGCTGCTGGAGTACTTCGGCGAGCTGGCCGGCCGGCGCCTGACGATCAATGAAGACGTCTACCGCTCGGAAAAGGAGACGGGCCACCGCAACCGCGCCATCGGCCACCTGCTGCGCAACTTCAACATCATCGAATCGGACCCGGAACCGGCCCTGGATCTCTACTTCCGCCAGTGCGCCATCTCCGTCACCTGCCACGACCTGGCGGTGATGGCCGCCACCCTGGCCTGCCAGGGACGCAATCCCTTCACCGGCGGTCAGCCGCTGTCGTACGACATCACGGTTCGGGTGCTGGCCCTGATGGGCACGTGCGGCATGTACGACTTCGCCGGCCAGTGGCTCCACGATGTCGGCATTCCGGCCAAGAGCGGCGTCGCCGGCGGTGTTCTGGCGGTGATTCCGGGGCGGCTCGGCATCGCCACCTACTCCCCGCCCCTCGACAGCTTCGGCAACAGCGTCCGGGGGGTGGCGGTCTGCCGCCAGTTGTCGGTGGGGGTGGGTCTGAGCCTGTTCAACCAGTACTCCCAGGCCGATGCCACCATCCGCCGTTCCTACCAGGGGTCCCAGCGCAAATCGCGCCGCTGGCGCAGCGACCGCGAGCTGGAGATCCTGACCCCCCACCGCGACAAGGTGCGCATCATCCACGTGCAGGGGGTGCTCGACTTCGGCGGCATCGAGCAGCTGGCCTCCGAACTGGTGCGGCTCAGCAACGACGTGCGCATCCTCATCCTCGACCTGGCCCATGTGACCGAGTGCCCGATGGAATCCTCCGACCTGCTGGACCGCCAGCTCTGTTCGCTGGAGGACAACGGGGTCGAGATTCTCCTTTCCCGTGCCGGGCGGCTGCCCCTGGTCTCGAAGCCGGACTGGGCCATCACCGATCGCATCGACGCCTACGAGCACCTGGATTCGGCCCTTGAAGCCGCCGAGGAACTGCTCCTGTCGTGGTTCGACCCCAAGGCCGCTGCGGGCGCCCCCGACCGTGGCGACGACCTCGGCGAGCAGGGCTTTCTGGCGCCCCTCAGCGAGGAGCATCGGCGGATCCTGGTGGATCGCATGGTTCGGAGGGCGTTTGTGGCCGGTGACTTCGTCATCCGTCGGGGGGATCCGGGAGACGAGCTGTTCCTGGTGCGTTCCGGTTCCTTCGACATCGCCCTCGACATCAAGACCGGTGATGGTCTTTGCCACTCCACCCGCCTGGCCACCTTCGGCCCCGGGCTCTGCTTCGGCGAGATCGGCTTCGTGGCCCAGACGCCCCGCACCGCCGACATCATCGCCACACGGCCAGGCGAATGCTGGGTGTTGCACCGCAGCGCCTTCGAGGCCCTCAGCGCCAGCCATCCCGATGTGGTGATCGCCCTGCTCAAGGCGCTCACCTGCGACATCGGCGCCAAGCTCAGCCAGACGAGCGTCCAGCTGACGCTGATGGAGCACTACTGAGCGCCCGGCGGGCTCCCGCGTTGGGCGATCATGCCTGTCCCAGGACCTCTGCCTGCGTTCCCGTCATGGCTGCCGACCCCACCCTGCCCAGGCCTCGCAGCGGGGCCGAGATCCGTGAGGCCTTCCTCGCGTTCTACGAACGGCGGGGCCACCGGCGGATGGCCAGCGCCTCCCTGGTGCCGGACGACCCCACGGTGTTGCTCACCATCGCCGGCATGCTGCCGTTCAAGCCGGTGTTCCTCGGCCAGGCCCCGCCTCCGGCTCCCCGGGCCACCAGCAGCCAGAAGTGCATCCGCACCAACGACATCGAGAACGTGGGCCGCACCGCCCGGCACCACACCTTCTTCGAGATGCTGGGGAACTTCTCCTTCGGCGACTACTTCAAGGAGCAGGCGATCCGCTGGGCCTGGGAACTCACCACCGAGGTGTTCGGCCTCGACCCGGCCCATCTGGTGGTCAGCGTCTTCCGGGAGGACGACGAGGCGGCCGCCATCTGGCGGGACACCGTGGGGGTGGACCCGAAGCGGATCATCCGCATGGACGAGGCCGACAACTTCTGGGCTTCCGGCCCCACCGGCCCCTGTGGCCCCTGCTCGGAGATCTACTACGACTTCCACCCCGAGCGGGGCGATGACGCCATCGACCTGGAGGACGACAGCCGCTTCATCGAGTTCTACAACCTGGTGTTCATGCAGTACAACCGCGACGCGGCTGGCACCCTCACGCCCCTGGCCCGGCGCAGCATCGACACCGGCATGGGCCTGGAGCGCATGGCCCAGATCCTGCAGCAGGTCCCGAACAACTACGAGACCGACCTCATCGTTCCCCTGGTCGAGACGGCTGCTGCGCTGGCGGGGCTGGACTACCCCGCCCTCGATGCCCGTGGCCAGACCTCCCTCAAGGTGATCGGCGACCACAGCCGGGCCATCACCCAGCTGATCGCCGACGGGGTCACCGCCTCCAACCTGGGCCGGGGCTACGTGCTGCGCCGCCTGCTGCGCCGGGTGGTGCGCCATGGCCGCTTGCTGGGCATCGACCGCCCCTTCCTGGTGGCGATGGGGGAGGCGGCGATCGCCCTGATGGCGGCGGCCTACCCGCAGTTGCTGGTCCGTCGGGAGGTGATCCTGACCGAACTGGTGCGGGAGGAGGCCCGCTTCCTGGAAACCCTGGAACGGGGCGAGAAGCTGCTGGCCGAGGTGCTCGCCGCCCGGCCGGAGCACATCAGCGGTGATGTGGCCTTCGAGCTCTACGACACCTATGGCTTCCCCTTGGAGCTCACTGAGGAGATCGCTGAGGAGCACGGCCTGACGGTGGATCTGGACGGCTTCGAGGCGGCCATGGAGCGGCAGCGGCAGCGGGCCAAAGCCGCGGCCGTGAGCATCGACCTCACCCTGCAGGGGGCGATCGACCAGGTGGCCGGTGCCCTCGAGCCCACCGACTTCCGTGGCTACGAGGCCCTCGACCAAGCGGCCTGCGTGCTGGCCCTGGTGGTGAACGGCGAACCGGCCACCGTCGCCAACGCCGGTGATGCGGTGCAGATCGTGCTCGACAGCACGCCGTTCTATGGCGAATCCGGTGGCCAGGTGGGCGATCGGGGCGTGCTGCTGGCCGGCGACGCGGCTGCCGGCCTCGAGGCCGGCCTGATCGTGCGTATCGACGCCGTGAGCCGCAACCGCAGCGTGTTCGTGCATGGCGGTCACGTCGAGCGCGGCCGCCTGGAGGTGGGCCAGGTGGTGCAGGCCCGGGTGGATCGCAGCTGCCGCCGCCGCGCCCAGGCCCACCACACGGCCACCCACCTGCTGCAGGCGGCCCTCAAGCAGGTGGTCGATGACGGCCTCTCCCAGGCGGGATCCCTGGTGGACTTCGACCGGCTGCGCTTCGACGTCCATTGCCCCCGGGCCCTCACCCCGGCCGAACTGGAGCAGATCGAGGACCTGGTCAACGGCTGGATCGCCGAGGCCCATCCCCTGGCGGTGGAGGAGATGGACCTGGAGCAGGCCAGGGCGGCCGGTGCCGTGGCGATGTTCGGCGAGAAGTACGGCGAGGTCGTGCGGGTGGTGGACGTGCCCGGTGTCTCGATGGAGCTCTGCGGCGGCACCCATGTGGCCAACACCGCCGAGATCGGCCTGTTCCGGATCATCGCCGAGACGGGGGTGGCGGCGGGGATCCGCCGCATCGAGGCGGTGGCCGGTCCCGCCCTGCTTCCTTATCTGAGGGAGCGTGACCGGGTGGTGCGGGAGCTGGCCGATCGTTTCAAGGCCCAGCCCGGCGAGATCCTCGAGCGCGTCGCGGCCCAGGCCGATGAGCTGCGGGCCACCGCCAAGGAGCTGGTGGCAGCGCGTGCTGCCCTGGCGGTGGCCAAGGCCAGCGCCCTGGCAGAGCGCGCCGAAGCGCTCGGCCCCCATCGGCTGCTGGTGCAGCGCCTTGATGGGGTTGATGGGGCCGGCCTCCAGGAGGCGGCCCAGCGCTTGCAGCAGCAGCTCGGTGACGGGGCGGCCGTGGTGCTCGGCGGTCTGCCGGACCCGGCGGACCTGGGCAAGGTGATGCTGGTGGCCGCCTTCGGTGCGGCGGTGGTGGCTTCCGGCGCCAAGGCGGGGGCCTTCATCGGCGGCATCGCCCAGCTCTGTGGCGGTGGCGGCGGCGGCCGTCCCCAGCTGGCCCAGGCGGGAGGGCGAGACGGCGGGGCCCTCGATGGGGCCCTGGTGGAGGCCCGCCGGTTGCTGGCCGACCAGCTGGGCGGGGCCTGAGCCTCGGAATCCGGGGCTCAGAAGCGGTAGTTCACCTTGGTGTAGAGGCCCTGCCCCAGCAGCCAGTCATTCCAGACCCCGAGGTTGTCGGTGGTGGAGAACGGCTGGGCCCAGCCCAGTTCCACCGTCCACTGGTTGCTGGCCAGCCAGCGCACCAGCACCCCACCGGCCCCCACCGTGTCACCGAAGGAGCCACCGTTGAACTTGGTGCGGATGCCCCCGGCGCCGATGAACGGCACGAGCTGGAGGGCACTGGTCTTGCTGTTCCAGAAGGTCCACACCGCTTCGGTGCTGGCCAGCCAGCCGCTGTCACCGCTGATCAGCTGGCCGGGAAGCCCGCGCAGCCCCACATCGGAGCCGAGGGTGAACTGCATCGATGAGGTGAGCGGCGCGAAGGCCAGCTGGGCGGCGGTCCGCAGATTGATCTGCCAGCGGGGTGCCACGCTCCAGGAGCCGGAGAGGAAGCCCCCGATGGCGGTGGCGCCGCCCACGGCGATGCCCGCTTCCGCCAACTGCTGGCGCTGGACCGCCGGGGTCGCGGCGGTCACGCCCTGCAGCAGGTAGGCACTGCCATTCCAGCTGGCGTGGCGGCTCAGCCCACTGGCGTTGACGCCGAAGCGCAGGTATCCGCCCGCTGGGCTGCGGACACTTTCGGGCACGGCGGCCGGCAGGGCGGTGTCCTGCTCATAGGTGTTGCTGCGGCTGTTGCTGTAGCCGGCGAAGAGGCTCCAGCGCTGGCTGAGGGATTCGCGGAACACCCATTCAAACTGGGCCAGGGCCTGGAACTGGCTGGTGGAGAAGCCATCCACCGGCGACGGCAGCTCCACCAGATTGCGGCGGCTGAAACCGAAACCACCGGTGAGGCTGAAGGTGTCGCTGAAGGGGTAGGTGTAACTGACCGAAGCGATGGCCGCGCCCAGTTCGGGGCTGTCGGTGGCATCCAGCTCGCCGTAGATCAGCAGGGTGTCCCCTCGCCGCAGCAGGCTGGGTTTGAGCAGCGTGGCCACGGCCCGGAACTCGCCGGAGCCGTTGGTGCCGTCGTTGCGCAGCGCCAGATCCCCTTGCCAGGGTTCGCGGGCCGGCTCGACCGCGACCCGGAACACCCCTTCGGAGGGATCACTGCCCAACCGCGCCAGGGTGCCCCGCACGCTCTCGATGCCCGGCTGCCGCTTGAGCAGCTGCAACTGCAGCTCCACCGTCGAAAGCCGCAGGATCTGGCCCCGCAGGGGGCGCAACAACCTCTCGATGCGACGGTTCAGCCGGGCATCGCTGCCGGACACCTGGATGCCGACCACACGCCCCTCCGCCACATTGAGGTACCCCGGTGTCGGGTCGCTCTCCACGTAAACGCGGCTGCTCACATACCCATCGAAGACGAGCTGGGTGCTGAGGGCGACGGCGCAGGCCTTGAGTCGCTCCTGGGGATCGGCGATCCTGCTGCATTCCGCCAGCAGATCACGCACCTTCTCGGGGCTGTAAAGCGTCAGCCCGCGGATCTCCGGCAGTGAGCCGGACGGCAGGAGCGTCGGTGGCTGGGCCGGGCTGGGGAGAGGCCTGGCGCCGTCGGGTTCGGGCGCTGGGGTTTCCAGGGGCCGTATGTCAACGGGGGCGGACGGCGGCGTTTCGGTGGGGGCCGGTCGTTCCAGCTGGCGGGGAGGGCCCGGAAGGCGGACCGGGCCGTCCTGCAACGGTGGCGCCGCCAACTGGGCGAGAAGGAGCAGCATCAGGGAGGGCCGTGTTCTCGCTCAGAAGGGAAGCTGGTAGCGTTCTTAGATGTTGACGGGGTCAGGCGGAGTAGCGCCTGATGCGTGAGGAATGACCAACGGAATGCGACAGCCATCGATGATCAGAGAACTTACCTGTCTCGCAGCACGGTGGGCAGGACTTTGAGTAGCAACGGCTACCAAAGGCCCGGTGAGTTGGCCGAGGAGGCATCCACGGGCTCAGCGTCTGCTTTGAAATCAACGCTTTGGCTCGCCCCCCTGCGGGTGCTCGCTCTGCTCGGCCTGGCGGCCGCCCCGGTCGCCGCCGGCGAGATCACCGCCACTGGCGGGGGCCTTGGACTGGGCAGTGTGGTCAATGGCCGTCCCGGAGGCAGTTGCTTCGCAGGTGCCTGTGCGATTCAGGGGGGCACCTCCGCCGGGGCCAACCTCTTTCACCGCTTCTCCGCCTTTGACACGCGCGGCGCCATCACCGGCGTCAGCCTCGAGGTGGGTGGTCACCGCAACGTGATGGTGGGCGTCACCCACCCCTTGGGCAGCTTCATCGACAAGGCCATCACCCTGAGTGGTCCGGCCAACCTCGTCTGGCTCTCCCCGGGGGGAATCCGGCTCAGCGGAGCCGGCAGCTTCACCAATGTCCAGCAACTCAACCTGACGACCGCCACCAGCCTGCGGGTGGGTGAGGGTCGCTTTGACGTGCACGCCACCACGGCCGCGGACGCCGCCTCCCTGGCCGGGACACCCGTCCTGGGCCTGGCCGGCCTCAGCACTGACCCGTCCGCCCTGGGCCCGCTTGGCCTTTCCGCCCAGGGGGATCTGGCCATCGAGGGGGGCCTGCTCACCGTGGATGGCGGGTTGCTGCTGGATGCCCAGGGTGGCCACGTGCTCCTGGGGGGCGCCCGGCTTCAGGCCCCCGGGGGCCAGGTGACCCTGCAGGGCCAGCAGGTGGCCCTGCAGAACAGCACGGTGGATGTCTCCGATCCGGCTGGCAGCGGCGGACGCATCAGCCTCTCCGGACAGCAGGTGTCCCTGGCCGGATCCAGCCTTCTGGCGACGGGCCGCACGGCGGGTGGGGACGTGCAGGTCGGTGCCGATCGCCTCAGCAGCGTGACCGCACGGAGCACCACGGCGGACGCCGCCTCCACCGTGCGGGCGGACGCCACCGGGACCGGCCCTGGCGGCCGCATTCTGGTCCTCGCCAAGGAACGGGCCGAGGTGGCTGGTGCCATCAGCGCCCGGGGCGGCCCGCAGGGTGGCGATGGTGGATTTGTGGAAACCTCTGCGGGGTCGCTGGCACTGTCCACCTCGCCGGATCTTTCCGCACCCAGGGGGCGAGGCGGCACCTGGCTGATCGATCCCCGTGACATCGAGATCGTTGCCACCGGGCTTGGGGGCGGACCATTCCCCGGCGGCATCCCCGGGGGGGGCTCCGCGTCGCTCATCGATGTTTCCCTGATCAACACGGCCCTCAACAACGGCCAGACTGTCTCAGTCGACACGACCGATTCCGTCGCAACCCAGTCGGGAACCATTTCGCTTCTGGCCCCGGTCCAGAAAACCATTGGATCGAACGCCACGTTGGAGTTGAAGGCAGACGGCCTCATCCGGATCGACATTCCAGGTGCGGACCCGGTCGCTTTCTCGAACACCTCCGCAACGGGACGTCTGGATGTCGATCTCTGGTACCAGAAAACAGCGGATGCCTCCACACCTGCAGGCTCCATCAGCTGGACGAAGGGCGCGGTTGATATCAACACCGGAACCCTTCGGGCCTTGCAGGGTGCCTCACGGATTGATGGCAACATCAAACTCACCGGTGCCGTTTCCCCCTTCAAACTCCTCTCGGGCACGGTTCGCACCGGAGAGTTCGCCTGGAGTGATACCAAAAATGGGGACCTTGTAACCAGCCTGGGGGAAATTCAACTTTCCTCTTTTGCTAATCCGAAGCCTGCCATTCTGGATGTCTCAAGAAGTTACATCCAGGGGCCTGGCCGCCTCGTCACGGCCTTCACGACGGCACAGCTTAAAATTGGCCCTTCTGCTCAGGTCAGTCTTATCGATGGTGGAATTTTCAGGGATGTCACCCCGATAAAATCGACCTTGATCAGAGTTGCTGATGGCGCCACCCTCGCTCTCAACCAGGCGAGCGTCGTTGGCCCCAATCTGGCAGTTGAAGCTGGGGCACGGTTGCAGCTGACTGGATCCAATCAGCTGGCGGACCTTGCCAGTGCCGGATCGATCCTGATTGCTCCCAACAGCACCTTGAATCTAAAGACTGCGACTATCTCCCCTGGCACCTCGATTGTTCTGCAGGGGAATGGTTCGGCAACGCTGCGGATTGACAGTGCCACTTTTCGGAATGATGGAACCGTCCAGGGTTCCGGTGAGATTGTGGTGGGTTCCGGTCAGGGGTCTTTCACTAATGGAGGCTCTCTTCTGCCTGGGGCCCCTGCGGCGTTGCTGGATCCCATTGGTTCGCTCGTCATTCGCGCCGCAAGCTTCCGTTTGGCGGACAACAGCCAGCTCCTTTTCGATCTTTCCACCGCCGATCAGCTCTCCATCTTCGGTGACACCGTTCTTGGCGGGGGTCTGCAAGTGGTTTCTCCGCCGATTGTGGGCGTCACCACTGCTTTCGACCTGATCCGGGCCAAAACCATCACCGGAGCTTTCCTCCCAGCTCAGATCTTCCTGCCAGTTGGTTTCACGCTTCAAAATGTGGTTACAACCAATGATCCGCTGTTGCCGGCAACCTTTGGCGGGACTCTGGCGGCGACCCTGCCACCGCCCCCTGGACCGCCCGTCTCTCCCATCCCACCGAGGCCACCCATCCCGCCGGGGCCACCCATCGCATCGCCACCGCAGACGGTGATCCCGCCGGGGCCACCCATCGCATCGCCACCGCAGACGGTGACGCCTCCACAGGACCCGTCACCTTCCCCTCTCCCAAGTCCGTCGCTCCTGGTGCCGGATCTCGGCTATCGGATCTTCCCTTCGACCCAGACGAGTCCCCTCGGCTCCACCCTCATCGCCAGCCGTATCGGGGTGGGTTCCGATGCCTTGGCGGTGAATCTCTCGGAGGCCGATTTCAGCCTGGCGGGCAGAGCGGTGGCGACGACTGGCCCCCTCACCACCACCACCAGCGCCCTGTCGCCCGCCCTGGTGGCCGCGGCCCTTTCCGATGGGGATCAGCAGCGGACGGAGGATGTCAAAAAGTCCCTGGGCGATGTGGGCCTGGGGGCTGATTCCAACGGAACCCTTCGCCTGGAGGAATTGCAACGACTGCTCAGCAAGGCCTCCCAGAAGGGGGACAAGGACGACGAGCGCTTCAACCCGGCGGTGCTGATGATCTCCTTCACCGAACAGAAGCAGGTGGCCGGCCAGGAGACGTCCGTTGCGGGCCAGGAGCCGAAGGCCCCAGCTGGAACCGATCAGAAGCCCACCAATTCCTTCCTCGATCTGATCCTGCTCAGCCGCAAGGGCGAGCCCGTGGGCAAGCGGGTTGAGCTTTCCAGGGAGCGCTTCGGCGACCAGTTGCGGGCGCTTTACCGGCAACTGGCCCGTCTCGAACCCCTCCAGGTGGAGAATCCTGACTCCCCGTCCAGGCAGATCCACCGGGCCCTGATTGCGCCCGTTGCCGAGGAGCTCAAGGCCAAGGGCATCACCACCCTCGTGATCGTCGCCGACAGGGGCCTGCAGGGGCTCCCCTTCGCGGCCCTGCATGACGGCGCCAGCTTTTTCGGCGACCAATTCGGCTTCTCGATCACCCCGTCCCTCAACCTCACCTCCTTCGGCCCTCCCCGGCTGACAAGGGGCCGGGTGCTGGCGGCGGGGGCCTCGGAGTTCGAAGGACTCAGCCCCCTTCCCCTGGTGCCCGAGGAGCTGGCCGGTATCCCGGATGGGGTCGGCATCGACCGCTTCCTGAACAAGACGTTCACCCCGGAGGTGCTGCTGAGCCAGGCGGCCGACCCGCGTTACGAGCGGCTGCACGTGGCCACCCATGCGGAGTTCATGCCAGGGGGACCGTCGCAGGCCCGCATCTTCACCGGAACCGGCGCCGTCAGCCTTCAGGAGTTTTCCCGCCTGCGGCAGCAACGCAGTGGCAGTCCGCTTGAACTGTTCGTCCTGAGCGCCTGTCGCACGGCCCTGGGGGATAGCGACAGTGAGCTTGGTTTTGCCGGCCTGGCCCTGCAGGCGGGATCACGAAGTGCGATCGGAACCCTCTGGTACGTGGACGATGTCGCTACCTCCGCCTATTTCCTGCAGCTCTATCGCTACCTCGATCAGGGCGTCCAGAAAGCCGATGCCCTGCGGGCCACACGGCAGGCGATGGCCACTGGCAAGGTGCGGCTTCAGGGCGATAAGGTCATCGGGTCCGATGGAGTCCCGCTGCTCACCGATCTGACACCCACCCAGCAGCGCCGCGTTGCGTCAGGTATGGCCCATCCCTACTTCTGGGCCGGGGTTCAGTTGATCGGCACTCCCTGGTGATCCATCAACAGCGGCTTTCCTGGCCTGATTCCTTCCTTCTTCCTGCCCCACTTGTGGTGGGTCTCCACGGTCCACCCGGTTCCTCATTCAGTGCCTGATCTTCCAGCGGTCTTCAACGTCTTTCTGATGCTGGCGATGGCCCATTTCCTCGGGGATTTCGGGCTCCAGAGCGATCGCATGGCGCGCGAGAAATGCCCCGGATGCGGGGTGACCCTCGGGTGGGGGTGGTGGCTCACCGCCCATGCCGCCATCCATGGATTTCTGGTAGGCATGGTGACCCAGTCCCCCCTTTTGGGTATGGCAGAATGGCTCGTGCATCTAATGATTGACTTCGGTAAGTGCCGACGCCTGTGGACCCTGTCCTTCGATCAGGCGCTTCACATCATCTGCAAGTTCCTCTGGGCCTGGCTGGCGATTCGGCAGGCCTCCACACCGCTCTGGTTCCAATGAAGAGAAAGGTTGCTGGTCCCCCTATGGATGTCCGATCCCGTGCCCTGGTCCGAAACACCTCCGTGGCTTCTTCGCGGCGTTCGCCCTTCGTGTTGCTGGCCGCTTCTTCCCTCCTGACCTTGGCCCCCCTGGCGGTGATCGAGCCGCCGCAGGCCCAGGCCCAGAGTGAGCTGCGTAAAAGCTTCCCCGGCAGGCGGGTGGGCGGAGGAACCCGGGGTGAATGCGCCAGTCGCCTTCTGGCCCATCTGGTGCCCACCAGCAGTGTCTTCGCTCCAGGCAAGGCCCGTTTCCTCGGCGTGCTTGAAGGCCCCAGTGCGGCCCCCAGCCCCCTGGAGATCACGTTCCGCCCGCTGAGCGGTCGCGGCACGGTGGACGGGTCGATGGCCTCGGGCCAGCGCCGGGTGCTGCCGGCCTCCTCACCGGGCATCACCCTCCTGACCCTGCCCCCGGTGAAGGTGCCGACCATGTGGGAGTCGAGCTACATCTGCCCCGGGGCGGCGGCCACCCCCACCCCGGCCGATCCGCTCAACTTCGTGGCCGCGGACTCGCCGCCGGCCCTCAGCCTGCTGGTGACGGAAGCCTCCAAGGAGGATGCCGCGGTGCAGGCCTCCCTGGCCAAGCTGCATCGGTCCTGTGGCTCCAGCGTGTCCCGCGAGGAAGTGGGAGCCACCTTCGGCCTGACCGATCTGATCACGGCCCAGTGGCCGGAGCGGATTCCAGTGCGCTGTCCAGCCTGAGGCCACCCCGCAGCTCCCAGATGCGCAGGGGTTCGGTGCGCCCCTTGACGCTTAACGAACCCCAGTCGAGCCACTCCAGGGGCAGCCCCTTGGGCAGCAGATCCACCGTGCTGGACGACACCAGCACCCGGCAGAGATTGGTCTGACGCTCCTTGTCGATGCTTTCCAGCCGTGCGGCGCAGTTCACGGCATCGCCGATCACGGCGTACTCCAGCCGCTCGCTGCTGCCCATCGATCCCGCCAGAACGGCTCCGGAGTGGACGCCGATGCGCAGGTTCATGGCCGGCAGCCCCTCCTTTTCCAGTTCCTCATTGAGGCTGGCCACGGCCCGCTGAATCGCCAGGGTGGCATCGATGGCGGCCTTGGCGTCCGCCTGCTCGCCACTGCTCAGGGGGGCGCCGAAGACCGCCAGCAGCCCGTCGCCGGTGAACTTGTTGACCATGCCGCCCCGGCGCGTGATCGCGGGGACGAACAGGGCCATGCCCCGGTTCAGCCAGTCGAGCAGCTCCCCGGGGGTGAGGCGTTCCGACACGCTCGTGAAGGAGCAGGTGTCCGACATCAGCACGGTGACCGGCAGCTGGCGCCCCTCGAAGCGGCCGTCGCTGAGCAGCCCATCCCGCTGGTTCCAGAGCTGGCGGGCGACGGCCGGGGAGGTGGTCTGGCCGAGGAGCCGCTCGATCTGCTGGCGTTGTTTCTGGCTGGAGGCGCCCCGGCGCACCCAGGCCGCACCGGCCATGGCGATCAGCCCGGTCAGGGGCAGGCTCAACCCGACCCAGACGAAGTTGTAGAGCAGCAGCACGGCGCCACCCACCATCAGGGCGGCCACCAGCACCACCACGAGGACGCTGCGGCGCAGCAGCCGGAAGGCTTCCCCCAGCACGATCCCCAGCACCACGGCCAGCACCTCGGCGACGCGCTCCACCCAGCCGGGCAGGGTCCGCAGGCGGCGCGGATCCCCGGCCACGTCGCGGTCCATCAGGGCGGCCAGGCGATGGGCATGGATTTCGACCCCGGGCACCAGCAGTTGCTTGGCCCCGAGAGCGGAGCGGGTCTGGGGCACGGGGAAGAGATCCCGCAAGCTGGGAGCTGTGCTGCCGATCAGCACGATGTGGCCGCGGATCTGGTCCCTGGGGATTGGCCGGCGACCGAGCACATCCTGGAGATTCCAGAGGTGGAAGCTGCCGATCTGGTGGAACGACAGCATCTGCTGGAACCCGGCGGCATCCAGCTGGTCGTAGCCCCCGGAGGCCGGATCCAGCCAGGGGCCCGGTTCGCTTCCCTTCTCCAGCCGCTGCCGCAGGCTGCGCTGGCCCTTGCCCACCTCCAGCAGGCGCAGGGGCAGGGACACGGTGGCTTCGTCCTGGCCCGCCACATGCACCAGATCGCGGCGGATCACCCCATCGGCATCCAGCACCAGATCGTTGAAGGCGCGTCGGTCGGCCGGCGTCCCCGGCACCGGGCCGATGGCTTCGGCCACGTTGAAGATCGAAACCAGGCGGGGATTGGTGCGGAAGCGCTTGCGCAGGCAGGCCTGGTCGGGGCCGACGCCCTGGTCGCGGTAGATGTCCAGGCCGATCGCCACCGCGCCTGCGGCGTTCAGCCGGTCGATGGCTTCGCACAGCACCTTGTCATCGATGGGGAACCCGTAGGTGGCGAGGTCGGATTCGTCGATGCCGATGATCGTGATCGGCTTGACCGTGCCGGGTGGAGCCTGGCGCAGGCTGGTGATCAGGTCGTAGAGCAGCAGGTTGAGGGTTTCGTTGATCGGGCTGCGCTGCAGGGCCAGCAGCAGCAGTCCGGCGGCCGCGTAGGGCACAAGCGAGCGGACGCGATCCCCCAGATGGTGCAACCCCAGCCGTGCCAGCAGGGAGGTCAGCCCGGAGCCTGGCCCTTTCTTGCTGTCCATCAGGTGCCCTTGAAGGCGAAGAAGAGCCGTTTCATCGTGTCCAGGAGAGCATTGGAGCGTTCGGTGTGCTGTTCGCGATCCAGGCTTTTCAGCTCCGCCTGCCGCTCCTGCACCATGGCGGCGAAGCGCTCCAGCAGATCGGGGTTCTCGTCCAGCAGGCCCTTGATGCTGTCCCGGTCCACCTCCAGCAGCAGGCATTCCTCGGTGGCCCGCACCGTGGCGCTGCGCGGGGCGTCGAGGAAGAGGGTCATCTCGCCGAACACCTCGCCGGGCCCCAGCTGGCGAACGGCCACGGTGTGGCCCGGCTCGATCTCCTTGAGGATCTCCACGGCCCCCCGCAGCACGTGGAACATCGAGTAGCCCTCGGCCCCCTCCTGCACCACCGCCTCGCCGGGCCCGTAGGCCACCTGGTGGCTGCCTTCCACCAGCGTCTCCAGTTGCTCGCCGCTCAGATCAGTGAAGATCCCCACGCTGGCCAGGGTCTGGCAGCACTGCTGGCGGGAGGGGCGGCCGGGTGGCTGGTCCCTGTCCTGGGGGCGGCGCGGACGCAACTCCCGCACAGGGAAGGGAATGCTCTGGCCCTCCCGGGCCAGGGCGTACCAGATCTGCTCCAGAAGATCACTGCGCAGATCGCCGATGGCGCCATCCCCCAGTTCCCGCTGCCACACCTGCAGCTCGTAGGCGATGGCACTGTCCTGGAACTCCGTCACCCGGATACAGGGGGCCGGTTCGCCCAACACCTTGGGGTGCTGCAGCACGACTTTCTCGAGCAGGGCCCTGGCCTGGGCCGGGGGCAGGTCGTAGTCGAGGCCGACGCTGAACCGGTTGCTGACGGCCCCGGAGCGGCCCAGGTTGCGCAGCACCCGTGCGGTGACGAGGCTGTTGGGGACCACCACCAGCTGGCCGTCCATGTTGCGGAGCATGGTGTCCCGCCAGCTCACCCGCACCACCACCCCGCGCACCCCCTGGTCGAGCTCGAGGAAGTCCCCTTCGGTGAAGTCGTCCCCCAGCTGCAGTTCCAGACCCGCGAACAGGTCCTTGAGGGACTCCTGGGCCGCCAGGCCGATCACGGCGGTGAGCACGGCGGAGGTGGTCACCAGTCCCACCAGATCCAGCCGAGCCGACTGCCGCACCAGCACCACCGTGGCCAGGGCGCCGCTGCCGAGCGTGAGCAGCTGCATCAGCAGCTGCGGTGGAGGGCGCCACAGCCCCAGGTGGGCCGGGACCTCCAGGGTGGCCCAGAGGACGATAAGGATGGCGGCGTAGGTGAGCAGCAGGTCGTCGGTGAGCAGCACCCACACCCGATAGGCGGGCAGCAACCCCTGCAGCGGCAGGGAACTCAGCAGCGCCCAGGCGGCGATGGCCAGCAGGGGCAACCGCAGGGGCAGGGTGGGGAGGTGCCTGAGGCGGCCGAGCCGGGCCAGCACCAGCAGCCCGGCCGTGGCGGCCAGGGCGCTGATCCAGATCTGCAGCAGGGCCAAGGCGCTCGCTTCGACCGCCCCATCCTGCCGCCGATCCTGGTGTTCGGCTCTATGGGAGAGCAGTCTGGGAGCAACCGTTCCCCGAATCGATGCGCCCGATCTGCCTGCGCCCCTTCGTCCTTCTGCTGGGCCTGACGGCGCTCGGTTCCTGGCCGGGCGCCGCGGTCGCCCAGGTGCAGCTGCGCTGTGAGGGCACCCTGCTGGAGGCCAGGGGCAGCGCGGAACAGGAGCGGCCCACCCGCCGGCTCTCCTTCTCCCTGTCCCTGGAGACGGAGGCAGCCACGGCGGATGGGGCCCTCCAGAGCCTGCAGGAGCGTCTGGCGGCGGTGCGGACGGCGCTGCAGGGGCAGCAGGTGGAGGAGCTGCGGGTCACCTCGCCAAGCACCTGGCGGCGCGACGCCGAACGCAACCGGCCGGCGGCGGTGACGGCCAGCCTGCAGGTGAGTGGCCGGCTGCTGCCCCAGCGCCTGCAGGCCTTGATCCGGGAGGTGGGGGCCCTGCCCGGGGTGCGCCTGGCGCCGGTGGGCACCGAGGCCGATCGGGGTCTGGACGGGGGTGTGCGGCGTCAGCTGCTGCGGGCGGCCTACCAGGACGCCCTCGCTCAGGCCCGGGAGGTGGCCGCCGCCGTGGGCCTGAGCAGGCTCAACCCCCTCGAGGTGCAGCTGGACGGCAACGAGCTGCGGCCGGTGATGATGCGGGCCGCGGCAGCCGATGCTGCCCCGCCCTTCGATCCGGCCGAGCTGGCGCTACCGAAGGACCGCTTGAGCCTGACGGTGCGGTTCTGCGCAAGATGATGCGTTTTGGCCGTGCGGATGCGTTTTGGGCGCCGCCGAGCAGAATGCAGCCATCCGGACCCGGAGCCTTGAGCGAATGCGCAGCCGCCGCCTGCCGAGCCTGTCGTTCCTGCCGATCGTGATCCTGCTGGCGGGTCCGGCCGTTGGGCCGCTGCCGGTGGATGCCTCCGAAAGTGCCGTGGTGCAGGAGATCCTCGATGGCAACGAGATGTTCATCGACGGCAAGACGGCCAAGGTGAATCAGAAGGCCAGCGCCCCCCAGAAGGTCAGCACCCAGAACAGTCGGGGCCAGGTCCGTTTCGACAGCGGCGCCTCCGGACGCCTGAACCGCTTCGCCCTGCTCAAGCTGGGCCAGGGCTGCTTTCTGATCGAGAAGGGCCAGATCCTGGTCTCGGGCAAGCAGAGCGGCTGCACCCGTTCCGCCCGCCTGAGCGTGCGGGGCACCAACTACCTCCTCGACGTCAGCGAATCAGGGGAGGCGGAGATCTCCGTGCTGGAGGGGTCCGTGGAGGTGGAACCTCTCGCCGACGGGGAGCCCACGGGGAAGCCCTCCACCACCGTGGAGGCGGGCAACAAGCTGCGGCTCTCGGCCGGCGGGGTCGTGCTGGCGCTCCTGGGGCTCAGCGTGAGCGATTACAACGGCATCCTCGGCGGGCCCCTGTTCCAGGGGTTCCGGGTGCCCCTGCCGGCCTACGGCTCCCTGGAGAGCTACATCCGCTCCAGGGTGCCGGGGGTGAACCTGCCCTTGCCGATCAGTCCGCCGTCGCTGCCCTTCGGTCTGCCGCGCTTCTTCTGAGCCGGTGATTCGACCGCACCCACTCCTGTTGACGGCCTTGGCGGGGGCCCTGGCCTGGCCCAGCGGCAGCGTGGCCAGCCCGGGATCGGCGGCGGTCGTTCAGGAGATCCTCGATGGCCCGGAGCTGTTCATCGAACGCCGCCAGGCCCACGTGCAGGACCGGGCGTTCACACCCGAGCTGGTCCGCACCCAGAAGAGCCGCGGCCAGCTGGGCTTCGGCGGTGGGGCCGCCGGCCGCCTCAACCGCTTCACCCAGCTGCGACTCGGCAGCACCTGCTTCCTGCTCAGCAGCGGTCAGATCCTGGTGTCCGGTCCCCAGAGCGGTTGCACCCGCTCCTCGCGACTGAGCACCCGGGGGACCAATTACCTGATCACCCTGCTGGAAAGCGGCGAGCAGGAGGTGGCGGTGCTGGAGGGGGCGCTCGAACTCCAGCGCCTGGTCGATGGACGGCCGCTGGACGCGGCTCCGATCCTGGTGGCCGGGGGCAACAGGGTGGGGCTCTCCAGCCAGGGGGACGTGCTCTGGCAGCGACCCCTGACGGCGGCCGACTACGCCGCCATCCTCCGGGGGCCCCTGTTTCAGGGGTTCACGGCCCCCCTCCCCGGCATGGCGGCGCTGGAGGCCTTCGTGCAACGCCGTTTCCCCGGGGTGATCGCCACCTCGTCCAGCCCGGCGCCCAGCCGCGATCCCCTGGTGGAGACGATCAACCGCTACCGGGCGCAGGGCGGGCGCCCCGCCCTCGAATCCCTGCCGGCGCCCCTGGCCACCCAGAACGCCGCCTATCTGGTCCCGGTGCTGGAGGGGGTGCTGGCCAGCCGCGACTGTGACCACGACCGTTCCAGCTGGGGGGCGTTCCAGAACCGCATGGCGGCGACGTCCAAACTCATTCCCACCAGTGAGGTGATCGCCTGCCCGATGCCGGTCGGCGCCTGGAACCCGGAGGTCATCGTGTCGCGCTGGATGGGCTCGCCCCTGCACACCCAGATCCTGATCAACCGCCCCAGGGCCCGGGCCATCGACTGCGTGCGGCTGGAGCGCTCCGGCCGGGCCGTCGCCATCTGCACGCTGTGGAGTCCGGTGGCGGGAGCCTCCCCCTAGGGCCAGGCCAGGGCCCGCAGCGGCGGCGTCCCTGATGATGGGGGCCTGCCAGGCGCCAACGCCACCACCACCGGGAGGGGTCCGACGAGATGGCGCGACGCCGTACCTTCCGCGTTCTGGTGGTGGCCGTGCTGGCCTGGGTGGGGGTCAGCTCCGGTTGGCCCGGGCCCCGGATGAGGGTCTGGGAACGGGGGGTGGAGCAGCAGCTGTTGCTGCTGCGCGGTCCGCGGCGCCCCCCACCGAACGTGGTGCTGGTCACGGTCGATGACGCCACCCTGCAGCAGGGCGACTGGTTCGAGGAGGAAGGACGGATTCCGGAATGGGCCAGGGGCGTCGGCAGCCTGCCCTGGCCCCGCGCCACCTACGGCATGGTGGCGGAGAGGCTGCTGCAAGCCGGCGCCAGGGCCGTGGCCGTGAATGTGGTCTTCGAGGGGCCCAGCGGCAAGGGTGGGGCTGATGACGATGCCCTGGAGCTGCGGTTGCGGCGTTACCCCGGCCGGGTCGCCCTGGCGGCCGAGATGCTCGAGTCCAACGACACCCAGGGGGCCGGCTCGCTCACCTTCGTGCGGCCGGAGCGCTTCCTGGCGGCCATCGGCGGCACCGGCGCCCTCGGGCTGACGAACATCCTCGCCGGCACCTCCAGCGAGGCCAGCCGCCATCCGGAGGCCTACGCCAGCGGTGTGCTCACCGCCCGGGGCGCCGAGGGACACAGTGCCCTCTCCTCCACCCTGCTGCGGCTGGGGGGCCACCGCAGCCGCCAGGACGACCGGGCCAGCTCCCTCAATTTCTATGGCCCGGAGGGCAGCTTCCGGCGCCTGCCGGCCTGGGAGGTGCTCGACCCTGCACGCTGGAAAAACCATCCCCTGCGCAAGGACCTGGCCGGGTCGGTGGTGCTGCTCGGCCCCGTCGTCGCCCAGGGGGCCGATGGTTACCCCACCCCCTTCGGCAGCCTGTCGGGGCTGGAGGTGCTGGCCACCGCCACGGCCAACTCCCTGCAGGGGGACGGCCTCCAGCCCTGGCCCCGCAGCGCGCCGGGACGGGCCCTGCTGGCCCTGCTGCCGCTGCTGCTCGTGCTGGGGGCGGCCCGCCGCTGGACCGACCTGCGCTGGCGTCTCGCCCTGGTGGTTCTGGTGCTGGTCCTCCAGGGGGCCCTCGTCGCCGTGGCGCTGCAGCAGGCCAACCGCTGGCTGCCGCTGCTGGCGCCCTCCTCGGGCCTGGTCCTGCTGGGCCTGCTCTACGGGGGGGATGCCTACCTGCGGGAGGGGCAGGAGCGGCGGCGCCTGCGCCGCACCTTCGAGCGCTACGTGGCCCCCGGCGTGGTGGCGGAGATCCTCTCCGACCCGGAATCGGCCCAGGGCATCCTGCGCGGCCGGCTGCTGGAGGTGACCGTGCTGATGACCGACATCAAGGGCTTCACGGTGCTCACCAAGCAGCGCAGCGGCGAAGGCCAGAGCGAGCTGCACGTGCTCCAACTCAACGAGTATCTGGGCGCGATGGTGGAGGTGGTCATGGCCCATGGCGGCACCGTCGACAAGTTCATCGGCGATGCGGTGATGGCCGTCTTCGGCTCACCGGTGAGCCGGGGGGTGGCCGTGGAGGCCAGCCAGGCGGTGCGCTGCGCCCTGGCCATGCGGGCGGCCCTGGCCGGCCTCAACGAAGACTGGGCGCGGCGGGGCATCGCCACCCTCGACAACGGCATCGGCCTGGCCAGCGGCCAGGTGATGGTGGGGCAGATCGGCAGCCCGAAGCGGATGGAGTTCACCGTGATCGGCGACACGGTGAACCTCTCGGCCCGGCTGGAGTCGGCCACCCGCAATGTGGACGCGGCGGTGGTCTGCGACGCGCAGACCGCCAGCCTGATTCAGGCCGATGCGGGCCTCGCCTCCCGCTCCCTGGGGGCCCAGCCCGTGAAGAGCCTGGGGGAGGTGGAGATCTTCACCGTGTCGCTCCGGGATCAGGCCTCCAGGTAAGGTCAGGCCTCCAGGTAAGTCGTCTGCTCCAGGCTGGCCCGCAGGTGGGCCATCAGGCGCCGGGCGTCGCTGATGGCCAGGTCGCCGCGGCCGATCGCCTGCTCGCTGGCCAGGCGGAGCCGCTCCAGCAGCAGGTCGGGGTCGTGCTCCATCGCTTCCAGCACCTCGGCGTTGGTGTTGCCCCGCACCACATGGTCGACCCGGTAGCCGCCGCCGGCCGCCAGCCGGATGTGCACGGCATTGGTGCTGCCGAAGAGGTTGTGCAGGTTGCCCATCACCTCCTGGTAGGCGCCGCCGAGGAACAGCCCGATCCAGTAGGGCTCGCCCGGCCGCAGGTTGTGGAGTTCCAGCAGGGGCTTGACCTGGCCCCGATCGATGAAGCGGGCGATCTTGCCGTCGGAATCGCAGGTCAGGTCGGCGAAGCTGCCCAGCCGGGTGGGCCGTTCATCGAGCCGGTGGATCGGCAGCACCGGGAAGAGCTGGTCGATCGCCCAGGTGTCAGGGGCCGAGCGGAACACCGAGAGGTTGGCGTAGTACGTGCCGGCCAGCGCTGCCGGCAGGGCCTGCAGCTCCTGGGGGATCACGGTGTCTGTGGCCAGGCCCTCCAGCTGGCGGGCGATCGCCTGGCAGCTCGACCAGGTGAGGCGCTCGGCCGTGGCGCGCTCCGGCAGGCTGAGGTAGCCGAGCCGGAAGGCGGTGAGGGCGTCCTCCTTGAACTTGAGGGCATCGTTCCAGGCCTCCTGCAGCCGCTCCACCACCGACCGCCCGTCCCCGTCCTCCCCTTCGAGGCTTCCCCCCGCCGCGATCGCTGTGATCACCGCATGGGTGTCGCGCAGGTTGCGCAGGATCAGGGCCTCCCCCTCCGCCGGCGGCGGCACCGCCTCGGTGTGACCGCCGGCTCCGAGCACGTCGAACACCAGCACGCTGAAGTGGCTGGCCAGGGCCCGGCCGCTCTCGCTCACCAGGGTGGGGGGGCGGATGCCGTGGGGCTCGCAGCACTCCCGGATGGTGGCGACGACGTCGTTGGCGTAGTTCTGCAGCGAGTAGTTGGTGGAGGCGGCGGTGGCGGTGCGGCTGCCGTCGTAGTCGATGCCGAGGCCGCCGCCCACGTCGAGGAAGCCCATCGGCACCCCCAGGCGGGTGAGCTCGGCGTAGATCTGGCCGGCCTCCTGCAGGGCGTCCTTGAGGACGGCGATGTCGTTGATCTGGCTGCCGACGTGGAAATGCAGCAGGCGCAGATCGTCGAGCAGGCCGGCCTCCCGCAGCCTCTCCACCGTGGTGAGCACGTCGGGGATCGAGAGGCCGAACTTGGCCCTCTCCCCCACCGAGCTGCCCCAGCGTCCGGTGCTGCGGGCCGAGAGCTTGGCGCGGATGCCGATGAACGGGGCCCCGCCCAGGGCGCTGCTGGCGGCGATGATCCGCTCCACCTCGTCGGCCTGTTCGATCACCACCACCGGCTGGCGCCCCAGGCGCCGGGCCAGGATCGCCGTCTCGATGTAACGCCTGTCCTTGTAGCCGTTGCAGATCAGCAGGGCGTCGGGGTCGTCGAGCAGGGACAGGGCGATCAGCAGTTCGGCCTTGCTGCCCGCCTCCAAGCCGAAGTGCCAGCGGTGGCCGCTCTCCACCAGCTGCTCCACCACGTGGCGCTGCTGGTTGCACTTCACCGGGAACACGCCCTGGTAGCGGCCGTCGTAGCCGTACTGGGTGATGGCCCGTTCGAAGGCGCCGTGGAGCCGCTCGAGCCGGTCTTCGAGGATGTCGTCGAAGCGGATCAGCAGCGGCAGGGTCAGGTCGCGACCCTGCAGCTCCCGCACCAGCTCCACCAGATCGAGGGAGCCGCCACGGTCGCCGCGGGGCTGCACCATCACGTGGCCCCGGGCGCCCACCCCGAAGTAGGGATCGCCCCAGCGGTCGAGTCCGTAGAGGGCCGCCCCGTCGGCGGCGCTCCAGGCCTCGGCCCGCAGGCCGCTGGGGGAATCGGCGAGCACCATGGGTCCCCGGGTGGCTCTGCACTGCTGTTGGAATCTAGTCAGCCTCCCCCGTCGAGCCGCTGTGGTGTGGCCGCTTGCCAAGCGGCAGCTCCAGCGCGGACGATGGCCCGAACTCCTCTCCCTTTGCCATGGCCACCGAACGCACCTTCCTCGCCATCAAGCCCGACGGGGTGCAGCGGGGCCTGGTGGGCGAGATCCTCGGCCGTTTCGAGACCAAGGGCTTCAAGTTGGTGGGCCTGAAGCAGCTGGTGCCCAGCCGGGAACTGGCCGAGAGCCATTACGGCGTGCACCGGGAGCGTCCGTTCTTCGCCGGCCTGGTCGACTTCATCACCAGCGGGCCCGTGGTGGCCATGGTCTGGGAAGGGGATGGCGTGATCGCCAGCGCCCGCAAGCTGATCGGCGCCACCAAGCCCCTGGAGGCCGAGCCCGGCACCATCCGCGGCGACCTGGCGGTGAACATCGGCCGCAACGTCATCCACGGCTCCGATGCGCCGGAAACGGCCGTCTTTGAGATCGGCCTCTGGTTCCAGCCCTCCGAGCTGTGTGCGTGGACGCCGGCCGACCAGGTGTGGCGGGTCGAGCCCTGAGCGGCCATCCTGGGGACCTTCGCCTTCCCGGGCCATGGCGCTGTGCAGGAGCCTCCGTCATCCCAGGACGCTGACCCTGGTGGCCGCGGCCGTGATCGTCTCAGGCCTCGCCCTCGTCCTCCCCGGTGTCACGGCCGCTCCCCGGGTGCCCCGGGTGGTGGATGTGCCGTCGCGACCGGCGTTCGTGAAGCCGCCGACGGCATCGGAGCGGCCAGCCCTGGTGGGCCAGGTGCTCGGCCCCTCCACCGTGCTGCGCACCGAAAACCCCGGCCGGCTTCAGATCCTGCTGGCCGATGGGCGCAGCTTCCGGCTGGGGGGGAACGCCCAGCTGCGCATCGAGCCGACCCTGCTCGACCTGGTGCGTGGCCGGATCATTGCCTGGATCGATCCTGGATCGAAGGGCAGCACGCCGCTACGGGTCCGCACCCGGGTGGGCACCGCCTCGATCCAGGGCACGACGGTCTTCATCGAGGCCACCGCCGAGAAGGTGCTGTTCCTGAGCTGGGAGGGGAACGTGGAGGTGCGCGCCGCTGACGGCACCGCGTACCGGCTGACCAGCGGCCAGCGCCTGGAGGCCACGCCCCAGGGCTGGAAGGGCCCCCACCGGATGGATGGGGCGGAGGTGCGGCAGCGGCGCCGGAACAGCGAGCTGCTCAATGGCTTCCAGGCGCCGATGCAGACCCTGCCGGTGATCGAGCGGGAACTCGGGCTCAGCCCCTGATGCCCCCCTGGCCTGGCCTGGGGCGCCGGCTCTGGTGGCTGGCCCTGGCGCTTCCCCTGCTGGCGGGTCTCGACCGGGCGCCCCTCACACCCCTGGGCCAGGGGCCGCGGCTGCTCGACGACCAGCTGCTGCAGGCCTTCTTCCTGCTGCGGGGGCCCCGCCCCGCCCCCCCCCGATCCGCTGATCCTGGCCATCGACGCCGACTCCCTGGAGCTGGGGGAGCTGCTGGCCCCGGCCGAACGCCAGGCGTCGCCGCTGTGGCGCCAGATGGGCGCCTGGCCCTGGCCGCGGGCCCTGCAGGCCCGGCTGGCGGCCCATGTGCTGGAGCAGGGGGCCGCCCGGGTGCTGTTCAACATCGAGTACAGCCAGCCCAGCCGCTACGGCCCCGCCGATGACCGGGCCTTCGCCGCCACCCTCGCCCCCTGGCGCCAGCGGGTGCACCTGGCCGTCCACTACGACCTGCGCCAGGAGGGGGGGCTGGAGCAGAGCCGACTGCGGCTGCCGATCCACCCGCTGGGTGCCCCCGGGCTGACCACCCTGCTCCAGTCCCCCCGGGGGGTGGTGGAGGCGGTGCCGGGCCAGGACTGGATCCGCTCCCGGCTGGGCGCGTTCCCGCCCCCCCTGCCCCGGCCGATGGCCTTCCTGGTGCGTCCGGCGCCGCCACCGGTGGCGCCGATGGGGCTCAACTATCCCGGCCCCGCCGGCACCATGCCCCGGGTGCCGGCCTGGAAGCTGCTGGAGGCGCCGCCGTCCACCTGGCGGGGACGCACCGTGCTGATCGGCGTCACGGCCCCGGGTCTGGGGGACCTGCAGGAGACGCCCGTGGGGCCCATGGCCGGCACGGAGATCCAGGCGGTGGCCCTCGCCAATGTGCTGCAGAACCGGGGCCTGGTCCGGCTGCCCCTGGCGGGGGACGCGCTGCTGCTGCTGGGCTGGGGTGGGTTGATCGGGGTGCTGCTGCGGCGACCCGCGAGTGCCGGCGGGACCCTGCAGGTGGCGCTGCTCCTGGTGGCGACGGCGCTGCTCACCGGCTGGGCCTTGTGGGCCGTGGCTCTGTTGCGCCTGCCCCTGGCGGCCCTGCTGCTGGCCCCCGTCGCCGGGGGTGGGGTGCGGGCCGTGGCTCAGGGGCTGGCGGAGAGCCGGGAGCGGGCCTACCTGCATCAGGTGCTGAGCCGGCGCGTTTCCCCCACCCTGCTGCGCGACATCCTGCGCAGTCCGGGGCCGGTGTGGAACCAGGCGGTGGGCAGCCGGGCCCGCTGCGCCGTGCTGTTCAGCGACCTGGTGGGGTTCACGCCCCTGAGTGCCGAGCTGGAGCCGGCCGAGCTGTTCGCCCTGCTGAACCGCTACTTCGAGGCCATGGCCGCGGCGGTGCTGGAGCAGGAGGGCCTGCTCGACAAGTTCATCGGGGACGCGGTGATGGCCGAGTTCGGGGTGCCCCGCAGCCGCGGCGATCAACCGGAGGCCCGGGCTGCGGTGCGGGCGGCTCTGGCGATGCAGGACCGGCTGGAGGCCCTCAACGTCGAGCTGGCCGCGGCGGGCCAGCCGCCGTTGCGGCACGGGATCGGCTTGCACTTCGGTGAGGTGATCGCCGGCAACCTGGGCTCCTCCCAGCGCCTGGAGTTCACCGTGGTGGGGGCCAGCGTCAACGTGACCAGCCGCCTGGAGGGACTGACGCGACTGTTCCCCGAGCACCCGATCCTGATCAGCGGCGATCTGCTGGCGCTGTTGCCGGGGGAACTCGTGGTGCTGCCGCTGGGGAGCCACGCCCTCAAGGGCTGGCCCGTGCCCCTGGAGGTGTATGCCCTCCAGGGGCTGCGGCCGCTGGGGGCTGGCCCTGCCTAGGCCGCCGCCGGGAACGGCCGGCTCCAGTGGAAGGGCACCAGCAGGGCTGCCTTCGCCCCGGAGGACTGGTCGGCCGTGGTGATCGCCTCAGCGATCAGCTCAGCCGTGATGGCCGCCAGCAGCACGCCGTTGCGGTGGTGGCCCGTGGCCAGCCAGAGCCCCTCGATGGGGCCGGGGCCCAGCAGCGGTGCCCCATCGGGTGTGCCGGGCCGGAAGCCCCACCAGCGCTCCATCGGCGGCCACAGGGCCGCCTCCGGCAGCAGGGCGGCGATGCCTGCCTGCAGCTGCTTCTGGCCTTCGGGGGTGAGGCCGTCGTCGAAGCCGGCCTGCGGTTCGCTGGTGGCGCCCACCACCAGCAGGCCGTCCTGCCGCGGCACCAGGTAGGTGCCGGGTCCGAACACGACCCGCTCCAGGCTGGCCCTGGGGCCCTGCAGCGACAGCATCTGGCCCTTCACCGGATGCACCGGCAGCGAGGGAAGCAGCAGGCCGCTCCAGGCGCCGCAGGCGAGCACCGCCACTGTGGCGGCGAGCGTGTGCTCGCCCCCCTCGGCCCGGCGCAGCCGCACCCCCCGCAGGGGCCCGCCGTCGCCGGTGAGCAGCTCCAGCACTTCGGTGCCCTCCTCGAAGCGCACCCCCAGGGCCACACAGGCCCGCTCCAGGGCGCGCATCAGGCGGCGGCGGTTGTCGATCTGCCCGTCCTGGGCGAACAGCAGCCCATAGCGCCAGGGCGTACCAAGGCCCGGCAGCTCCCGCTCCAGGCCGGCGCGGTCGAGGGGCACGCCAAAGGCGGCCGTGGGGTAGGCGTCCCGCTCGGCGGCGCTGGTGAAGGGAACGACGATGCCACAGGGGCGCAGGCCGCAGGGCAGACCGCTGTCGGCCTCGATGCGGGCCACCCAGGCTGGTATCCGCTCCAGGCTGGCCTGTCCCAAAGCCAGCATCGGGCCGCTGAGGCCTTCGGCGTGGGGGGCCAGCATGCCGGCAGCCACGAAGCCAGCCGCCTCGCTGCGCCGGCGGCTGAGCACGGTCACGGCCTGGCCCAGGCGGGCCAGCTGGTGGGCGATGGCCAGGCCCATCAGGCCACCACCGAGGATCAGGACGGGTTCGGCGTCGGGAGGGGGGCCAGCCAGGGCGCTCATCTCCAGCTCGGAAGGCCCCCATTCAAGCGGCCGCGCGTCGCTGCCTAGGATCGCCCCCATTGCCTCCGGCCGAGCGCGGGGGGCCGACAGCGCCGGCAGGACTCGCGACCATGGCTGAAGGGAACAGGGCGGAAGGCAAGGGCCCCGGCATGGCCGATGGCCAGGAGAATGCTGCGTGGGAGGCCGTCATCGGCCTGGAAACCCACGTGCAGCTGGGCACCGCCAGCAAGATCTTCACCGCCGCCTCCACCAGCTTCGGCGACGATCCCAACACCCACATCGATCCGGTGGTGTGCGGCCTGCCCTGCACCCTGCCGGTGCTGAACCAGAAGGTGCTCGAGTACGCCGTCAAGGCGTCGCTGGCCCTCAACCTGCAGGTGGCCGAGCACAGCAAGTTCGATCGCAAGCAGTACTTCTATCCCGACCTGCCCAAGAACTACCAGATCTCCCAGTACGACCAGCCGATCGCCGAGGACGGCTGGATCGAGGTGGAGGTGGCCGAGAAGGGCAAGGAGACCTACCTCAAAAAGGTGGGCATCGAGCGGCTGCACATGGAGGAGGACGCCGGCAAGCTCGTCCACGCCGGCAGCGACCGCCTGGCGGGCTCCACCCACTCGCTGGTGGATTACAACCGGGCCGGGGTGGCCCTGGCGGAGATCGTCTCCAAGCCGGACCTGCGCACGGGCCGGGAAGCGGCCGAGTACGCCTCGGAGATCCGCCGCATCATGCGCTACCTGGGTGTCAGTGACGGCAACATGCAGGAGGGTTCCCTGCGCTGCGACGTCAACATCTCGGTGCGCCGCGGCCCGGACGCCCCCTTCGGGGTGAAGGTTGAGATCAAGAACATGAACTCCTTCTCGGCGATCCAGAAGGCGATCGATTTCGAGATCGCCCGCCAGATCAAGGCGTACGAATCCGGTGAGCCGGTGGTGCAGGAAACGCGCCTCTGGGATGAGGGCAAGCAGCTCACCAAGAGCATGCGCAGCAAGGAGGGGGCCAGCGACTATCGCTACTTCCCGGACCCCGACCTGGGGCCGATCGAGGTGAGCCCCGAGCAGCGGGAAAGCTGGCGATCTGAGCTGCCCGAGCTGCCGGCCGCCAAGCGCCACCGCTATGCCGAAGGCCTGGGGCTCTCGATCTACGACGCCCGCGTGCTCACCGATGAGCGCCCGATGGCGGAGTACTTCGAGGCGGCGGTGGCTGCCGGGGGCGACCCCAAGGCCGTGGCCAACTGGGTGACGGGTGACATCGCCGCCCACGTGAATGCCAACCGTCTGTCGATCACCGAGCTGCCCCTGCGGCCCGAACAGCTCGCCGAGATGGTGCAGCTGATCGAAGCGGGCACCATCAGCGGCAAGATCGCCAAGGATCTGCTGCCGGAACTGCTCGAGACGGGCGGATCGGCCGGGGAGATCGTCGAATCCCGCGGGCTGGGCATGATCAGCGACCCGGCAGCGATCGCCGCCATCGTGGCGGAGCTGCTGGCGGCCCACCCTGAGGAGGTGGAGGCCTTCCGTGGCGGCAAGAACAAGCTGCAGGGCTTCTTCGTGGGGCAGCTGATGAAGCGCACCGGCGGCCGCGCCGACCCCAAGCTGGCCAACCGGATCCTCAGCGAGCAGCTCAAGGGCTGATCTGCGTCGCCCTCCGCACTCAGGCCCAGGTGGAGATCGGCGGCTGAATCAGTAGATCAGCGATGGTGCTGATGATGGCTGGGGCGTCGAAATAGTCACCGTGATCGATGGTGCGATTGGTGAGGCGTGTGGCGTTGTACCCCGTCATGTTGGGCGGCGCCAGCGAGGGCAGGGGATTGAGGCCGAGGCTGCTTTCCCAGCGTCTGGTGAGTTCGGGGCCCGTGAGTCGCTGTTTGAGTTTTTCGATCGGTTCGCGCAGCGCCTCCTTCTCCAGCACCGATGCCTGAAGGGCGCTGTCGTGGCGTGAATAGAAGAGATGGGTGTGACCCACCAGGTGCTTGAGGCCACCGTAGAAGGGCCCGTTGTAGTGGAGTCGCTTCGAGCCGACCTGCACATTCTCACACTGGGTGACTTCCCTCCGTTCCACATCGGGGGCGAGCATGATGTAGTGATCCACAAAGGATTCGCTGCCATTGTTTTCCCGGCGCGACAGGCGGCCCGTCAGCCGACGGCCGGCGTCGTCGCCGCTGAAGGCCTGCTTCGGCCAGCTCTCCTCGTTGAGAAGGCTCGCCAGCATGTTGCAGGTGAGGTAGTTGCCCATGCTGTGGGCGATGATCGCGATGCCGGTGCTGGGATTCACCGTCCGGATCGTGGCGATGAGATTGGCGAGTGCGGCGGTGGATTGGGTCGCTTCGTTGCGATCCGACTGATAGGCCAGCACGCTGCCATCCGATGGCCAGGAAAAGCCGATGAAGGCGATGTGATCCCTACCCTCGTCGATGGCACCTGGGCCCATCAACAGCGAGTGCCCCTGCTGGGCCAGTTGCTGCTCCAGCAGCTCCGCCAGCAGGGAAAAGGAGGTGATGGCGCCGTGCAGTGGCACGTTGAATCCGTGAATGCCGATCACCACCATGCGGAAGCAAGGTTTGGCAAGGAAGCTCATCAGAGCTTCGCGTTTTGCGTCGGCGACCACCGCTTCGATCGGGAGGCTCGAGGGATTCGTGCTGCCCAGGTACTGGGCCATGCAGATCTCCGTGTCGATCCAGTGGTAGCCGCCGCGTTGCAGCTTGATCCGCTGATCAGCATCGAAAGCCCGACCGAGTTTCTCACGATCGCGATTGGTGGCGAAGTAACGAATGGTCCGTGACATTCCGCTTCCACCGTCTAACCGTCAGTGTCCGGTGATCCCAAGGGCCCGGGATTGCCCCCGGGAGACATCCGTGGAAATCTTTACGACGAAGGGGCTCCGCTTCGCTTCCCGGTGCTCATCCATCCCCTGCGGACGGCGCGTCATCCCATGGAGCTGCGTCGCCCGCTCGCGGCTGGGAAAGCATCAGCCAGGTCGGGCAAGTCGTGGTGGTTTCCTGATGTCGCCCGAAGCGCCGCCGCGCGGCCGTCGCGGGTCACGCCCCCAGCTGCTGGGCGGGCCCGAGCAGAGTCTCGAGCTGGCAGAGAAGCTCCCCGCTGCCGCGGGAATTGTCAATCACCGCGTCGGCCAGTGGCCGCTTGCGCTGCAGCGGCCACTGGGCTCGGATGCGGGCGCCCGCTTCGCCGGCCTCGAGGCCGTCCCGTCCCATGAGGCGCCGCAGCTGCTCCGTCTCGTCGCAGTCCACCAGCCACACCTCGCTGCAGAGCCCCTCCAGCCCCGCCTCGAACAGCAGCGGGATCATCAGCACCACCACCGGTTCCCCTTGCCGCCGCTCCAGTTCGGCGGCAAAGCGGGCCCGCACCAGCGGGTGCACCAGCCCCTCCAGCCAGGCCCGCTCGGCTGCATCGGCGAACACGATCCGCCCGAGGGAGGACCGGTCCAGGACGGGTCCTGGGCCGCCCGGCGGGGCGGAATCCGCCGGATGGGCCCGCACCCGCTCCCCGTAGCGCGCCAGCACCGCCGCGGCGCCGGGGCTGCCCGGGGCGAGGGCCTCGCGGGCATAGCGATCCGCATCCAGCACCGGCAGCCCGAACCGCTCGGCCAGCAGGGCGGCCACCGTGCTCTTGCCGGTGGCGATGCCTCCGGTGAGTCCGATGCGTCGCTGGGGCAGGTTCAGGGCGCGTTTGATCTGCTGGACTGGACTCTGGAGGATGGCACCCGTCGATGGACGCCGACGAGTCGCATCAGTAGTGTCCGCCTAAGGATGCCTCCTGGACGGTGCAACTCTTCAGCTCCTGGTCCGAGCGTCAGGCCCACCTCACCCGCTGGGTGCTGCTGCTGGGCTGGCTGGGGCTGATCGTCAGTCTGTTGATTCCGAACTTCGATCCCTGGCCGTTCAATCTGGATCGCTGCGGCCCCCTCCTGGACTGCCACAGCCGGGAGGGTAACCAGCTCTTTTGGGGCCTTGTGGTGCCCACCGGTCTGCTGATTCTGGTGGCGCTCAGCCATGAGGTCTGGCGCCGCATCTGCCCCCTGGCCTTCCTGTCCCAGCTGTTCCGCGCCCTCCACTGGCAGCGCACCGTCCCCGGCAAGGGCGGCCGCCGCGACGTCAAGAAGATCGATGCGGACTCCTGGCTCGGGCAGCATCACGTTCAGCTGCAGTGGAGCCTGTTCATCGCCGGTCTCAGCCTGCGGCTTCTGGTGGTGAACAGCAGCACCCTGGGACTGGGACTGTTCCTGGCGCTGACGGCGGCGGCGGCCCTCGCGGTGGGCTGGGCCTACGGCGGCAAGGCCTGGTGCCAGTACTTCTGCCCGATGGCGCCGGTGCAGGCCGTGGTCACCGGTCCCCGCAGCCTGCTGGGCAGCCCGGCCCATCTGGAGACCAGTTCCCGCATCACCCAGTCGATGTGCCGTACCGTCGGCGAGAAGGGCAAGCTGCAGAGCGCCTGCGTGGCCTGCCAGGCTCCCTGCATCGACATCGACTCCGAACGGGCCTACTGGCAGACCTTCAGCGGCAAGAAGGGTCTGGCCTGGGCGTGGGCCTCCTATCCCGGTCTGGTGCTGGCCTTCTTCCTGCTGATCCGCGCCGCTGGACCCGGCGGCATCGACTACCTCCGCAGCGGCATGTGGGCCTATGACGCCGGTGCCATCGATCAGATCCCCCAGCCCCTGGTGCTTGGCAGCTGGAACACCCTGCTGCCCCGGTGGTTCACGCTACCTGCCCTGTTGGTGCTGGCCGGCTTCCTCTCCGTGGCCTTGTTCGGGGCTCTGGAACGCTGGCTGCGGACCCGCCTCTCCGGGCTGCCGGCCGAGCGGGCTGCGGCCGTTGCCGGCCATCGCACCCGCCTGGTAGCGAGTTTCCTCGCGGTGAATGTGTTCTTCTGGTTCGCCGATCCCTCACTCGGAATCCTCGGTCCGAGGGGTGGGCAGCTGATCCGCTCCCTTGTGCTGATCGTCAGCGGCATGTGGCTTTACCGGGGCTGGTCCCGCGACAAGGCCACCTACACCCGCGAGAGCACCAGCGCCAGCCTGCGCAAGCAGCTGGAGAAACTGGTGCCCGAAATGGGGGATCTCTTGGACGGGCGCTCCCTGCGGGAGCTCAGCCCGGGTGAAGTGTTCACCCTCGCCAAGGTGCTGCCCAGCAAGATCAGCCAGACCAAGCGCGGGATCTACCGCGAAGTGCTCTCGGACCTGTTCGGCAGCGGCCGGCTCGACCGCGCCGCCGCCCTGGTGCAGCTGGAGGAGCTGCGCCAGTCCCTCGATCTCAAGGAGGAGGACCACCACGCCGCCGTGCGCGAGCTCGCGGTGAGCGACCCCCGGATCCTGCAGCTCGACCATCGCCAGCGGGAGATCCGCGGCCTTCGCCAGGAGGCCGCCGCCGAGGCGATCGAGGATCTGCTCGAGACCACCGGCATCGGCGATCTGGGCGCGGTCCTGGCCGACGATGACCATCACGACCGGTTGGAGCGGATCCGCCGCGAGTTCGCGCTCGATGAAGCCAGCTGGTCGGAGCTGCTGGCGTCCTTTGGTCCCGTTTCGAGCTACGCCCGCGAGCGGATCGAGGAGCAGTTGCAGCAGGTCCGGGACCGGCTCGCGGCCCGCCAGGCCCTGGCTCAGGCCGCCCCCGGCGACCCCCTGCTGCGGCCCTTGCTGCCGGTGATGGACCGAGGGCTCGTCAGCCTGTTCGTCACCGTCTGGCCTTCCCTGCAGCCCTTCCCCACCGAGGACCCCCTGGTGGAGCGCTTCCAGGCGCTGCTCCCCCATGTCCCCGAGGCGGTGCTCACCCAGCTGCGCCGCCGCGACCGGGAGCTCTGTGCCCCTGCCAGCGGAGCGGTCCCCGCCCCCCTCGACCCCCTCCCCGATCCGGCCGACGTGCTCGATGGACTCTGGAGGGACCCCGATCCGGACACCGCCCTGTGGGTCCTGTGGGCGCAGGATCAGCGGGATCCCGCCCGGGCCGCGGCCCTGCGGCGCGATCCCAGGGTGGGTCTGCCCAGCAGTGCGGCTCTCGACCGTCTGCGGTCCGGGGAGGGGCTCGCCTTGAGCGCGCGCCTTCTGCGGCTTCTGGAGGTGCCTCTGATGGCGGGACTGTCGCCGGCGGCGTTGATCAACATGCTGCACTGGGGCGAGGAGCGGCAGCTGCAGGACGACGAGATTCTGTTCCCGGTCGGCGATCCCCCCGACGACGTGGCGATCCTGCTGGAGGGCCGCTGCGAAGTGCGGCGCCCCTCGGCCACCGACGGTGCGCTCGAGGGGATGGCCCTGATCCAGAGCGGCGAACCGATCGGTGAGGTGTCCTTTCTGGTGGACCATCCCCGGCGCGCCGAGGTGCGGGCCATCGACGGCCCCGCCACGGTGCTGCTGTTCGACAGTTCGGAGTTCGAGCAGCTGCTGCAGCAATCGTCGGAGTTCAACCGCGGCCTGCTCCGCGCGCTGGCCCTGAGGCTCGAGGGCGCCTACGGCAAGCTGGGCACCACGAACGCCCCCCGCTGACGCCGTGACCCCTCCCTCTCCGTGGCAGCCGATCCCCGGAGGCGTCACGGCCCCGCAGGGCTTCACGGCCGCCGCCGTCACCGCCGGCCTGAAGGCCTCCGGCAAGCCGGATCTCTGCCTGCTGCTGGCGCCGGTGGGGGCGGTGTGCGCCGGCACCTTCACCACCTCGCTGGTGCGGGCCGCCTGCGTCGACCTCTGCGCCGAGCGCCTGGCGGCCAGCGGCGGGCACGCCCGGGCGGTGCTCACCAACTCCGGCCAGGCCAACGCCTGCACCGGTGAGCGCGGCCTGGCCGACAGCCTGCGGGCCACCGCCGAGCTGGCTGGGCGGCTGGGCCTGGCGCCGGAGCGGGTGCTGATCTGCTCCACCGGGGTGATCGGCGTGCCGATCCCGATGGAGACGCTCGTGGCGGGCCTCGATCCTCTGGTGGCCGCCCTCGGCTCCGATGGCGGCGGCGCCGCCGCCCAGGCGATCCTCACCACCGACCTGGTGGCCAAGGAGATCGCCCTGGAGTCCGAGCTCGGCGGCCGCCGGGTGCGGATCGGCGGCATGGCCAAGGGGTCGGGGATGATCCATCCCCAGATGGCCACGATGCTGGGCTACCTCACGTGTGATGCCGGCGTGCCGGCCGAGGCCTGGCAGGCGATGGTGAAGCGGGCGGTGGATCGCTCCTTCAACGCAATCACGGTGGACGGCGACACCAGCACCAACGACACGACCCTGGCCTTTGCCGCCGGCGAGCCCTTGAGCCCCGAGCACTTCGAGGCGCTGGAGGCCGGCCTGACGGCGGTGTCGCAGCACCTGGCCCGGGCGATCGCCCGCGACGGCGAGGGCGCCACCTGCCTGATCGAGGTGCGGGTGGAGGGCGCCGCCGACGACGCCGGCGCCCGCGCCATCGCCCGCACCGTGGCCGGCTCCTCCCTGGTGAAATGCGCCGTGCATGGCCGCGACCCCAACTGGGGCCGGATCGTGGCCGCCGCCGGCCGGGCCGGGGTGGCGTTCGACCCCGAGGCTGTGGCCCTCTGGCTGGGGGAGCACCAGCTGATGGCGGCCGGCCAGCCCCTGGCCTTCGACCGTCCGGCGGCCTCCGCTTATCTGAAGGCCCGGGCCGCGGGCGCCTACCTGGCCGACGACACGGTGGCGATCCGCCTGCGGGTCGGGGACGGCAGCGGCAGCGGCCTGGCCTGGGGCTGCGACCTCTCGGACCAGTACGTGCGCATCAACGCCGACTACACCACCTGACACCACCGGGCGGTCCCGACGGGTGCCGGCGCCGCGCCTGGGCAAGATGGCAGTGACTGCGCTGACGTCGATGGTCACGGCCAGGCCCTCCTCCCCGCCCAGCGGGGCTCCCCCCGGCGGGCCCCGTACCCGCGCCGGATCCCGCCCCGCCTGGGACTGGCGTCTGTGGGCGATCGTCGGGCTCTGCTTCGGGCTCGGCTACGGAGCCAGTCTCCGGCTGCTGACCCTGGGCGGAGAGGAGGAGCGGGGCAACCGCCAGCGCTTCGATGTCCAGGCCGCCCCCGGCACGACGCTGGAATCCCTGCGCCAGCGCTTCGGCGGTGAGGCCCGGGAGATTCGCGGTGACCTCGACCTGATCGACCTGGAGCAGCAGCAGAAACAGGAGCAGGCCGACCTCGAGGAGCGACGGCGGGGAATGGAGGAGCGCGAAGCGCAGGAGCGGCAGCGGTTGCTCGAGCCGAGCGAGGATCCCCTCCAGAGCGACCAGCCGGCGGCGCCTGGGGCCATTGAAGCCGGCCCCCCACCGGCCCCCTCCCTGCCGGCGCCACAGACACCGCCGGCCCGCGAGCGGGAGGCCGCCGGTCCCGCGCCTGTGGCTCCGCCTCCGGTGAGCGCCCCACCGGCTCCCGGAAACCAGCCCTGATCTGCCACAGTTCGGTGAACCCTCCGGCCTTGTCATGAGCGCGCCGCAGTCCCTCGCCATGGCGGCCATCAACCGCCTGGCCGCCCGCCTGGGCAGCGGCCTGGCCGATGCGGCGGCCTCCCTGGCGGTGCTCGCCCAGGACGCTCCCGCCCGGGTGCAGCAGGAACTCAGCCTGTTCTGGGAAGAGGTGGCCATGGAAGCCGAACGGATCGAGAACGACCGCGGCGCAGCGGCGACCCCAGGAAGGGGCGGCACCGCCGCCGACCCCCAGGAGCGGATCGATGCCCTGCGGGCCAAGGTGGCCGAACTCTCCAGACGCCTCGATCAGGTCCCAGCCGCCGCCCCCGATGGTCCGCCGCGGCCTCCGGGGCAGGCCTGATGGCGGCCCCTGCCAGCCCCGGGGTTCTGCTGTCCCGCTTCTGGCGGCCCCTGCGCATCTGGCGGTTGGTCCTCCAGTTGCTGGCAGGCCTGTGGTGGGATGGCCGGCCCTGGACCTACCCGGGTGGACGCACCCCTGAACGCCAGGCCGCTCGCCAGCGCCGCCGGGCCAGATGGCTCACGTCCCAGTTCCTTGAGCTCGGCTCCGCCTTCATCAAGCTGGGGCAGCTGCTTTCGGCCCGCCCGGATGTGCTCCCCGCCGATGTGGTGGAGGAGCTGGCCCATCTGCAGGACCGGGTGCCGGCCTTCCCCTTCCCGGTGGTGGAGTCCCTGCTGGAGCAGGAACTGGGGGAGCGGCGGGCGGAGATCATCGATCTGGAGGTCGATCCGCTGGGGTCGGCCAGCCTGGCCCAGGTGCACCGGGCCAGCTTGCGCAGCGGCCGTCAGGTGGTGTTCAAGGTGCAGCGGCCTGGGCTGGAGCGGCTGTTCCGGCTGGATCTGGAGGTGCTGCAGCAGGTGGCGGCGGTGGTCCAGCGCCATCCCCGCTGGGGTGCCGGCCGCGACTGGGTGGGCATCGCCAAGGAATGCCGTCGCGTCCTGCTGAGGGAGCTGGATTTCCGCCTGGAGGCGGAGCACGCCGCCCGTTTCCGCCAGCAGTTTCTCGATGACCCCGGCATCCGTATTCCGGCGGTGATCTGGGAACTGAGCTCCCGCCGGGTGCTGTGCCTCGACTATGTCCCCGGCATCAAGATCAACGATCGGGAGGCCCTCGTCCGTGCCGGCATCGACCCGGCGGCCGTCGCGGAAAAGGGGGCCGCCAGCTACCTGCAGCAGCTGGTCCGCTTCGGTTTCTTCCATGCCGATCCCCATCCGGGCAACCTGGCGGTCGCCGCCGACGGGTCGTTGATCTACTACGACTTCGGCATGATGGGCCAGATTTCCGAGCGGCTGCGCAGCCGGCTCGGGCGCTTGGTGCGGGCCGCGGCGGCCCGGGACGCGTCCTCCCTGGTGGACGAGCTGCAGCAGGCCGGCCTGATCGCCGCCGGCATCGATCAGGGGCCGGTGCGGCGACTGGTGCGGGTCATGCTCACCGAAGCCCTCACGCCACCCTTCAGTGCCAACGTCATCGACAAGCTCTCCGGTGACCTCTACGAACTCGTCTATGGCCAGCCGTTCCGGCTGCCACCCGAGCTCATCTTCGTGATGCGGGCCCTCTCCACCTTCGAGGGGGTGGGCCGCAGCCTGGATCCGGGCTTTAGCCTGATCGCCATCGCCCGTCCCTACCTGTTGCCCCTCATGACCGCCAGCGGCAACGGCCCCAACGAACTGTTCAGCGAGCTCTCCCGCCAGGCGGCCGAGGTGGGCAGCCGCGCCTTCGGGATCCCGCGGCGGCTGGACGAGAGCCTGGCCCGCATCGAGCAGGGTGATCTGCAGGTGCTGATCCGGGCCGGTGAGACGGACCGGCTGCTGCGGCGCCTGGCCCTGGCCCAGCAGAGTGCCGGCCAGTCCTTCCTGCTCGGTGCCCTGGCGGTGGCGGCCTCGCTGCTGGCGGTGAGCAGCCGCCCTGCCCTGGTGGCGGTGCCCATGGTGCTGGCACTGCCGGTGGGCCTCTCCTGGCTGAAGCTGCAATCCCGGCTCAAGCGCGATGGCCGCCTCGACCAGCTGTCCGGCGTCGCCGCCGCCCCGCAGCGGGAGTGACCGAGGGCCTGGCGAACGGGGGGCCTCAGCCCCGGCCCCGTGGCCCCCGGTCTTCCACCCCGGCGTAGATCGCCTGGCTGCCCAGCTCGTCCTCGATGCGCAGCAGCTGGTTGTACTTGGCGACCCGGTCGCTGCGGCTGAGGGAGCCGGTCTTGATCTGGCCGGCGCGGGTGGCCACGGCCAGGTCAGCGATGGTCACATCCTCCGTCTCGCCGCTGCGGTGGCTGATCACGCTGGTGTAGCCGGCCCGACCGGCCAGGTCGATGGCCTGGAGGGTTTCGGTGAGCGAGCCGATCTGGTTCACCTTGATCAGGATCGAGTTGGCGATGCCCTGCTCGATCCCCTGCTGCAGCCGGGTGGTGTTGGTCACGAACAGGTCGTCGCCCACCAGTTGCACCGTGCTCCCCAGGCGCTCGGTCAGCAGGCGCCAACCGTCCCAGTCGTCCTCGGCCAGGCCGTCCTCGATCGAGACGATCGGGAAGCGGTTCGCGAGGGCCGCCAGTTGGTCGACCATCTCGGCGCTGGTGTAGCTGCCGCCGCCGAAGGCGTAGCGACCATCGGCATAGAACTCCGTGCTGGCCACGTCGAGGGCCAGGGAGATCTGGTCGCCGGGGCGGTAGCCGGCCTTCTCGATCGCCTGCATCAGCAGCTCACCGGCCGCGTCGTTGCCGGCCAGGTCGGGGGCGAAGCCGCCCTCGTCGCCCACGGCCGTGGACAGGCCCTGATCCTTGAGCAGACCCTTGAGGGTGTGGAACACCTCGGCGCCCATGCGCAGGGCCTCACGGAAGCTGCCGGCCCCGTGGGGCACCAGCATGAATTCCTGGAAATCGAGGTTGTTGGAGGCGTGGGCGCCGCCGTTGATGACGTTCATCAGCGGCACCGGCAGCAGGGTGGCCATCGGGCCGCCCAGGTAGCGGTAGAGGGGCAGGCCCAGGGCCTTGGCGGCCGCATGGGCGGTGGCCAGGCTCACCGCCAGGATGGCGTTGGCGCCGAGGGCGGATTTGTTGTCGCTGCCGTCCAGTTCGTTCATGGCCTCGTCGACGGCGCCCTGGTCGAGGGCGCTCAGGCCGCAGAGGGCCGGGGCGATGCGCTCCTCGATGTTTTCCACCGCCTTGCTGACGCCCTTGCCGAAGTAGGCCTTCTCGCCATCGCGCAGCTCGTGGGCCTCATGGGCTCCGGTGCTGGCGCCGCTGGGGACGATGGCGCGGCCACTGGCGCCCCCCTCCAGGTAGACCTCCGCCTCCACCGTGGGGGTGCCCCGGGAGTCGAGCACCTCACGGGCCACGATGGAATCGATGACGAGGTCGAGGGAGTCGTACACAGGGAGTGTGCTGGTGGGCGAATCCTATGGGTGGCCCTCCACCCTTGCCTGTGTTCCCTGCGCCACCGTCTGGCGATGGCCCGGGCCCCCGGCCCCGTCGTCAGAATGGCTTGAGCTGGTCCAGCGCCGATGCGACTGCTTCACACCATGCTCAGGGTGGGCGACCTGGAGCGCTCCCTGCGCTTCTACATCGAGGTGCTCGGCATGAAACTGCTGCGCCGCAAGGACTATCCCGGCGGCTCCTACACCCTGGCCTTCGTGGGCTACGGCGAGGAGCAGGACACCACGGTGCTGGAACTGACCCACAACTGGGGCACCGAGGCCTACGACCTCGGCACCGGCTTCGGCCATCTGGCCATCGGCGTCGATGACATCTACGCCACCTGCGCGGCCATCGCCGCCAAGGGCGGCCGGGTCGTGCGGCAACCGGGGCAGAAGCAGCACGGCACCAGCGTGATCGCCTTTGTGGAGGATCCCGACGGCTACAAGGTGGAACTGATCCAGACGCCGCCCCGCTCCGATGCGCCCTGATTCCCGCCTGGGCGACGACCGGGGGCCGGCGGGCACTCCCGCCAGCCTCACCAGCGATCCCGACCGCTTCAGTGACGCCGCCTGGGATCTGTTGATCGCCTCCCAGGAGCAGGCGAGGCGCTGGCGCCACGGCGCCATGGACGTGGAGCACCTGCTGCTCACCCTGCTGCTGAACCGGCGCTTCGCCACCTGGGTGGCGCCGCTGCCCCTCGACGAGGACCGGCTGCTCGACCGACTGGAAAGCTTCTGCGCCGAGCAGCCCGGCGGCGACGGCGGCACCCTCTACATCGGCGATGCCCTCGAGGATCTGCTGGAGGAGGCCGATCGCCGCCGGGCGGCCTGGGGATCCCGGCTGCTGGATGTGCCCCACGTGCTGTTGGCCCTGCTGGGGGAGCCCCGCATCGGCGCGTCCCTGCTGGTGGAGGAGGGGCTGAGCGAGGACCTGCTGCTGCGCCAGTGGCGGCCGTTGCCGGCCGTTGCCGATCCCCCCGCCCCCATGCCCCCCGCCGCCATGCCCTCCCCCGCCGCCCCGCCGGCATCGGCCCCTGCGCCGGCATCGGCGCCGGCATCGGCGCCGGCCTCACTGCCGGACTCCAGCCTGACCCTGCAGCGGGAAGGGGATCCCGAACCCGGTGCCCTGGACCGTTACGGCCGCGACCTCACCGCCGCCGCCCGGGCAGGGGAACTCGATCCGGTGGTGGGACGGGATCCGGAGATCCGCCGGCTGATCCAGGTGCTCTCCCGCCGCAGCAAGAACAACCCGGTGCTGATCGGTGAGCCCGGCGTCGGCAAGACCGCGGTCGCCGAATCCCTGGCCCAGCGGATCGTGGCCGGTGAAGTGCCCGATGCGCTGCGGGGCCTGCGGCTGGTGGCCCTGGATCTGGGGGCCCTGATCGCCGGGGCCAAGTTCCGTGGCCAGTTCGAGGAGCGCCTGCGCAGCGTGCTGGCCGAGGTCCGCGACAGCGACGGTGCCAGAGGAGCCGGCGGGGTGGTGTTGTTCATCGACGAACTGCACACGGTGGTGGGCAGCGACCGCTCCGGCACCGATGCGGCCAGCATCCTCAAACCGGTGCTGGCCCGGGGAGACCTGCGCTGCATCGGCGCCACCACCCCCGAGGACTACCGGCGCAGCATCGAAAAGGACCCGGCCCTGGAGCGCCGTTTCCAGCAGGTGGTGATCCGCGAGCCCGACGGCCCCACCTGCCTCGAAATCCTGCGGGGGCTGAAGGAGCGCTACGAGCTCCACCACGGCGTCACCATCACCGATGGGGCCCTGGTGGCGGCCTCAAGGCTTGCGGCCCGCTACATCAGCGACCGCTGCCTGCCCGATTCGGCCATCGATCTGATCGATGAGGCCGCCGCCAACCTGCGCATGGAGGCCACCTCCAAGCCCCAGGTGGTGGAAGCGGCCGAGGCGGACCTGCGGCGGGTGGAGCTGGAGCTGCTGGCGGCTGAGCTGGCCCCCCTGGAGGACCGCCTGAAGCTGCAGGAGCAGCGGCGCCTCGCCCACGAGCAGCTCGATCGGCTGCAGCGCCGCTGGGCGGGGGAGCGGGAGCGCCTCGAGGAGCTGCGCGAGCTCATGCACCAGGACGAGGACCTGCGCCATGCCATCGCCGAGGCGGAGCGGGACGGGGACCTCGAGGAGGCCGCCCGGCTTCAGTACGACCAGCTGCACAGCGTGCAGCAACGCCGCGCCGCCGTCGAGGCGGAGCTGCAGAGCGATCCGATGCTGCGCGAACAGGTGGAGGAGGGGGACATCGCCGATGTGGTGGCCCGTTCCACCGGCATCCCCGTGCAGCAGCTGCTGGCCGGGGAACGGCAGAAGCTGCTGGAGCTGGAGCAGCGCCTGGCGGGGCGGGTGATCGGCCAGCCGGAGGCGGTGGCGGCGGTGGCGGCCTCGATCCGCCGTTCCCGGGCCGGCATGCAGGCCCCCACCCGGCCGGTGGGGTCGTTCCTGTTCCTGGGGCCGACGGGTGTGGGCAAGACGGAACTGGCCAAGGCCCTGGCGGCGGCCCTCTTCGATGAGGAGGAGGCCCTGGTGCGTCTGGACATGAGCGAGTTCATGGAGCGCAACGCCGTCGCCCGCCTGGTGGGGGCACCCCCTGGCTACGTGGGCTACGAGGAGGGGGGGCAGCTCACCGAGGCCGTGCGCCGCCGCCCCTACGCCGTGCTGCTTCTGGATGAGGTGGAAAAGGCCCATCCGGATGTGTTCAACCTGCTGCTGCAGGTGCTCGACGACGGCCGCCTCACCGATTCCCAGGGCCGCACGGTGGACTTCCGCCACACGGTGGTGATCATGACCAGCAACCTGGCCAGCCGGGCGATTCTGGAACGGGCCCGCTCAGGCTCCAGCCCCGATGGCGGCGGGGATCCGCATCAGCCGCAGGACGGCGAGCTGGCCCAGGAGCGTGCCCTGGATCTGGCGGTGGAGGAGGCCCTGTCGCGCCAGTTCCGCCCGGAGTTTCTCAACCGCATCGATGAGGTGATCCGGTTCCGGCCCCTCGCCCGCACCGATCTCGAGCGCATCGTGCGGCTGCAACTGGCGGAGCTGGCCGCCCTGCTGCGGGAGCAGCACCTGGAGCTGGAGCTGGATGAAGCCGTCGTGGTGGCCCTGGCCCAGCAGGGCTACGAGCCCGAGTACGGCGCCCGCCCGCTGCGGCGGGTGCTGCGGCGTCGCATCGAGAATCCCCTGGCCACCGAATTGCTGGAGGATCACTTCAGTGGCGCCAGGGGCGTGCGGCTGGAGCTCGCCGGTCCCGGGGAAGCGGGCTTCCGCTTCCTTCCCCTGGGGACGGAGGGGAAGGACGTCCGGTAGGGTGATCGTTTGTCGATGCTTGCCGACGTAACGGCAGCCATCGGAATCCACACCGTGGAACCCATCCCCCCCGTCACCACCACCACGAGCAGTCCCGATGGGCCCCTGGCCCAGAGGAATGGCCTGTCCGAACCCGACGAGGGGCCGGATGGTGCTGCGACCGAAGAGGAGGCCCCCACCGGTTTCCTTGCAGTCACCCTCGCGGAACTGCGCAAGGTTGTCTGGCCGAGCCGCCAGCAGCTGTTCAGCGAATCGGTGGCGGTGATTCTGATGGTGAGCCTTTCGGCCGCGGCCATCGCCGCGATCGATCGCTTCTATCACTGGGGATCGACCCAGATCTTCCGTTGATGACCCTTCCCCTGTCTGCCGTGCCCGAGACCGTGCCCGAGATCGAACCGGACGCCACCGAGGTGCTGGAGCTTCCTGGCGAAGGCCCTGGCCTTGCCGCCGAGGGGGGCGATCTTGCTGCCGCAGATGGTGCCGCCGAGGCGGGTGAAGCCACCAAGCCCCAGGTGGCCCGCTGGTTCGCTGTTCAGGTGGCCTCCAGTTGCGAGAAGAAGGTGAAGGCCACCCTCGAGCAGCGGGCCGTCACCCTGGGGGTCAGCAACCGGATCCTCGAGATCGAGATCCCCCAGACCCCTGGTGTCAAGCTGAAGAAGGACGGCAGCCGCCAGTCCATCGAGGAGAAGGTGTTTCCCGGCTACGTGCTGGTGCGCATGGTCCTCGATGAGGACACGATGATGGCGGTGCGCAGCACCCCCAACGTCATCAACTTCGTCGGCCAGGAGGAACGCCGCGCCACCGGCAAGGCCCGGGGGCACATCCGCCCCCGGCCCCTCAGCCGCCAGGAGGTGGATCGCATCTTCAAGCGTGCCGCCGAGAAGAAGCCCGTCCTCAAGGTCGACCTCACCGAAGGCGACCAGATCCTCGTCACGGCCGGTCCCTTCAAGGACTTCCAGGGCGAAGTGATCGAAGTTTCCGGGGAACGCAGCAAGCTGAAGGCCCTCCTGTCGATCTTCGGCAGGGAGACCCCGGTCGAGCTCGAGTTCTCCCAGATCAGCAAACAGAGCTGATCAGCGGCGGCCGCCTCCCTGCGGAGGGCGGCCCAGGGTGGTCCCTCCCAGGACCGCCACGCTGCCGGGCCGGCCAACGCCCCGGCGATCCGCAGTGCTCCCGCGAGGGAGTTCCGTCCCGCTCTCCCGCAAGGGAGTTCCGTCCCCCAGCCCAGCCGATGGCCAAGAAAGTCGTAGCTGTGATCAAGCTGGCCCTCCAGGCCGGCAAAGCGAACCCCGCACCACCGGTGGGCCCTGCCCTCGGTCAGCACGGGGTCAACATCATGGCGTT
>CALRQM020000019.1:0-46807 GCA_943370335.1 Bordetella parapertussis | reverse complement strand
GAGGCCAACGAGACCTTCATCAATGACCCGGAGATGCGCAAGCGGCTGATGGACCTCAACCCCCACAGCTTCCGCCGCATCGTCGGCACCCTGCTGGAGGTGAACGGTCGCGGCTACTGGGAAACCTCTGACGAGAACATCGCCCAGCTGCAGGAGATCTACCAGGAGATCGAGGGCCGGATCGAGGGCGTCACCAAGGAGGCCTGATCGATCGCCAGGGGCCATCGGGCTCCTCGCCATTCTCACAGCTCTTCCTGGGCCCTGCAGGGGTTTCCGTCGCTGGGGATGCCCCCTGGGGTTGTGGCTGCAACCCGCTGGCTGGTGATCAGCCGTCTGCCGCACCGAGGGCACAAAAAAAGGGGGGCCGAAGCCCCCCGAATCACCCCGCAGGGGTGAGTGAATGGATCGGAATCACTTACCGATTTTGGCCACTTCGGCGCGAGCCCGGGCCAGAACGGCACCGGTCAGGGGTACGAAATCGAGCTGCTTGGCGATGCCCTGGCCCTTCGGCGAGAGACCCCAGGTCAGGAACTGACGGAGGGTAGAGGCTTTGTCGCCGTTGCCCCGCTGGTAGGCCAGGATCCAGGTGAAGGTGGCGATCGGGAAGGCGTTGGCGCCGGCCGGATTGCAATCCTCACCACCCAGGCGGGCATTCAGCTTGACACCGTTCAGGGCGGCGGCCCCTGTCACATCGTTGGCAAGAACAAACTTGCCAGCTTTGTTCTGAAGAGCCGCAGGAGTGATCTTGCCCTTCACGAAGGCCTGGTTGAGATAACCAAGCGAGCCCGGGGTGTTCAAGATCAGGCCCGCCACACCTTCATTGCCCTTGCCGCCGACGCCCACGGGCCACTTGACGGCCTTGGAGGTTCCCACTTTGGATTTCCACTCCGACGAGAAGCAGGAAAGGGAGTTGGTGAAGGCGGCGGTGGTGCCGGAGCCATCCGAGCGGTGAACCACGTTGATCGGCCCCTTGCCACATTTCAGCTGCTCCCAGGTCTTGATCTTGCCGAGGAAGATGTCGGCGACCTGGGTCTGGGTGAGCTTGAGGTTCTTGCAGCTGGGATTGTTGTAGGCGGGGGTGACGGTGCCCCCCATCATCGGAATTTGCAGGGCTCCGCGCTGGGCGGTCACGCCCTTGGTGAATTCTCCCTTGGATTCGTTGAGCTCCTCATCGGTCGCTCCAAAATCGACGCTGCCGGCATGGAACTGGCGAACACCGGCGCCGGAGCCCACCGACTGGTAGTTCACCTGCCTCTTGGTTTCCTTGGCGAACTCCACGGACCAGCGCTGGTAGGCCGGAGCGGGAAAGCTGGCGCCGGCTCCACTGATGGAGTTGCTCTGGGCGATCACCGGAACCGCCAGTCCAGCGGTGACAGCACCGGCAGCGGAGAGAATCAGGGCCTTCTTCGCGAAGGTCATCAGAAATGCCAATTGTGGAGCAGGTCATGAATAGCAACCCGCTCGGCCCGTTCGTGTTATGGGCAGGTTAACGGGTCGTCAAGGATTGATCTGGATTGGGCCCTTGATGCCGTCTGGAAGGGCAATCAGCGCGTCTTCAGGGTTTCCCTGCGGTTGCCGGCGGGTCCTGGCGAGTCCGTCAAGCCGTGGCGAAACCTCCAACGGGGTGGTCGGCGGCGAACCCCAGCGCCCACCAGATGGACCAGCGCTCAGCCTTGATGGACCTGGCTTCTTCCAGGCGCCAGCGACCTGATCGGGTTTTCCCGCCATCCGTTCTGCCGTGCCATGGCCGACTCTGGATGGAGCCCGTCGTGGATGTCACATCGGGTCGTGGGAATGGCACGGCCATGCCATCTGGCCCTGGCTATGGATAGGTGTGAGATCCCTGCCGTCCACGTGAAAGAGCTCACCAGCGCCATCAACCAACACCTGGCTGCTGAGTTTCAGGCCGGCCACACCTATCTGGCCATGTCGATCTGGCTGCGGGAGAAGGATCTGGCCGGTTTCTCCACCTACATGCACGACAAGAGCCAGGAGGAGCGCGACCACGCCGCCCGCTTGATCGCCTACCTGGTGGACAGTGACGAACAGGTGGAATTGCCCACCATCGAAGCTCCGGAACGCAGCTGGCCGTCGGTCCAGACCCTGTTCGACCAGGTGTATGACATGGAAAAGGGGGTCACCGCCTCGATCAACCGGCTCTACGCCATGGCCGAAACCGTTGGCGAACGCAGCGCCACCGCCATGCTCGATTGGTTCGTGGCCGAGCAGCTCCAGGAGGAGGCCGAAGCCCGCTTCGTGCGCAAGCGTCTGCGCCTGGCTGGCGACAACAGCGCCGCCCTGCTGCTGCTCGACCAGCAGTTCCTGGAGGGGACAGCCCTGACCCACGTCAAGGGCGGTCTCAGTGGCACCAGGGGGGTCTGAAGCGTCGATGCCGTCATCCCTGTCCACGTCCTGCCACGGCCCCCAGGTGCACGCCTCCCAGGTGCAGGGTGGCCAAAGCCATGGCCCGGGCTTTCAGCTGGCCCTGGTGGGGATGTCCAACACCGGCAAGTCGACGCTCTTCAACCGACTCACCGGCGGCCATGCGCAGATCGCCAACTGGCCTGGCCTGACGGTGGAACTGCAACGGGGTCCTCTGCCGGACGACGGCCACGGCAGCACCTACGAGCTGGTGGACCTGCCGGGGATCCACGACCTGAGCGGCAGTAGTGAGGACGAGGCCGTGGTGCAGCGCTTCCTGCGCGACACTCCGCCCGATCTGGTGATTGTGGTTCTCAATGCCAGCCAGATCAGCAGCCAGTTGCGGCTTCTGCTGCAGGTGCGGCAGCTGGGCTTGCCGATGCTGGCGGCACTCAACATGAGCGATGAGGCCGGGCGATTCGGCATCGCCATCGACCATCAGGGGTTGTCCCAGGCCCTCGGCCTGCCGGTGCTGCCGGTCAGTGCCAAGCGCAACCAGGGAATCGCCGAATTGCTCGACCGGCTGCACCAATGGGGGGAAGCGCCCAGGAGTGCCGACGCGGCGCTCGATGGCCTCCCCCAGCCGCAGGCTCCGGCCCTGGATGGGTGGCAGCAGGAGCTGGTGGCCCGCTACGTGACCCTCCCGGAGGGATTGCTCAATCACCGCACCCGCCTGGTGGATCGCTTCCTGCTCCATCCGCTGCTGGGAGTTGGGATCTTCCTGGTGATGGTGCTGGCGGTGTTCCAGCTTCTCTACGCGGTGACCACGCCCCTGCAGGATCTGCTGGGAGCCGCTCTCGACTGGATCCAGACGAGCTGGTTGGTGCCGGGTCTGCAGAGGCTGGGCTGTCCGGACGGGCTGCGGCACTTCCTGGTGGATGGCCTCTGGCTGGGCGTGGGCACGGTGGCCACGTTCCTGCCGCTGATCTTCGTGTTCTACGTGCTGATCGGCATCATCGAAGACTCGGGCTATCTGCCACGGGCCGCCTTTCTGATGGATGGCTTCATGCACTGGCTGGGGCTGGATGGGCGGGCCTTCGTGCTGCAGGTGATGGGCTTCGGCTGCAACGTGCCCTCAATCCTGGGAACACGGGTGATCCGGGATCGGGGCATGCGCCTGCTGGCCATGCTGTGCATTCCCTTTGCCCTGTGTCAGGCCCGGCTGACCGTGTTCATCTTCATGGCCGGGGTGTTCTTCCCCAGACCCTGGTGGGCGCCCGGACTGGTGCTGTTCGGCTTCTATCTGATCAGTTTTGCGGCCGCCGTGATCACGGGCCTGGTGTTCAAGCGGGCCTACCCCAGTGATGGGGCTTTCGTGCTGGAACTCCCGCCCTATCGGGCCCCCAGCCTGATCACCATCCTGCGCCGTGGCTGGACGTCGATGCTGAATTTCATGGTGACCACGCGGGTGTTCATCATCGTGGGTGCGGCGGCCATCTGGCTGCTCACCAACCTGCCCCCGGGGGCAACGGAGGCCTCCGGCACGTCGCTGGCGGCGGGCATCGGCCGATTCTTCCAGCCGCTGCTGGGGCCGATCGGCATGAACCCCGAGCTCACCGTTTCTCTCTTCTTCGGCTTCATTGCCAAGGAGATCCTGCTGGGGGCGATGGCGGTGATCTACGGCACCACCGCCTCCGGCCTCGGGAGTGCGATCCAGACCGCCATCACGCCGTTGCAGTCGCTCAGCTTCATGACATTCGTGCTGCTCTACACCCCTTGCCTGGGAACGGTGGCGGCCCAGCTCCAGGAATCCAGGAGTCGCACCTTCGCCTTGCTCTCCCTGGGCTGGTCGTTGTCGCTCGCCTGGGTGATGGCCTTTGTCGTGTTCCAAGGGGGGGGCTGGATCCTGTCCCAGCGCTGATCGGCCAACGCCGACCGCACTGGCGGTGATCGCTCAGCCAGGTGGGATCAAGGTCACCTCCATCTCGGCCGCCTGTTCGCCGCGAAGCATGAATTCCATCAGTCCACTGGAAAGGTGCAGCAGGCCGCCGGGTTTCCCCCGGCGCAGCACCTCGATCTGCACCCCCGGCCTGATCCCCATCGCCAGCAGACGCCGTTGCAGTTCCGGATGCAGGGGCAAACAGCGGAGCCAGACACGTGCACCCTCCGGAACCTGACTGAGAGGCATCAAATCCCTGATCTCCAATCGAACAATCTAGGACAGATTCACGCGAGCGCCGATCCGAGTACACCCTGCTGCAGGGGCCGTTTGTGACCGGTTTGGGATCAGATTGATGCCGGTGAAGGTTCACCCCACCTGCAGGTCCGCCACCCCCAGGCCGCAGCCCCGGCAGGGCCGCATCGGATAGGTGTTGAAGGGGAAGCGGGGGGGCTGGAAGGGCTCGATGCCCCGGCGCCGGTCGAAGCGCACCATGCCGACACGGCCGCTGTGGGCCACCACCAGCGCCGTGCGCCCCAGCCGGCGTTGGCTGCGGGCCCAGCTGCCGGTGTTGTAGTACGTGATGTGGCAGGGGCCCCGGTCGTCACCGGAGGATTCCGGCAGGGCGAGGGGGGTGGCTTCGGGGATGTGGGTGTGGCCGTTGATCAGCCCGTCAAAGGACTGGGGGCCCCGTCCCTCCCGCTGCAGATGCTGGACAATCCCGCGCTTGATCAGCCGGTCGTGCCCCGTGCGGCTCTTGAGGGCACTCTCGAGTACGAAGGCCAGGGAGAAACCGCCGGAGGAGTTGAGGCCTCGGCTGATCGGGATGGGCCATTCCCGGTGGCTGGCCAGCAGATCGACGGCGCTCTGCAGGATTCCCTCCGCATTCCAGCCGGCCGGCAGTGGCCCGTTGGCCGGCCGTGTGAACGGGGACAGCAAGCCATTGATGCCGGCGCTGTAGTGCTCCTGCAGCCGGGCGAGCCCCTCGGCGGCACCGGCGTGGAAGCGGATCAGCCGGTCGTACTCATCGCCGTGGCGCACCAGGAGCCTCTGTCCTGCGGGCGTGCCGTACACATCCTGACGGCGGATGGCAAAGCCGGGCCGCTCCAGGCCGGCGTGGCGGCGCAGATAGGCATCGTGGTTGCCGGGGATGTAGGTGATCGTCACCCCGTCCCGGTGCAGGGCCTGGAATCGCTCCAGCACTCGCCGATGCGAGGCCCGCAGCAGCTGGGCCTTGAGCAGGGTCTCGCTGGTGAGTGGGTCCTCATCCTCCCGGGCCAGGAGGGAATCGATCAGGTCGGTGAGAAAGTCGGCATCGACGTTGGCGTTGAAGCGAATCGCCTGCAGATCGATGATGTCGCCGACGAGAAACAGCTGCCTGGGCCGGATGCACTCCAGGAACGCCGCCAGGTGGCTGGCTTCGCACTGATTGGAGCCCAGATGCAGATCCGAGATGAACAGGGCGTCGCAGCTGAGCACAACCTTTCGGCAGGTGGATCGGCGCCCGGAGGCGGGGCGCGCTCAGGCCTTTAGCTCCGCCATGGTGACATGATCCCGGCGCGGATCACGGCGGAGTCAGCATCAGAAACGCAGGTCGAATCCCGTTGCCTGGGCATCGTTGCGGCGCCGGCCGTCTGCTCGTCCGCGTCCGTTGTCTGCCGCACCAGCTCTGGTGAGCGGCAACACTGCCCCATGGTCAGCCGGCCTGTTGCCAGAGCCGCAGCAGCTCTTCCCGTTCCTGGGGCGAGGGTGGCGGCAGGCGCTTCACGCCGCTGGCGACCGGGCTGCCGCCGCCGCCGTCGGCGCCGCGGAACCCCAGGCGCCTGAGCACAGCCTGGCCGTCCGGGGAGAGCAGAAACGCCACGAAATGCTCGCCGTCCTGGTGCCCGCCTGCCGCCTCCCCCCGCAGCACCGCCGCCGCCAGCACCGTCTCGATGGTGGGATCCGGCACCAGGAGCACATAGCCCCCTGGCCGCTGGCGGCCGGCCTCCTGCTGCCGCGTCAGGGCCGAGGCTTCGTAGACCAGCGCCAGGTCGCCTTCGTTGGGGCCGCCGCTGATGAATTCCTGCAGCAGGATGTCGGTGGAGCGGGCCGGTCGGTAGACGGCGCGGCGCAGGGCGGCGGCACAGTCGCTTGCGTTCTGACCCCGGCACCAGAGGGCCAGGGTCAGCTGGCCGGAATTGGAGCGCATCGGATCGGCGCTGCGCAGGTCGACGCTGCCCCAGCTCGACGGGGCGCCCAGGGCCCCCCATTGGCCCGCCGCCGTGGCGCGCCTCAGCTGGGGCCAGGAGAAGCGGCCGTCCGGGAACAGGCGCCTGGCCCGCTCCGGCCAGGCCACGGCCACCAGCAGGGTGCGGGCCACTGGGACGGGCGGTTGCAGGAACGGGGTGGGCATCCCCTGGCTCTGGAGCTCGCCGGCCAGCTGGTTGAGCAGGTCCCGGTTGGCGGGGATCAGCACCCGCGGACGCTCCGGTCCCTCCTCCCGGGCACGGTTGACCATGTCCTGGGAGCCTTGCACCTTCCAGGTCAGGTCGATGCCGCCGTGGCGGCGTTCGAACAGGGGTTCGACAGCGACCATGGCGCCAGCCAGCTCCGATCCCACCGTCACCAGCAGCGGCCGCCGCAGCCCGGGCAGGGGCGCCGTGGCCAGGGCCAGGGAGGCGCCGGCGATCAAAAGGGACAGCAGGCGCCTGCGGCTCAGGGTCGCTTCCAAGGGGGGCGGTCCGGGTGCGATGCAGTCTGAACGCGACGGCGGCAGCCGCCACCGGACCTGCGGAGGCCACAGGCCCTTGCCAGCAGAATGGGGGCACCTTTCCGTTGCGCTCCATGGCACGGGCCCTGCGGTTGGCCGCCCTCACCACCGCACTCCTCGGCCTGCCGGTCGGCGGCTGCAACCTTGTGTCCCCGCCCCCACTGGAGCTGGAGATGCTGGTGGGCAGTGCCTTGAAGGGCTTCTGCCAGGAGGCGGCCAAGGCCATCGCCAAGGCGCCGCCCAGGCTGGCCGATCGCACCCCGGTGCTGCTGCGCTGCCGGGCGGCCGGCAGCGGTGATGTGGTCAGTGAGATGGAAAGCCATGCCCGGGGGGTGCTCCAGGGCGGCCAGTCGGCCGAGGATCCCCGCATCCCCACCCTGGTTTCCGTGGACGGCGAGATCTATCTCGACCTGCTGCGGCACCGGCTGCAGCGCCTGGCGCCCACCCGGGAGCTGATCCCGCCACCGGCCGATGCGCCGGCCCTGGCCTCCAGTCCGATGGTGTTCATGACCACCCCGGCCCTGGCGAAGGGCCTCGACCGTGCCGATCCCTTCACCGCCCTGGCCCGCAGCAGCGACCACCGCCAGCTGGATCCGTCCGCACCCTCCCAGCCGATCCGCTACGTCCACACCGCACCGACCCGTTCCAATTCGGGCCTGCAGACCCTGGTGGCTATGGTGGCCGAGGTGGCCGGCAAGCGGCCCGAAGCGCTGACCCTGGCGGATGTGCAGGCCCACGGCGACAAGGTGGCGGCGATCGAGAGCCACGTCACCCGCTACGGCAGCTCCACCGACGAGCTCGCCCGGGCCATGCAGCGCAACGGCCCCTTCTGGGCCTCGGTGGGTTCGGTCTACGAGTCGTCGGTGGTGGCGGTCAACGCCTCCCGCCGGGCCGATCAGGAACCCCTCAAGGCGGTGTACCCCAGGGCCACCTACGCCAGCACGATGCGAGCGATCCTCCCGGAGGCCCCCTGGGTGTCCCCAAAGGAGAAGGAGGCGGCCCTGCTGATCATCGAGCGCCTCCAGAGCGAGGACCTGCAGCGTCTGGCGGCCGACCAGGGGCTGCGGCCGGCCAACCCGGCGGTGCCACCCAGCCGTGTCACGGCGGCCTACGGCGCCGACCCCCGGGCCGTCTACGACTCCCTGCGGGCCCCGAAACCGGAGGTGGTGGAGGCGATCATCGCCCTCTGGCGCAACCAGGCCAAGAAGCCCTCCCGGGTGGCCCTGGTGGTGGACAGTTCCGGCTCGATGAAGGGGGAGAAGCTGCCGGCGGCCCAGCGCAGCCTGCAGGCCTACCTGGCCCAGATCGGTCCGCGGGACACCGTGGGCCTGTTCGATTTCGACAACCGGCTGCGTCCGCCGGTGGTGGTGACCGGGAGCGCCGCGGGGGGGGATCTTGCCGGCCGTTTCATCGCCTCCCTGCAGGCGGAGGGCGGCACCGTGCTCTACGACGCCATCCAGCAGGGTCGCGACTGGCTGAGGGCCACCCGGCGCCCCGGCGAGATCCTGGCGGTGGTGGTGCTCACCGATGGCCAGGACAACGGCTCGCGTCTGTCCCTGGAGGGGCTGGGGAGCGAGCTGCAACGCAGCGGCTTCGCCAGCGACGAGCGCATCGGCGTGTTCACGATGGGCTATGGCAACCAGGGGGATTTCGATCCCGCTGTGCTGCGCCGCATCGCCGAGAGCAACGGCGGCGATTTCACCACCGGCACGGCGGACAGCATCCGGCGACGCATGGAAGATCTGCAGATGGCCTTCTGATGGCGGCATCGGGCTGGCCCAACCCCCTCGACCATCCCCTGGCGGTCGCCGGCGGCGGCGTCTGCCTGGTGCTGCTGGTGCGTGGCGCCGGGGTGGCCCTTCCCCTGGCGCTCCTGCCGGCCGTTGGCCTCAGCGTGGCCGGCGCGGCATTGCTGGCCCGTGGTGGGGCGGCCGACCGCCGCAGCCGCAGCCAGCGCCTCCACGCCCAGCGGCTCGATGCGGGCCTGGAGGAGGCCCTGGACCGGGCCAGCGGCCTGGCGGTGGCGGCGATGGCGCTGCGGGAGGAGGCCGTGGCCCGCTTCACGGACCCGGGCCATCTGGAGGCCCTGGGCAGTGTCCAGCTCTGCTGCGAGCGGCTGCAGCAGCTGCCGGAGCGGCTGCAGGAACGGCGGCCCCTGCTGGAGTCGGGCGGGGGGCGGCGCCTCGATCCCGACGACCTGGCCCGTCGCCTGGCCCGGGAGGAGAAGTCCCTGCAGCGGGAGGCGGAGGGCCCCCTACGCCAGGAACGGCGACGGCTGGTGGACCAGCTGCGCCGCAACCTGCATGCGGCGCGCCAGGGGATGGATGAACGGGAGGCCCGGCTGCTGGCCCTGGCCACCCGGCTGGAGGCCATCGACGGCGGCCTGCAGCAGCTGCGCCGCCAGGTCGATCACCAGTGGCCCAGCACCGAAGCCAGCGATGCCGCCATGGCGACGGCGATCGAGCCGCTGGATGAGGCGATCGATCCGATCGAGCGCTCCCTCGACGCCGGCACCGCCTGATCGGCCAGCAGCGGCCCGCCGGCGAGCCGGCGGATCGCCACCACCCCGGGGCGGGGGGCCCGGCCGGGGACGCCGGAGGGCCAGTTGGAGCCCAGCGGCACCCAGCGCAGCTGCTCGAAGGGGCCTCCGGAGCGATCCACCAGCCGGTGGGCCTGGGCCTCACGGGCCTCTCGAGAAGGGCGGGTGCCGTTATCCTCGCCCGGGTGCTGCACCGCCAGGAACAGGGTGGATTCGCCGCCGTCGAAGCAGGGGCCGGTGAGCTCGCATTCCATCGGCCCGGTGGCGAAGCAGAAGGCTTCGCCTGCGTGGGAGCCACGGCTGGGCAGCACCCAGCAGCTGTTGTTGCCGAACAGATCCAGATCGGCCGATTTGGTCGAGCGGTCGGTCACCATCCAGATGTTTCCCTGCCGGTCGATGGCGAGGTTGTCGGGATTGGCGAAGCCCATTCCCCCCTGCCACGGGGCCCCGCCGGTGGCCACGATCCGCCAGCGGAAGGAGCCGGCCCGGGCCGGACCGTCATCGGCCAGGCCCATGATCCAGCCGTAGGGCCAGCTGGGCTGCCCTTTGGGCCCAAGGAAGATGGCCGGGTCGGCCCGACCGTCGTCGCTGCCGCCACCGGCGGTGAAGGCGATCAGCAGGTCGCCGCTGAGCGGATCGATCACCGTGTCCTCGGGCCGGGCCGCGGGGGTGGCCCCGATGGCGCAGGCGGCCAGGTGGGCATCGATCAGGATCGCCCCCATCCGCTCCTCCCCCTCGCCGGGGTAAAGGTCGGCCAGGGTGGCGAACCGGCGCCGGTAGGCCGCCACGGCCGTGTCACTGGCGAAGGCTTCGGCGCCGGCCCTGCGGCGATCGCTGTGGGGCAGCAGGATCGCCTGCTCCACGCCGTGGCGGGCGAAGTGGCCGGGGGTGAGCGGCGTCACTGGGGTGGTGGGCTCCAGGGGCAGCCAGCGGCCCCGGCCCTCGCCGCCCTTGGAGCTGGGCGGATCGAAGCGGGCCACCTCGAGCCGCCCGGCGCTGAACAGCTCCGAGTTGGCCGGGTCGGCCGGATCGCGGATCGACTCGTCGCTGACGAAGCGGTACAGGTGGCCGCCGTGGCGGTCGCAGCCGGAATAGACCACCAGGGGCTGGCCGGCGACGGCCTTCACGGCCACCGCCTCGTGGCGGAAGCGGCCCAGCCAGCTGTGCTTCACCGCAGGGCGCTTGGGCCGGCGCGGGTCGACCTCCACCATCCAGCCGTACTTGTTGCCCGCCAGGCCGAAGGGGTTGCCGAGGCCGTCGAGGCGCTGGCCGTCGTAGGCGAAGGGACGGGCGGCGGGGGAGACGGAGGAGCCGTCGGCGTGCACCGCCTCGGGCACCTGGCTCTGCAGGTTCTCCTCGGCGCTGAGCACCGTACCCCAGGGGGTCTCGCCGCCGGCGCAGTTGGCGAAACTGCCGATGATCGCGTCCCCCAGCCCGTCGTCGTAGCCGAGCCGCCCGCGGCGGCGGAACACGGCCGCCGCTGGCCCCGAGCTGCGCAGCCGCTGGGCGGGGTCGCGCCAGCCGCTGAGGCCGGTGATGCGCCGATCGAAGCGGCCGGGCCGGCGCCGCCAGGCTCCCCCGGCCTCCCGCTCCAGTTCGATCACGCCGACGCCCAGATCGTCCATGGCCGCCGCCGCCAGCTGGCGCACGCTCTCCAGCAGGGGATCGCCCGGCGGCAGGCTGGCGGCATCCACCCGGCCGCCCCTGGAGGCCAGGGCCTCGATCAGGCCCTCGAACGGCAATGTGCCGCCCACCGCTTCGGCATAGCCCTCCCGCCAGGCCCTGGCGCTGATGTATTCGAAGTTCACCGTCAGCAGGGCCCGATCCGGCGCCAGGGCCAGGAAGGAGAGGTGATCGTTGTTGAAACCGAACCGGCCATCGGCCACCGGATCCCCCCAGACCGCCACCACATCGGCCCGGAAGCCGTCCGGCAACACCAGCCGGTCCTCCAGCTCGATGCGGGCATAGGTGCGCCGCTGGCTGTCGGCATCGAGTCCATCGCTGGGCACCGGCAGGGGGGTTGGCACCACCGGGAAGGGGCTTGGCCCCGCCCCGGGCGTCGCCGCCAGCCCCGTCGCCTCGGAGCCCACGGCCGCCGAGGGCAGGGCCGCATGGGCGAAGGAGCAGGCGCCGATGCCGAGCAGGGAGAGCAGATCGCGGCGGTTCATCGGGTCGCGGGGCAGGGGGCGCTCTGGCGCGGCACCAGCAGCGCCAGGTGGTTGTCCTGGTTGGAGTTGAAGTTGTCGTCCGACGCCAGCAGCAGGCTGGCCCGGCCATCGGCCTGGGTCGGCCCCGGGGTCAGGGCCTCCCAGTTGTCGGGCGGCAGGCCGGCTTCGATCAGATCCCACTGACGGATCGGCTCCAGCACCCTGTCCGGGTCGGCCCGGCCATCGGGCAGCGGGTAGTGGGCCAGCAGCGCCTGCCACCGATCGGGGGCCTGGAAGCGCCGCAGCAGGGCGAGCAGCCCGGGCTGCGGGGTGGCCGCGTCGATCACCAGCAGGTCGGTCAGTCCCCAGCCGGCGCCTGGGGGAATGGCCAGGCGGGCCAGGGGGCGGGCCACCGCTCCGGAGGGCCCAAGGGTCCAGCCCAGCAGCCTCACCTGGCCCGGAGGGTCCTGCAGCAGGGGCGATTCCGAGGCCATCAGCAGCACGTCTCCCTGAGCGGGCCTGCGCAGCAGGGCCAGGGATTCCGGGCCCTTGTTGGCGCCCAGCCCCCGCCCTGGCGCCGGCTGCCAGTCGTCGGGCAGGGGATAGGCGCGCTCCAGCTGGCCGCTGGTCCGATCGAAGGCCAGCAGCTGGGCCGGTCGGTCGCTGCTGCGCCGACCTTCGCTCGCGACCCAGAGCCGGTCGCCGAGCACCACCATCCCTTCCCCATCCATCTCAGCCGGCAACGGCGCCCCGGGGGATCCCTTCAGCTCCAGCCGGAACAGGGGCCGCAGCGGCACCCGGCCCAGCTGCCGCAGGCCGCTCCAGGCGCCCACGCTGCCCTGGGGGGCATCGCTGAGCAGCAGCAGCGCATCGGCGTCGCTCTGGTAGCTGGCGGCGGAGAAGCCCCCCGAAGGCTGGCCGTTCGCGTCCCTCCGCGGCAGGCGGGCGCGGGCCACCAGCTCCCAGCCCGCCTCGGCCGGGCAGGGCAGCAGGGGAGGCGGAGCGACGGCGACGGGCAGCACAACCATGGCCTGATTCTCCTGTCGGCGTGCGGTGGCGGCGGCATCCGGGGACACGCGCTGGGGGCGGTTAGGGTCGAATCCCGCAGGGGTTGAGCCATGAAATCCCCTTCGGGAGTCCTCCCAGCGGCCGGTGGGTCCGGTGAGGACAACGGCAAGCGCCTGGCGGTGCTGATCGATGCCGACAACGCCCGGGCGGCGGTGATTGAGGCGGTGCTGGAGGAAGTGGCCCGCTTCGGAGAGGCGATCGTGCGGCGCATCTACGGCGACTTCACCTCACCGGAGAGTGCCTCCTGGAAGAAGTTGCTGAACAAGTTCTCGATCAAGCCGATGCAGCAGTTCGCCTACACCGTGGGCAAGAACGCCACCGACAGCACGATGATCATCGATGCGATGGATCTTCTGTACACCCGCCGCTTCGATGGCTTCTGCCTGGTGACCAGCGACAGCGATTTCACCGGACTGGCCGTGCGCCTGCGGGAGGAAGGGCTGCTGGTGTATGGATTCGGTGAGGAGAAGACCCCGGCGGCCTTCCGCAACGCCTGCCACAAGTTCCTGTTCACGGAGGTGCTGCGGACCGCTGCCCGCCCCGGGGAGGATGCCGCCGCCGCGGAAAGCGTCCACCGGCCCCGGGAGAGTGATCCTCCCGCCAGCGGCCATCCCGTCATTCCCGCCGATTTCCTCATGGAGGCCCTCGACCGCTCGGTGGATGAGTCGGGCTGGACCCAGCTGGGCACCTTCGGCAGCTACCTGCAGAAGATCCAGCCCGACTTCGACACCCGGCTCTACGGCTTCCGCAAGCTCTCCGATCTGGTGCGGGGCTGTCCGTCCCTGTTCGTGATGGAGGAACGGGAGGCCCCGAGCGGCAACCGCACGATCGTCTACGTGCGGGCCCGGGAGGACGACTGAGGTTTGCCGGTGCTGGACACCCTCCACCAGCCGATCACGACCATCGCCCGCCGGGCGGTGGCCTGCCTGGACGGCCGGCAGACCGTGGCCCAGGCCCTGGCCAGCCTGCGGGGCCGTGAGATCGCCGATCGGATCGTTTATTTCTACGTTCTCGACGCCGCGCAGCGCCTGATCGGCGTGCTGCCCCTGCGGCGCCTGCTGTCCGCCTCGGAGGACACCCCCGTGACGGCCCTGATGGTGCGCCACCCAGTGACCATCCCGGAGCACGCCACGATCCTGGAGGCCCATGAGGCCTTCGCTGATCACCGCTTCCTGGCCCTGCCGGTGGTGGACGACCAGCAGCACGTGGTGGGTGTCGTCGACGTGACGATGTTCAGCGAGGAGGACTTCTTGCCCGACCAGCCGGCCCAGGCGGCGGCCCTGTTCGAGGCCCTGGGCTTCCGCGTCTCCCAGGTGCGGGGCGCCTCCCCGTTGCGGGCCTTCCGTTTCCGCTTCCCCTGGCTGCTGGCCACCATCGCCAGCGGCCTGGCCTGCGCTGTGCTGGTGAGCGTCTTCCAGCAGACCCTGGCCAGCAGCATCGCCCTGGCCTTCTTTCTCACCCTCGTGCTGGCCCTCGGGGAGAGCGTCAGCATCCAGAGCATGACGGTGTCGATCCAGGCGCTGCAGCTGTCGCCGCCCACCTGGCGCTGGTACCGGACCAGCCTGCGGCGGGAACTGACCACGGCCCTGCTGCTGGGCAGCGCCTGCGCCTCCCTGGTGGCCCTGGTGCTGGTGCTGTGGCTCGGTCCGGGACCGGCGGCCCTGATCGTGGCGGCCACGATCGTCCTCAGTGTGGCGGCGGCCTGCTTCTACGGCCTCACCATTCCCGCCCTGTTCCACGCCCTGCGGCTCGATCCCAGGATCGCCTCCGGACCGCTCACCCTGGCGGTGGCCGACATCACGTCGATCGCCCTCTACTTCGGCCTGGCCAGCAGACTGCTCTGATCATGATGAAGGCCCCTTCTGCCATGACCCTGCGGCGCCTGGCGGCCTTCAGCGACGGCGACGGCGGCGGCAATCCCGCCGGTGTCGTGATCACTGAGCAGCTGCCTGAGGCTCCTGAGATGCAGCGGATCGCGGCAGAGGTGGGCTACTCGGAAACGGTCTTTGCCGCCCCGCAGGGAAACGGTTGGCGGGTGCGCTACTTCTCCCCGACCGTCGAGGTCCCCTTCTGCGGCCACGCCACCGTCGCCCTCGGGGCTGCCCTGGCTGAACGCTTCGGGGCTGGGGTGTTCCCGCTGACGCTGAACCAGGCCGCGATCACGGTGGAGGGCTGGCGGCAGGGGGAACGCTGGAGCGCCGCCCTGCAGTCGCCCGCCACCCACCAGCGTCCCGTGGCACCGGAGCTGCTCACGGCCGGCCTGGCGCTGTTCGGCTACGGACCCCAGGACCTGGATCCCGCTTTGCCACCGGCCATCGTCCACGCTGGTGCCGACCATCTGCTGCTGGCCCTGCGCCGCCGCGAGGACCTGGCGGCCATGCGCTACGCCATGGAGGACGGGGCCCGGCTGATGGCGGCGGCGGGGATGCTGACGCTCCTGCTGGTCTGGGCAGAAGGGCCCCGGACGATCCACAGCCGCAATGCCGCCGCCGCCTGCGGCGTCTATGAGGATCCGGCCACGGGTTCGGCCACCGCGGCCCTGGCCGGTCACCTGCAGGCCCTCGGCTGGCCCCATGGCGGCCGCATCGCGGTGGTGCAGGGGGAGGACATGGGCTGCCGCTCCCTGCTGAGCGCCGAGATCCCTGCGGAGCTGGGTGGCTCGATCCGGGTGGAGGGGCAGGTGCGCTCCCTGGAACCTTGACTCAGGAGGCCTTCTCGAGCCGCTTGACGATCCAGCCCATCAACACCAGCGAACCCAGCAGCGTCGCGAGCAGGGCGATCGTCATGGAACCGGGTGCAGTTTCGTCGCATTATGACCACAGGCCCCGCTGTCCTGGCCCGAGCTGTGAAAAGCCATCCCGAGCTGGTCTTCGTCTACGGCACCCTGAAGCGCGGCCATGGCAACCACCACTGGCTGGCTGAGGCGCCCTTCCATGGGGAGGCGGTTCTGCCGGACGTGGTGCTCCACGACCTGGGCCCCTTCCCGATGGCCGTCCCCGGGCAGGGGCTGGTGCGGGGTGAGGTGTACGCCGTGGACGCCGCCGGTCTGGCCCGGCTCGATCGCCTGGAGGGCTACCCGCGCCTCTACGACCGACGGCCCCTGCCCCTGGCCGATGGTCGCCACGCCTGGGTCTACCTGGGCCGGCCCCACCAGGTGCGCCACGTGTCCGCCATCGCCGATGGCTGCTGGCGGGGTCCGGCGCCGGGGGCGGCCGTGCGCCGCAGCCAGATGGGCCTGGCCGTGATGCTGGTGCTGGGCGGTGGCGCGCTGCTGGTGGCCGCTTTCCCCCCCTCCGCCCTGGCCCTCGACACCCTCGCCACCTGCAATGCCTGGCGCGGCAGCCATGGCAGCGCCCGCCTGCTGCTGGGCAACAGCCTCGGCGCCGCCCACTACCTCACCAAGAAGCAGCGGCTGCAGGACAGCCCCGCCGATGCCCCCGTGGCGCTCTACAGCGACAGCGATCTGCAGCGGGTCTGCGGAGGCCGTTAGCCCACCGCCACCAGCCAGCGCCCGCCCGCCCCAAGCCCCAGCGCCAGCCAGCCCAGGGCCAGCCAGCCCCAGCGCAGGGGCTGCAGCAGTCGCCGCAGCAGCACCACCGAACCCGCCACACCCACCGCCACCACCAGGCTCTGGCAGAAGGCGATCACATGGCTGTCGGCGCTCCAGGCAGGCAGCCACCCCGCAAGCTCTGGCCACCAAGGAACCACGCTGACCGGCAGCACCAGCCCCCCCTCGGCCATGCCCAGGGGCAGATGGTCAGCCAGCATCAACGTCCACAGCAGCGGCAGCAGGGCGTACAGGGAAAGCCGCAGCCGCGAGGCGGCAACCTCCGGACGCCGCCCCCAGCCCCGCAGATGACGCACCAGCAGGAACAGCCCTGCCGGCAGGGCCAGGGCAAGGGCTGCGAAGGCCAGTCGGGGCAGCAACGGGCCCGCCACCAGGCTCTCCGGCGCCAGTGATACGCCACCCAGCAACCGCTGCCAGTGGTGCAGGCACACCCCACCGGCCAGCACCAGGATCAGGCCCGCCTCCCCGGCAGGTGGGGCCATGTCCCGCTGCAGATCCGCGGCGGGAGGCCGCAGCCGAAGCTGCACCGAGCGATGGGGGCAGGCCTGGGCGCAGGTGAGGCAGAGCACGCAGTTGCGGTTGTCCTCCAGGTGGGCCGGATGGGTGCCCAGGGGACAGCCGGCCGTGGCCAGGCCTTCGCCTTCGGTTGGCCCACCCTTGAAGCAGGCGTAGGAGGTGCAGCTGCCGCTGCAGATCCCCGCCTGGGCCCGCAACTCACTGATCGCCAGCTTGGCGAACAGGGCATTCATGCCCCCCACCGGACAGAGATAGCGGCACCAGAAGCGCTTCTCGAAGCGCAGCGAACCAATCACGGCACCGAGGGTGATCAACAGCAGCAGACAGCTGCTCAGCCAGGCGGAATTCTCCAGATCCCACACCGCCTCCCAGAGCAGGATCGCCGCGAAACCCGCCGCCAGGATCGGCGCCGCCCAGGCATCGCTGTCGCCCCGCGGCCAGCGGGCCGGCTGCCAGCCCAGGGCTTTGGCCAGCCGCTGGCTGATCTCCCCCCAGACCATGAAGGGGCAGAAGGAGCACCACAGCCGCCCCACCACCGGGTACGTCAGCAGGATCAGCGGCCACCACCAGGCCCAGAACATGTTCAGGGCCCCGTTGTGCTGCCGGTCCTGGGGACCGAACCAGAGCCAGAGGTTGACCAGCACAAACACCCAGCTCACCAGGCCGAACAGCAGGCCGTTCCAGAGCAGCGGCGAACGCATCACGTCCCGCAGCTGGGGCTTCCAGCGCCAGAGGTCGAAGCGGGCGCGCTGGGAGCGGCGACCGGTCCAGAAGACCTCGTCGGGCAGGACGGCGGGCCGGTTGTCGGCGCACTGGCGCAGGGCCCGCTCGATCACCAGGGTGAGTTCGCGGATGTTGCCGGGGAAGTCGTAGGTCTGGAGTCGCTTGATCAGCCCCTCACTCACCGCAGGGGGCGTTGCCCACCCCAGGCTGCGCGCCTTCTGGCGCACCCCGTAGCGCAACCATTCGCCCAGGTCCTGGCGCCGCACCCGCAGGGGCGGCACCCGGATGTGACGGCAACAGGCATCGAAGTCGGGCGCCGTGGTCTCGGCGGTCAGGAACACCCGCCCAGGGAAAGGGTGTTCACGGCCGTCGTCGGGCGAGACCCAGCGGCCGCTGTGGGCCAGCTTCAGCAGGGCCGGCCGCAGCTGGGGATCGGCCTTGTCGATCTGATCGAGCAACAGGCTGCCGGCGCCGAGGCAATCGAGCAGGGTGAGGCCATCGGCCCCGGCCGCGAACAGTTCCGCCCCATCGGGACGCAGCAGGGCGCCGTTGAGCTGCACCAGCAGCTGCTGGCGCGCTGCGGATCCGAAGTGGATCAGGGCCGCGATGTTGTCCTTCTCCAGCCCCGGCTCACCGCTGATCAGCACCGGAGCGCCCGTGGCATCGGCGGCGGCCTCGCGGATCGCTTCCCGCAGCTTCTGGGCGTAGCGGCTGCTGCCGACGACACCCCGCCGGACCCGGCCCAGCAGGTAGGGCGCCAGCCGCAGAAGACAGGCCCTGGCGCTCTCAGCCGCATCCGGCGGGGTGGACGTCATCGGGGTGTGCCGTGCTCCAGAGAGTCTGGGTGGAGAGAATGGCCCCGCTCCGCTTCTCCCTTCGATCACGCCATGTCCGTCATCCTCCACGGCGCCCCGCAGACACAAGCGTGAACGCTCCTGCCGCCGCTGCTTTCCCCTGGCGGGGCCACCGCCTGGAGCTGCTGGCGGAGAAGGCCGCCTGGGATCCGGAGCAGGGGCTGCTGCTGCTGGCAGATCTGCACCTGGGTAAGGCGGAATCCTTTCAGTGTCAGGGCATCCCGCTGCCCAGCGACGGTGATGCCGCCACGCTCAATGCCCTGCTGGAGGTGGCCCACCGGCTCCAGCCCCGCCAGGTGGTGGTGCTCGGCGACCTGATCCATAACCGCCTTGGCCTCACCGTGGAACTGCGCCAGAAGCTGGCGGCCCTGCCCTCCCTGCTGGGCTGTCCCCTGAGGCTGATCGGCGGCAATCACGAGCGGGGCAGCTGGCTGGAGGGTCTGGTCCAGGAGCCCTCCCTGGCCATGGGGCCCCTGTGGCTGAGCCATGCCCCGGAGCCGAGAGCGGGCCGGCTGAATGTCTGCGGCCATCGCCATCCGGTGGCCCTGGTGGGCCATGGTGCCGACCGGCTGCGGTTGCCGTGCTTCGCTTACGACCAGACGCTGGATCAGCTGGTGCTGCCGTCGTTCGGTGCCTTGACGGGAGGCCACCCCTGCCCAAGGGGTGAGGCGCTCTGGCTCGTGGCCGACGGTGCCGTCATCTCCTGGAACCCTTCTCGGCAGCTCCCCAGAGCCCAGAGGGGGGCCGCCTGATCTGGAACGTTCAGGTGGCGGACGCCAGGGCCCGCACCACATCGCCGCGGGTGAGCACCCCCACCAGGGCCTCCTGGTCGTCGAGCACGAACAGGCGCTGGGTGCCCCGGTCGTGCAGCAGACGCGCCGCCGCCGGCAGGCTGGTGTCGGCATGGCAGCTGTGGGGTTTTGAGCCCATCACGTCGCCCACGGTGCTGCCCAGCACCTGGTGCACCTGCTTGTCCCAGTCGAGCGGGTTGCGAAGGTAGATGACGGCATCCAGCAGCATCACGTAGGGCCCGGCATCAAAGCCGCTTTCGCGCACCATCAGGTCCTGCTCGCTGAGTTCCCCCACCAGGCCGCCGAGGTCATCGAGCACCGGCAGGCCGCTGACGTGGTGGTCGCTCATCAGCTGCACGGCCTCCTGCAGGGGCGTGGTGGTGGTGGCACTCAGCACGGGGCTGCTCATCACTTCGGCCACGCTGCGCTCGACGACCATGCGGATCTCCTCGGTGATGGCATTCTGCTGGTGAACGGGACCCCTCCCCTGCGACGCCTCGCCGACCTGCTGACACTGGCCCGGGCCGTGCTGGGGTTGCCCCTGCTGCTGGCCCTGGCCGGTGGCCAGCCCGCCCTGGCCTGGGTGCTGTTGCTGCTGGGTGGCCTCAGCGACTGGGCCGACGGTGCCCTGGCCCGCCGGGCCGGCGGTGGGTCGGTGTGGGGGGCAAGGCTCGATCCCCTCACCGACAAGATCCTGATCAGCGCCCCGCTGCTGTGGCTGGCCCATACCGGCGGCCTGCCCCTGTGGGCGGTGTGGCTGTTGCTGGCCCGGGAGCTGTTGATCTCCGGCTGGCGGGCCGGCCAGGGCAGCGGTGGCCCCGCCTCCCTGGGGGGCAAGGCCAAGACGATCCTGCAGTTCCTCTCCCTGCTGCTGCTGCTCTGGCCCCCGGCCTGGGGGCTGGGCCAGGGCGCGCAGCTGGTGCGCCTGCTCCATGGCGCCGGGTGGTGGCTGTTCTGGCCATCGCTGCTGCTGGCGCTCAGCTCGGCCCTGGGGTACCTGCGGGCCTCCCCAAGGGGCTGACCTGCAGGCCCTGTCGCTGTTCGTACACCGTCGCGACCAGTAGCCGCTGGTTGACCATCGTGTTGACCTGAACCCAGGGTCTTTCGAGCTCCACTCGCTCAAAGGCGACGTCGCAGGCCGTCAGGTCGGCGTCGGAACGGAGCTCGCCGATCAATCTGTTCGGCTCCACCCTGAATCCGAAGGCGACAGGAAAGGGGTGGGGATTGTGGAGTCGCAGGTCCTTGAATCCCCACACCACCGTGGCGTCGGCGCCCAGCGGCGTGAAGCGTTGCTCCTCCTCGTAGATGTCCAGGCTGTGGGGATGGCGTTCCAGCACGGTCAATCCACCCATCAGGGCCAGGTGATACACCATTGAGGACAGCTGGCAGAGCCCACCGCCGCTGAGGGCGACAAGCTTTCCCCTGACGATGTTGCGTCCCGGCAGAAATCCATTGGCGGCATGGGGACGGCCGACACGGTGCCAGAAGGACCAGGCCTTTTCGGCACCGATCAGGCCGCGATCCAGCAGGGTGGCGCCGCGGCGGATATTGGCCCGCTTGTTCTCGAAGAAGTCACAGGGCATGATCGGCTGGATGAGGCCGATCGATGGGCGTTGCCCCAGGTTGCCTGCTGCCGCGTCGCCCACGGCCAGGTCGCCCACGGATCGGTCGAACCGCATCCCGTTCCGGCGATCGTTCCAGAGCCGCCAGTAGTGGCGGATCTCCTGACGCATCCCCAGTGGAATCCGTTGTCGCATGACACCATCCTGTCCCCAGGTGACGGCGTTGAACCTGCGGCATGGGGAGGCCGCTGACGCGTTCAGCCCAGCAGGGCCTCGTCGCCGCTGAAGTCGGGAGTGGTGGGCATCCGCAGGGCGTAGTCGTTGGAATAGCTGTCGGCCAGGGTGGCCTCCAGGTCGAAGGCGGGCTCCCAGGCCAGCTCACGCCGCACCCGGTGGGTGTCGGTGAGGAAGTGGGCCAGGCGCAGGGGGAAGGCCTTGCGGGCCTTCTTGTCGAGGCCGGCGGGATCGAAGCTGCGGATCTCCACCGCCTCCGGATCGGTGCCGCAGGCGCGGGCGGCGGCGGCCACCAGCCCCCGGAAGCTGATGCCCTGGGAGCCGGTGCAGTTGTAGATGCGGTTGGCGGCGGCCTCCACCTCGATGCAGCGGGCCATGGCGGACGCCAGGTCGCTCACGTGGCCCAGCTGGGTGATGGTGCTGCCATCGCCGGGGAGGGGCACCGGCCGGCCGTGCACGATGCGATCGAAGAACCAGCTCTCCACCGGGTTGTAGTTGCCCGGACCGACGATGTAGGTGGGCCGGAAGCTGGTGAAGGGAATGCCTTCCTGGCGCAGCCAGGCTTCGGTGTCCAGTTTGCCGGCGTGGCGGCTCTGGGGATCGATGGGCGACTCCTCGTCGAGGGGCCAGAGCTCGCTGTCGGCATAGACCCCGGCCGAGCTGACGTACACCAGCCGGTGGGAGGGCGGGCCGGTGCGGGCGATCACCTGGCGGGTGTCCTCCAGGGTGCGGCCGGAGCTGTCCACGATCACATCGAAGGGGCGGTCCTGGAGAGCCGCCAAGCCTTCGGCGCTGCTGCGGTCGCCCTGCAGATGCTCCACCCCGGACGGCACCGGCTGGCGTCCACGGGTGAACAGGCTGAGCTCGTGGCCCGCCGCCAGGAGCCGGTTCACCAGGGGACGGCCCACGAAACGGGTGCCGCCCATGACCAGGATCCTCATCGCCATGCCGCATCGGTGAGCGCCATTCAAGCGGCCGGCCCGCATCAGGGGCCGCAGGGCAGGGGCTGGCCCAGACGCTCGAAGGGCAGGGGCAGCAGTTCCAGCAGCACCGTTCCGGGCGGCCCGCTGGCGCCCTCGGCCACCGGCAGCGGCACCGGCCGGTAGGTGCGGCCATCGAAACGCAGTTCCTTCAGCCCATCGGGGGCGCCGTGCAGGCTGGCGGGCAGCGTGAGATCCAGCCAGCCGCGGTGGCGATTGCTGATCACCTTCAGGGGCGACTGGAACAGGCCGTTCTCGGCCACCAGCTCCAGGCTGCCGTCGTTGTCCCGGAAGATCAGCAGGCTGCAGCCGCCGCTGGCACAGGCGAAGGAGCCCACCACCACCGCCACGGTCTCCAGCTTGCCGTCACCGTCGAGATCAACCCGGTTGTGGAGATACCGCAGGGGCCCCACATCGGCGCAGATGGGGCGCTGGGCCGTGGCACGGGCCTGCTCCCATTCGGTCTGATCGGGATCTCCGGCCGCCGCCGGGCTGGCCGACGCCGGACCGGCGAACAGGCGGGCCCGCAGGGCCGCCTCCAGCCGGGCATCGGGGCGGTTGATCGGTGGAATCACCGAACCGGGCGGCGCCAGGGGGGGTGGCCTGTCGCGGGGATCGGGCCCATCAGGGCCCAGCGGGGAGCGCGGCGGTGGTGCCGGCGCCGTCAGCGGTGGGGGGGCCAGGGGCTGGGCCAGGACAGGGCTGCAGCAGCCGATCAGCAGCAGAACAGCAAGCGGCCGCAGCGGCGACATCGGGGAGGAATGGGGGCCTGGCGAATGCCTTCGGCCACGGATGGGGGCAAGTTACGTCGTTCAGGCCCAGGACGCTGCCGCTGCTCCCCTCAGTCGCCGATCGTTTCGAGCTCCGGATCGAGGGCGGCCGCGCTGAGCTGCTCCAGGTGGGCCTCGATGCGATCGGCCAGCGCCAGGCAGCGGTCCATTTCCTCCCAGAGCAGCTCTCGCCGGCGGGAGGTCACCGCATAGGAGCGGTGATGCAGATCCCTGCCCTGGTAGCGGAGCGCATCCCTGAGGCGGCGCCAGTCGTCGGGAGCGAGCGCGGGAGCGGAGAGCGTCATCGGGTCAGGGCCCTTGGGCAGCGTCATGGCACAGGATGGATCCACGAGCGGCCCTGTCTCCTGGTCATGCAAGTCATTCCCGCCATCGATCTGCTCGACGGGCATTGCGTGCGTCTGCATCAGGGCGACTACGGCCGGGTCACCCGGTTCAGCGACGACCCCGTGGCCCAGGCTCTGGAATGGCAGCGCCAGGGAGCCACGCGGCTGCACCTGGTGGATCTCGATGGGGCCAGGAGCGGAACCCCCTGCAACGACGGTGCCGTTCAGGCGATCACCGCAGCCCTGGCGATTCCGGTGCAGCTGGGGGGAGGCGTGCGTTCGGCGGAACGGGCCGACCAGCTGCTGGGCTGGGGTGTGGATCGGGTGATCCTGGGCACGCTGGCCATTGAGAACCCGGAGCTGGTGCGCCGCCTGGCCGGCCGCCACCCCGGCCGGATCGTGGTGGGAATCGATGCCAAGGAGGGCATGGTGGCCACCCGCGGCTGGATCGAGCAGAGCACGGTGGAAGCCACCGCCCTGGCCGCCAGCCTCGAGGGCATGGGGGTGGCGGCGATCATCAGCACCGACATCGCCACCGACGGCACCCTGGAGGGCCCCAACCTGGCGGCCCTGCGGGCCATGGCCCAGGCCTCCTCCCTGCCGGTGATCGCTTCAGGGGGTGTGGGTTGTCTCACCGATCTGCTGAGCCTGCTCAGCCTGGAACCTCACGGTGTGACGGGGGTGATCGTGGGGCGGGCGCTGTACGACGGCCGGGTGGATCTGGCGGAGGCCCTGCAGGCCATCGGGGAGCAGCGGCTGCAGGATCCCCTGCAGCTGCCGATCGCCTGAACCCCGCCGCCGTCGGGAGCGTTGCCCGTGCCGGTGTTGGTGCAACTGCCCTATAACAGAACCATCGTTTATGGCGGCAGCGGTTGCATCCCACCACGACCACCTCCTCTTCCGCAGGCGGCGCCAGCCGCGGCGAGGCCGGTGGTCGTGAACCGGTGGCCCCAGCCCCGAGGCACGTCGAAGAGGTGTATCAGCGCTGCCGGGATCTGGGCATGCGGCTGAGCCGCCAGCGGCGCATGGTGCTCGATCTGTTGTGGGCCGAGAAAAGCCATCTGTCGGCACGGGACATCTTCGAAAAGCTCAACGACCAGGGGCGCCACATCGGCCACACCTCCGTTTATCAGAATCTTGAGGCCTTGCAATCGGCCGGCGTGATCGAATGCCTCGAGCGGGCCAATGGCCGTCTCTATGGCTATCGCGCCGACCCCCACAGCCATCTCACCTGCACCCAATCGGGCGAGATCCTTGATCTCGATGTGCTGCTTCCCGCCCATCTCCTGCAGCAGATCGAATCGCAAACCGGCTTCGCGATCGAGTCGTACACCCTGCACCTGTCCGGTCATCCCCGGCCAGCACTGGAGAAAAGCGGGCGGCCTGGTTAAGGTCGGCCCATTGCTTCCCTGACAACGTGCCTCGACGTCCGGCACAGTCCCTTCCCCAGCTGCTGCTGTTCGCCGAACCCCTGCAGCGGGCGGGCCTCACCAGCTGGCTTGAGGCCCCCGCCAGCGGCAGTGGAGCCACCGGCTGGAGCGGTTGTCGGGTGGTGGACGCTGACGCGTTGCAGGGCTCACCCCAGCTCATCGTCTGGTGCCTCGGTGTCCTCCCTGAACCCCAGGCCCTCGATGCCGAGAGCCGCCGCCTGCTGGAACGCTGGCATCCGGCGCCGCTGTTGCTGCTGCTGCCGGATCACCATCCCTACGCCAGTGATTTTCTGCTGCAGCTGCCGGCCCAGGGCCTGATCGAGCAGGCCGACGCCGAGAGCCTGCGGGAGGCCGTCAGCACCGTGCTGGCCGGCGGCCGGGTGCTGGCCATCGGCGCCGCCCACCAGGCCTCTGCGGCCAGCATCGCCGTGCCCATGGGCCTGGGCCAGTGGTTGCTGCTGAGTGGGCTGCAGCAGATCGATGCCGAACTGCGCCTCTGTCTGCGGCTGCTCGATCCCCCGCCGGCCCAGCTGCTGCCCTTGCTGTTGCTCGAGGGCCGGGTGCGGGAGCTGCGGCTGGCCCGGCGCCTGCTGTTGTGGCTCTGGGGCCCGGTCAGCCTGGCCTGGGGTGAGCCCATCGGCCCCGGGCCCGTCGCGGCCTCCCCCGCGGACAGCCCAGGCTCCACCACGGGCCATGGGGTGGCGATCACCCTGCGGCAGCGCACCGCCGAGGGCCTCTGGGAGGCCCTGCGGGAGCGGTTGGGGCAGGCCGCCGCCGCCGGGCCCAGCAACAACAGCGGCCAGCTGCTGGCCCTGGATGGTCTGCATGCCTCCCGCCGCAGCGATCTGCTGCTGGGGCTGCTGGAGCAATTCGACCGGCTGCGTCGCCGCTTGCTGCAGGACGATCCCCGTGGCGAGCAGCTGGAGCGGCTCTGGAAGGAGCTCCAACCGGAGCTCCGCCAGCAGGCCCTGCGCCACATGGCCGGCTCCTACGTGCAGCTGCCCATGGATGGCAAGCTCTGCCCGGTGGCGGAGACCCTCCTGCACCGCAGCGGCTTTGCCGACGACGACCAGGAGCTGCCCGATCCGGTGGCGATGCTTACCCCCCTGCTGCAGGCCCGTCCGCTGCTGGTGGACGGCCACCTGCTGGCCCCGGATGAGCCCCAGGCCGTCCTCTATCTGGAGCTGCTGCTCAGCAACTGGCTGGTGCGCAGCGCCGAGTTGATCAGTGCCGAGGTGCTGGCGGCCTGCGCCGAATGGCCTGAACTGCGCCGTTACCTGCTGCGTCCCGAGCTGCTGGCCACCCGCAATCTGGAGCGACTGCGCAACCAGCTCAATGCCCAGCAGCGCTGGACCAGCTGGTTCGACCGTCCGATCCACCTTTACGAGAGCCGGCGTCCCCTGTTCCGCCTCGGGGCCGGAGCCATCGACTGCGTCGATCTCACCGAGCCCCGCGACGCCGAACTGCGTCAGCTCGGCTGGGTGCAGCAGGCGGTCACCCTCGCCCTGGAGGCCCGTGATGCCCTGGCCCCCCAGCTGCAGAGCTTCCTGAAGCGCCTGGGGGATCTGCTGGTGGTGCTGCTGACGCAGGTGCTCGGCAAGGCGATCGGCCTGGTGGGTCGCGGCATCGTCCAGGGGATGGGGCGGGGCCTCAACCGCGGCTGAGGTGGCCGGAGTGCAGGGCACAATGAGCCGAGACGCCCGCCACCCCTTGCCCCGTTTGCTGTCCCGGCCCTTCGCCGGCCTCTGGGCCCTGCTGCTGATCGTGGCGATGGGCCTGCTCTGGGCCCCTGGCCCTGCGGCGGCCAGCCTCGAGAACGACCGCTACGACGGCAACATCTTCGCCCTCTATGCCGGCAACGGCTCCCTGGTGCCTCCCCGCAGCAGTCTGGCCCAGTCCCTGGCGGAGCATCGGGTGGCCGTGCTCGTCTACTACCTCGACGACAGCAGCGTCAGCAAACAGTTCTCTCCGGTGGTGTCGGAGCTGCAGCGGGTCTGGGGCAATGCCGTCGACCTGATCCCCCTGGTCACCGATCCGCTCCAGAACCGGCCCGATGGCGGCGTCAGCGATCCCGCCCATTACTGGGATGGCCTGATCCCCCAGGTGGTGGTGATCGACGGCGGCGGCAGGGTGGTCTTCGATCGTCACGGTCAGGTGAATGTCGATGCCATCAACGCCGCCGTGAGCGAGGCCACCGGCATTCCGATGGCGCCTGGCTCGGGCAACAGCGCCACCTTGAGCTTCAACGAACTCAACAGCGAAGTGGTGGCGTCCCGCTGATGCCGGCCACCCGCACCGAAACCGACAGCCTTGGCCCGGTTGAGGTGCCGGCCGACCACTATTGGGGTGCCCAGACCCAGCGCTCCCTGCGCAACTTCCCCTTCGGCGCGCCGATGCCGATCACGGTGGTGCATGCCTTCGGCCAGCTGAAGGCTGCCTGCGCCGAGGTGAATGCCGCCAGGGGCGTGCTGCCGGCGGAGCTGGCGGCCCTGATCGTGGCGGCGGCCGAGGAGGTGAGCGGCGGCCGGCTCGATGGCGAGTTCCCGCTGCGGGTCTGGCAGACCGGATCGGGCACCCAGACCAACATGAACGTCAACGAGGTGATCGCCAACCGGGCGATCGCCGCCGTGGGTGGCGTGCTGGGCAGCAAGCAGCCGGTGCACCCGAATGACCACGTCAACCTGAGCCAGTCCAGCAACGACACCTTCCCCACCGCCATGCACATGGCGGCGGCGATCGCGCTGCAGCAACGGCTGATCCCCAGCCTGGAGGCCCTGATCGCCGCCCTGCGGGTCAAGGCGGGGGCCTACGCCGGCCTGATCAAGATCGGGCGCACCCATCTGCAGGATGCCGTGCCCCTCAGCCTGGGCCAGGAATTCGGTGGCTACGCCTCCCAGCTGGAGCTGGGGCTGGCCAGCCTGCGGGCCACCCTGCCCCAGGTGCTGCAGCTGGCCATCGGCGGCACGGCGGTGGGCACCGGGCTCAACGCCCCGGCCGGCTTCGGTGAGGCGGTGGCGGTCCGGCTGGCGGAACGGCTGGATCTGCCGTTCACGAGCGCCCCCGACAAGTTCCAGGCCCTGGCGGGCCAGGAGGGGCTGGCGGCGGCCCATGGGGCCCTGACGGTGCTGGCGGGCAGCCTGATGAAGATCGCCAACGACATCCGCTGGCTGGCCAGCGGGCCCCGCTGCGGGCTGGGGGAACTGGTGCTGCCGGAGAACGAGCCGGGCTCCAGCATCATGCCTGGCAAGGTGAATCCCACCCAGTGCGAGAGCCTCACCATGGTGGCCGTGCAGGTGATGGGCAACAACACCGCCGTCCAGATGGCGGCCAGTCAGGGGAACTTCGAGCTGAATGTGTTCAAGCCCCTGATCGCCCACAACTTTCTCGAGAGCATCGACCTGCTGGCGGGGAGTTGCGGCACGTTCCGGGAACTCTGCATTGAAGGACTGCGGGCGGATGTGGAGCACATCGAAGCCCAGCGCGACCGCAGCCTGATGCTGGTGACGGCCCTGACGCCGGCCATCGGCTACGACCGGGCCTGCGCCATCGCCCGGCACGCCCACCAGCACCGGCTCAGCCTGCGGGAAGCGGCCCTGGTGCTGGGGGAGATCAGTGGCGAGGAGTTCGATCGCTGGGTCAGGCCCGAGCAGATGGTCTGAGGGCGGCCTGCCTTGATTTCTCCTGGATCAACCGTAAACTTTGCAGGAATTTTGAGATGATTCGCCCACTTGAGACAACCTCTCCCGTGGGTTCCATTTCTTGCAAGTGGCTCTGCACGGATTCAGACGTTGGTTCCCTCCTCTTCCGCGCTTCCAAATTCCCTCCCGCGCTCCGGCCGCCGCTGGGTCATAGCGAGGATCCCAGCTCAGGCTTGCCTCCTTGAGGCGATCGGCACCGAGGTTGTCGGCATCACACCTGATGGTTCGACAGGACTGAGGCCCACCTGAGATGCCCTGCTTTCAGCCCCAGCCGGCAAAACAGCGGCCTGTTCGAGTCAATCAGCAGGCCGATCTCCATCTGCTGTCCCAGAGAGGGATCTCCCAGAAGCGCCGAACTTTCCGTGCACCACGATCACCTGGATTCACTCTCCTGGAGCTGATGATCGTGGTCGGGATTGTTGGGATACTCAGTGCGATTGTGTTCCCCCAGTACCGTCGCGCCATGGCCACGGCCGAAGCCTCCAGCATTGTCTTGGAAACGATTGCTTACAGCGAACATTGTGCCGTAGCTCACAAGTCAGGGCTGGCTGTCATGGTCGCTCAACCTTCCGGCGGAGCTACTCAGTTCTGCAACGGTTTATCAACGCGTCAGTTTGATAGCCGTCGCTGGTCAGGTGACGCCACTGGAGTGAGATGTTTGGGATTCACGGCAGTTCAATCTAACCGTCAGGTCAGGTTGCGTGTGACCGTGACTGGAGTAGTTACCTGCACCTTCCTGAACTGATGGGCCACTGCCGCAGTTGGGGTGCCCGGTGGATCCAGGGAGACAATCTCAGAGCAGATTGGCCGCCAGTTCCGCCAGCTCGGAGCGTTCCCCCCGCATCAGGGTGATGTGGCCCGAAAGCAGCTGGCCCTTGAAGCGTTCCACCAGCCAGGTGAGCCCATTGCTCTCCGCATCCACGTAGGGATTGTCGATCTGGTAGGGGTCGCCGGTGAGCACGATCTTGGTGCCTTCCCCCACCCGGGTGACGATCGTCTTGACTTCGTGGGGCGTGAGGTTCTGGGCCTCATCCACCACCATGAACTGGCGGGGGATCGAGCGGCCACGGATGTAGCTGATCGCCTCCACTTCCAACAGGCCCATGCCCTTGAGGTCGCTCCAGTTGCTGCGAGGCGGCCGGTGGCTCCCCCGGGCGGGCTGGGCCTCCTCGCCACCGAGCAGGAAGTCGAGGTTGTCGACGATCGGTTGCATCCAGGGGGCCATCTTCTCCTCGAGATCCCCGGGCAGGAAGCCCATCTCCTTGCCCAGGGAGATCACCGGGCGGGTCACCAGCAAGCGCTCGTAGAGGTGCTCATCAGCCACCTGATGCAGGCCCGCCGCCAGGGCGAGCAGGGTCTTGCCGGTGCCGGCCTTGCCCACCAGCGTCACCAGGGCCACCGCCGGATCGAGCAGCAGATCGAGGGCGAAGGCCTGCTCCCGATTGCGGGGCTGGATGCGCCCCATTTTGGCTTTGGCTGACTTCTGCAGCGGTTGCAGGGTGCCGGTGCGGCCGTTGTAACGGGCCAGCAGGGTGTGGGCCGGCTGGGCCAGGTCGACGAGGGTCACCCCCTCGTTGGCCTGGAGCGGCGAAACGGGGACCGCCTGGGCGGGGATGGCGTCCGCCGAGAGGCCCTCGCCGGCCTTGACCTGGTCCATCAGCTCGGCGCCCATCCAGCGCTCGCTGAAGCCGGGATAGAGGTCGGCCATGTCCACCTTGTCGGTGGTGTAGTCCTGGGCGATCAGGCCCACCGCATCGGCCTTGATGCGCAGGTTGGTGTCCTTGGTGACGAGCACCACCGGAGCCTGGCCGCCGACGACCTCCTGCAGCCGCTGCTCGAGCGCCACCGCCAGGATGTTGTTGTCGCCGTTGCCCGCCTTCAGTTCCGGGGGCAGCTGGCGCAGGGTTTCGCTGCGGCAGAACACCACCTTCAAGGTGCCGCCTCTGTCGCCATCAAGGGGCACGCCTTCGGCCAGGTTGCCCTTCTCGCGCAGCTGGTCGAGCAGGCGGGACACCTGACGGGCGTTGCGGCCCTTTTCTGAGGGGTCCCGCTTGAAGCGGTCGATCTCCTCGACCACTTCGATCGGCACCACCACCTGGTTGTCTTCGAAGCGGTTCAGGGCCTGGGGGTCATGCAGCAGCACATTGGTGTCGAGCACGAAGGTCTTGCGCATGCCAGGGCCCTGCCGGTTGCATGGGGCCGAAACTAGGTCCACGGGTGCATCTACGCTCCGGCCGGACATTCCCTGACGTATCGGCTTGCCGTTCCCCGTTTCCTTCCTGCTGGTTCTGCTGCTGCTCCTCGGCCTGGGGCTGGTGGTGCTCGAACTGCGTCATCGCCTGCGGCCCGCCTCCCCCCTGCAGCTGCGGCCCGGTGCCTTCCAGGTGCGGCGCCGGGCCCAGGGCCTGGAGATCACCGGCGAGATCGGCATCCGCAATCCCCACCCCCGCATGGAGGTGATGGTGCCCGAGATCACGGTGGTGCCCACCGTGCTGGGCCGCAGTGACGTGAGCCAGGTGCGCCATGAGCTGCGCATCACGCCGTTGCATCCGGACGAAGAGGCCCGCCCCGACGGTTACTGGGCCGCCTACATCGTCAAGGGCCGCAAGACCACCGCCGCCCACATCCGTCTGAACCTCACCGGTCCCGCTGGCGTCGATCTCGAAAGCGTGCTCGACACCCTCTGGATGGACATCCACTGGGTGAACTACGGACCCTTCGGGCGGCTGCAGCGGCGCCAGGGGATCCTGATGCCCCTGCAGAAACCGGAACCGGGTGATCCAGCCGCCCCTGGCTGGCGCGAGGGGGAGGGCTGCCGCGTGCTGCCGGTGCGCACCCATCTGCTGGGGGTGCTCGACGATTCCTTGGACGTGCTGCGGCGCTACACCGATGGCCTGCTGCAGCCAGGCGACGTGCTCACCATCGGTGAGACCCCCCTGGCGGTGATCCAGGGGCGGTACCACCACCCGTCGACGGTGGAGCCCTCCTTCCTGGCCCGCCTGCTCTGCCGGGCGTTCCACCCCACCAGTTCCCTGGCCACCGCCTGCGGGCTGCAGAGCCTGATCGATGTGTCGGGCCCGGCCCGGGTGCTGGGGGCCTGGCTGGTGGGCACTGCCCTCAAGCTGGTGGGCAGCAAGGGCTGGTTCTATCGGCTGGCCGGAGAGCAGGCCCGGCTGATCGACGACATCACCGGCACCACGCCTCCCTACGACCAGACGATCGTTCTGGGCCCTGAGGCGCCGGCGGCCTGGTGCGAGCAGATGGCGGCGGCCCTCGGGGTGGCCGTGGCGGTGGTGGATGTGAACGACCTGGGGCGGGTGAAAGTGCTGGCCGCCAGCGGCGGCACTGACGAGGCCCTGCTGATGCGGGCCCTGCGTCCCAACCCCGCCGGCAATGCCAACGAGCGCACGCCCCTCGTGCTGGTGCGGCCCGCGTAGAATCGTCGGGACGATGCTGCGTTCTTCGCCATCGTCCCGTTCCGCGTTCCCGCGCCACTCCCCATTCCTCCGTCGTCTGCCGTGCCAGTGCCTGCCGTGCCAGTGCCTGCCCAGGGCAGACCCTCCTCCAGCTGGACGGTGGAGGCGCTCCAGGGCTGGCACCTGCCCCTGCTGGATGACCCCGCGTTCCTGCCGCTGCAGCCCCTGCTGCAGCGCTCGCTGCTGCTGGCCCTGCCGGAGCAGCTTCTGACCGCGGTGACCAGCCGCCGCCCCCTGGCCGCCCAGGTGCTGGTGGCCCTGCGGCGCCAGGGGCTCACCCGCCAGCAGGCCCTGGGGCTGATCGTTTCCCGCCGCCTCAACCGCAGCGGCACCTGCTGGCAGGTGCAGCACCTGCGCCTGGCCCTGGCCGCCACCGAAGCCACCTCCCCGGACGCCTCCGCGCCCAGCCGGGCGGCCCTGGCCGGCGATCTGCTGCGCCAGGCCATCGGCCGGGTGAAGGGCGCCGCCAGCTGGATCGCCACCGCCTCCAGCCTTGACACCTCCCGGCTGGCCACCCTGCGGGAACAGGGGTTCCAGCCCCAGCGCACCGATCGCCTCTGGCGCTGGCAGCCAGCGGCGGATCGCGCTGTTCCCCCCCTGCCTGCCGATCTGCAGCTGCGCCAGCTCAACCGCCGCACGGCCCCGTTGCTGTGGCACCTGGAGCAGGCCACCTGCCCGGCCCACCTGCGCCAGCTGCAGGATCGCCGGATCGAAGACCTGCTCGACCAGAGCCGCAGCCACGGCTGGCTGCTGGTGGATGCGGTGCGTAATGAGGCGGTGGCTGGGGTGCGCTGGCTCGATGAGCACCCCGGCGGCGGCCAGGCGGTGGAGTTGAGCATCCATCCCGGCTGGGCCCACCTGCTCGGGACGGCGGCGGAATCCCTGCTGCACCGCCTCGCCAGGGGGGGCACCAGCCTCTGGCTGCGTTGCGAGGTGAGCGACGGCGAGCGCCAGGGCTGGCTGCAGGCCCTGGGGGCCGAGGCCCACGGCGAGGAGGTGCTGATGGCCCGCAGTGTCTGGCGACGCCAGGAGGGCCAACCGGCCAAGCGGGCGGCGCGGCGCCTCGAAGCGGTGCTCGAGCAGTTGCAGCCCAGGCGGCGGCCCATGCCCACCCCCAGCGGCCCCCTCGGCAGCCTGCCCACGGCGCCCCTGCTGCCCCGCTGAATGGCCCCTCCCCGGCCACGATCGGTGCTGGCCATCGATGTGGGGCGCCGCCGCATCGGCCTGGCCGGCTGCGATCCGCTGGGGGTCACGGTGACACCCCTGCCGGCCCTGGCGCGGGGGGACTTCCAGACCGACCTGCAGCGACTGCTGGCCCTGGTGCGCCAGCGACGGGTGCAGGCGCTGGTGGTGGGGCTGCCCCTCGATGCCGGCCAGCGGCCCACCCCCCAGGGGATCCATTGCCGCCGCTACGGCCTGCGGCTGGCCCGGGCCCTCGCGGCCCTCGGCCAGCCCCTGCCCCTGGCCTGGGTGGATGAGCACGCCAGCAGCTGGGCGGCGGGCGAGCGTTTCGGGTTGCACGGCGACCGCAGCGGGCGGCTCGACAGCGCGGCGGCGGTGCTGCTGCTGGAGCAGTGGCAGCGGGAGGGCCCCGAACCGCTGGACCTGACGGCGTTCAGCGACGATCCGGTCGCCCCGGCGGCCATCGCCGTGGGCACTCGGGCCGGTGCTGATTCATTCTGAGTGCACCCGCTTCCCCTTGATGGCCTCCGATCCCCCTGCGATGACGGGCTCCGGCGACGTGCCCACCGTGCAGGTGCGGGACGGCAGCGGCCGGCAGCTGCTGTGTTTCCTGGAGCAGCTGATTCCCCTCGATGGCCACGACTACGCCCTGCTGACGCCGGTGGATACCCCGGTCTGCCTGTTCCGCCTCAGCGATGACGACGATCCCGAGCTGGTGGAGACCCTCAATGCCACCGAACCGATCCTGTCGGTGGCGGATGTGGTGCTGCAGGAACACGACCTGATCCTGGTGCGTTCCGCCGTCACCCTCACCGTCAGCGGGGAACTGGAGGAGCCTGACCCCGATGAACTCGAGGATGAGGAGGGCGACGACGACAGCGAGACCTACGAACTGCTGGTGAGCTTCATGGCCGGCGATGAGGAGTACGGGCTGTACATCCCCCTGGATCCCTTCTTCGTTGTGGCCCGCATGGAGGGGGCCGACGCTGTGATGGTGGAGGGAGAGGAATTCGAGCGGGTCCAGCCCCGCATCGAGGCGGAACTGGACGAGCGGGAGAGCGACGACTGATGCTGCGCGACCTGCTCACGCCCGACTGGCTGCCGGGGACGTCCCTGGCCCACCTGCCGCTGCAGGAGCTGGTCGACCGTGACATTCGCGCCCTGGTCCTGGACGTCGACCGCACCCTGCTCCCCCGCCGTCAGGCCACCATGCCCGTCCAGGCTGAGCTGTGGCTGCGCCACGCCCGCGAGCGGATGCCCCTGCACCTGTTCAGTAACAATCCCTCCCGGCGCCGCATCGGCGCGGTGGCCGACACCATGGGACTCCCCTACACCACCTCGGCGGGCAAGCCTCGGCGGGCCGCCCTGCGCAAGGTGCTGCTGGATCTCGATCTGCCCCCCGCTCAGGTGGCCCTGGTGGGGGACCGTCTGTTCACCGATGTGCTGGTGGGCAACCGCATGGGCCTTTTCACCGTGCTGGTAAAGCCGATCGACCCCGACGGCGAGCCCTGCCGCCAGGACCGTCTGCAGAAACTGGAGCTGCGCATGGCCCGCTGGGTGGGTTCGGTTCCCGGCTGATGGCAACCTCCGGCACACCCGCCGCCGGCGGTCTGCGGCGCGTGATCAAGGTGGGCACCAGCCTGCTGCGGGGCACCACCGAGCGGCCCACGGCGGCGGTGATCGCCGATCTGGCGGCCAGCTTCAGCCGGCAGCAGCGCCAGGGGGATCGCCTGGCCCTGGTCACCAGTGGGGCGGTGGGTCTGGGCTGCGAGGCTCTCCGCTTCAGCAGGCGCCCCACCGAGGTGGTGGCCCTGCAGGCCGCCGCCGCCGTGGGCCAGGGCCGGCTGATGGCCTTGTACCAGGACGCCTTCGCCGTGCGTGGCCTGGCCGTGGCCCAGGTGCTGCTCACCCGCAGCGATCTGGCCTCCCGGCGCCGCTATCAGAATGCCTGCCGCACCCTGGAGCAGCTGCTGGAGTGGGGCGTGCTGCCGGTGGTGAACGAGAACGACACCCTGGCCACCGACGAACTGCGCTTCGGCGACAACGACACCCTCTCGGCCCTGGTGGCGGTGGCGATCGGCGCCGATGAACTGGTGCTGCTCACCGATGTGGACCGGCTCTATTCCGGCAACCCCCGCACCGATGCCGATGCCAGCCCGATCGAGGAGGTGCGCGACCTGGCCGAGCTGGAGCGCCTCAGCCACGTGGCCGAGGGGGGCGGGCAGTGGGGAACCGGTGGCATGACCACCAAGCTGGCGGCGGCCCGCATCGCCACCTCCAGCGGCATCCGGGTGCGCCTGGCCGATGGCCGCGATCCGGCGGTGCTCGATGCCCTGTTCGCCGGCGAGAAGGTGGGCACCGTGTTCCAGCCCAGCACCACCCCCCTGGCCGACCGCAAGAGCTGGCTGGCCCATGCCCTGCTGGTGAAGGGCAGCGTGCGGGTGGATGCGGGCGCCGAACGGGCCCTGCTGCAGCAGGGGGCTTCCCTGCTGGCGGTGGGCATCCGGGCGGTGGAGGGGCACTTCTCCCGGCGCGATGCGGTGCGGGTGCTGGCCAGCGATGGCCGCGAACTGGGGCGGGGCCTGAGCACCCTGAGCAGCGAGGAGCTGCGCCGCATCATGGGCCTCAGCAGCGAGGAGGTGCGCCGCCAGCTGGGGCCGGTGGGCGATGCGGTGGTGCACCGCGACCAACTGGTACTCACCTGCCTGCCGGCCTGAGTCCGCCGCGCGGTGTTTCGCGCCAGCCGGGCTGACGGCCCATGGTGTCCTTCCATCCGTTGCAGTGATCCGTGAGACGTTCACCCTGGGTGAGCGGCCCCTGGTGCATGCCTCTCGCAGCTGAGCAAGAGCTTCCCGCGCCCGAAAGGACCGCTCATCAACCGGGGAAAGCTGGACGATGGTCGCCTGGTGCTTGGTGTTCCGGGCCTGGCCCGCAACCGCCGCAAGGCCGATGAAGCTACCGGCTTGAGATGGTGGGGGCCACCTCGCCCAGCTCCCGTTGATGGGTCGTCGCCCACCTTCCAGCGACGCCGGGGTCGACAACAGGGATGGGCTGCCTCAATGAGGCCCCGGGCGCAGGGATTCGAGCAGCTGCTCAGCCAGGCGCTGCAGGGGATGGCCTCCGGCCGCAGCTGTTCGAAAGCAGTCCTGCTGCAACAGGCTGGCCTGGGAGAGCAGGCTGACCTCAGGGGTGGGCAGAGACGGGCGGTAGCGCAGCAGCCAGACCCGATCGAAGTCGTCGTCGGCGATCCTTGGCATCTGCGTCCACCCCAGTCCTCGGGCGAGCAGCGGCAGACGCCGATGCTCTCAAGCCACCACCAACACTCCGCCGGCCAGCTCGGAATCGGCGAGCAACTGGCGGCCGATCTGCTCGGAGCGATGGTCGGCCTCCTGAAACAGACGAATGTTGACCCCTGTGGCCACAGCCAGGGGAATCAGGGTCTGATAGCTGCGGGCGTTCTTGCCGGTGGCGTGATCAAAGCCGTAACTGGCCAGATGCAACCGCTTCTGCGGCACGAGGCACGCGGGCAACAGGTGACTGAGGCGCAAGGCCTGCAGCAGTCCCGTTTCCGAGAGGTTGTAGTTTCCCCCACCCTCCAGGGGGACATCCTTGTGCCCATGGCGCACCAGCACCACCAGCTCAGGCGTGGCCTTCGCCACCGGAGGCAGCAACGCAGAAGCGGCCAGCTAGGCAAGCCCCGCCAGCCGGAGCGCCGATGGGGCCCCGATGCCGGCCATCAATCCGTCAGCAGGGGGAGCCCGGCCGGAGGCGGCACGAGCAACAGGCTGCGCTCGCCGGCCAGCTGCTGTTTGAATGTGCGCCACTGGGGGGAAGCGATCAGCTCCTTGCTGATCGCTTCGGCAAGGCGCTGACTGGCCTCCACATCGCTGGGGTAGTGCACGCCGCAGTAGGCACGGGCATAGCCCCCCTGCAGGCCGACCTGCACGAGCCGGTCCCGGCGTTCCGGCACCAGATCGGCCAGCAGCAAGGCCGCTGTGGCAAACCAGGTGGCATGGCCACTGGGATAGGACCAGGATGTTTCCAGGGGCAGGCAGGGCTGCAGATCCCGATGGCTCGCAAAGGGGCGTGGCCTGGCCACTGCCTCCTTGAGCTGGTCCTTGATGGAATCCACGCGCTGGAGGAAGGCCGGCAGGCCCTTGTACAGGGTGGGTGTGGTCTTGGCCAGGTCGGTGCCGATGGCGGCATCGAAGACGCTCAGGTTCCTGTTCAGGAAGCGCCAGCTATGCAGCACGCCCTCTGCGGTGCGGGTGCGTTGGTTCCAGCGGAGGATCGCCAGGTCGTCGAGCACTTGGCGGCTTCCTGGCGCCGGTGGGTTGCCGATCACGGGGCGGTAGGAGGACGGGTTGAGGACCAGCCCCGCAGCAGGATCAGCCGGCTGAGCCAGCGCCGGGGGAACAACCATGATCGAGGCTGGCATCAGCACTAATCCGGCCAGCCAGATTCTCAGATGCATGGTGTTCATTTTGATGCAGGAGTTAATCTAGACCGTTCCTGTTAAGGGGTCGGTTTGGTCGCTCATGGCCTCACTATGGCCACCAGTCAGTGATCTCCGGTTCCGCCCATTGTCCAATCGTTTCATGTGGTTCTATTCCCCATGGTCAGCGGAGTAAGTCCAAGAATGGCTGCGGCTGCGTTGGCGTCCTGCGGTCTGACAACCCTGCCATGGCGCCCTTTCGCAAGCGGGAGCTGCCTGTGAGGGCCCTGAACCCGCGGCAATGGCGGAGCCTGTCCGGGGCGATTGGAACACCGCTGTTGACAGTGCTCCAAGACAACACGGGGAGGAAGTCAGGCCGGCCGATGGATGCAACGGGTCTTGATCGCTTCTTTCCATGCAGGTCCATGGGGAGGTCAGATCACCACACCTGCGGCACCTGCTGGTGGCCGGTGGCCCTGGCCATGCTGTTCGCTTCGCCGCTCGCCTCAAACGCCTCCACGACCTTGGGTCCAACGGTGGCTAGATCCGATGGGAAGATGGTCCGCCCGGTCCTGGGGGAGCCCTCACGGGCCGAGGGTGCCGGCGCCTCCTAGGACGATGTTCATCCCATGGCAAGAGCCAGCACCATGGTGTGCAGTCGATAGCGCAGGGGCTGCTCCAGGATTGTTTGCATCAAAGGCGAACAAGTCTCCGATCGTCGGAAGGCTTTGCGCCGGAGATCAACGGCCTGGCCAGGGTCCACGATCTCGCGGCCACCTTGCCAGGGCCTGTTGTGTTCAGTGCCAGGCGGCCTCCTTTGGCTAGAAGGGAGCACCCGCGGAGCACAAGGGGTGTCTCTCGAGCGCCTTCAGAAGCTGTTCACGTCCCCGCTGCTGCCCCTGGGCCGCCAGAGCTTCTCCCTGCTCTGGATCCTGGAGGTGCTGCTGCTGCTTCTGGCCGTGAGCCTGGCGGCGCGGGGCTTGAAGCGGCTGCTGGCCGGCCGGGTGCTGCGCTGGTTCTCCCTGCCGGAGGGGCGACGGGAGGCGGTGGCCACCCTCGTGTCCATGGGGCTGGCGGCCCTGGGCTATGTGGTGGTGGCCCAGGGGATGGGCCTCGACATCGGCGCCCTTGCCGTGGTCTTCGGTGCCCTGGGGGTGGGCATCGGCTTCGGGCTGCAGGAGCTCACCCGCAACCTCACCAGTGGCCTCACCCTGCTGATGGAGGGGAAGCTGAAGGTGGGCGACCAGATCGAGTTCGGCGAGACCACCGGCTTCATCCGTGAGATCTCGATCCGCTCCACCGTGATCCGCACCTTCCAGGGCGCCGAGATCGTTGTGCCCAATTCGGCCATCACCAATGCACCGGTGAAGAACCTCAGCTATCTGAGTTCCGATGGGCGTGTGGATGTGGAAGTGACGGTGGCCCACGGCAGCGACCCTCTGGCCGTGACCGAAGTGCTGCTGGAGGCGGCGCTTGCCGAACCGACGGTGCTGGCGGACCCGCCGCCGAAGGTGCTGCTGCATGGCCTCCAGGGCCAGGGGATGGCGTTCGAGTTGTGGGCCTGGACGTCGGCGATCCACGCCAGCCTCAGCCTGCGCAGTTCGCTCAACTACGCGATCGAGCAGGGGCTGCGCGAGCGCCACATCGAACTGGCCGGGGCCCGTCAGCAGATCCAGCTGCTGTCGTCGCGCCGCTCCAAGGCGGAGGGCGTAGAGGCCAAGCAGGGGAGCCCCCTGCGGGAGTCCCTGCCCGACCATCCCTGCTTCAGCAGCATGGATGAGCGCCGGCTGCGGGAACTGGTGGGCAGCGGTGCCCGCCGCACGCTGCCAGCCGGCACGGTGCTGGTGCGGCAGGGTGAGGAGGGCCGCTCCTTCCACCTGGTGCTGAGTGGGGCGGTGGATGCGATCCACGAAACGGACCGGGTGAGCCGCAAGCTGTTCACCTTCAGCGCCGGAGAGTTCTTCGGGGAACTGCCGCTGCTGCTCCAGGTGCCCTACCCCACCACCATGGTGACCGCCGAGGCCACGACCCTGTTCGTCGTGCCCAGCGGCAGCTTCCGCGCCCTGCTGACCTCCAGGCCCGAATTCGCTGACACCGTCGCCCGAGAGGTGGCCCGCCGCAGCGATGTGTTGCGCAGCTACGAAGACTGCCTGCGCCAGCGCGGCCTGCTCGACGATGCCGACATGGGCCATCCCCTGCAGTGGTTCCGCGAGCGGCTGCGGCGGGTGCTGGCCGGACGCCCCGCGGTGACCGCGGTTGAAACGGAGGTGGGCTGATCGGTCAGGCCGCACGCTGATCAAAGGCCACGGGTAACGCTTTCAGGCCACGCAGCTCCAGGTTGTCCTGATGCGACAGCGGTTCCCCGGTCAACCGGAGTCCTGAACAGCGCCGCAGCAGCGCCGAGAAGGCGACGTGGGCCTCCATCCGTGCCAGGGCCGCCCCGAGGCAGACATGGGGTCCATGGCCGAACGCCAGGTGCACGTCGGGTCTGCGGCGCACGTCAAGCCGGTCGGGCTCCGGGAACCGGGCCGGGTCGCGATTGGCGGCCGCGAACATCAGGTACACCAGCTGGCCCTTGCGGATCGATCGTCCGCCGATCGTCAGATCTTCCCCCGCCTCGCGGTACATGAACTGGACGGTGCCGTCGTAGCGGAGGAACTCCTCGATCGCGTTGGCCATCAGGGATGGGTCGTCCAGCAGCAGCTGCAGCTGCTCGGGGTGGCGCAGCAGGGCCAGCAGGCCGTTGCCGATCAGGTGGGTGGTCGTCTCGTGGCCGGCGGCCAGGAGCAGATTGGCGTTGGCGATCAGCTCCGTCTCGCTGAGCCGATCGCCGTCAATCTCGGCGTGCACCAGCAGGCTCAGCAGATCGTCGCCGGGCGAGGCCCGCCGTCTGGCGAATTCGGCGCCAAAGAAAGCGGTCAGCTCGTGGGTGCTCTGCAGGGCCCGCTGGTACTGCTCGGCGCTCACGGCGGAGGGATCGGTGCCGAAGATCGCCGAAAAGTTGTCCGACCAGCGCTTCAGCTGATCCAGCTCGCCGGTTTCCAGGCCGAGCAGCCGGGCGATGACCCGGGCCGGCAGGGGAAAGGCGAGATCGGCGATCACATCGAAGCGGCCCTGCTCCGGCAGCCGATCCAGAAGCTCGCCAACCATCGCTTCGACGGCCGGCCGCAGGGCATCCACGGCCCGTGGTGTGAACACCTTGGCGACCAGGGCACGGAGCCGATGGTGACGCTCCGGGTTGGTGATGTTCATCTGGGCCCGGATGACCTCGAAGAGGGGTTGCAGTTCGGGGCGTCCGGCCCGCTCGCCCATGCCGCCGGCACGATCGGAGCGCAGCCGGGGGTCGTGCGTCGCCGCCACCACATCGTCGTAGCGGGTCAGCACCCAGGCCCCGAACGGTTCATGCCAGTGGACGGGGTCGGTCCGCCGCAACTCGGCGTAGGTCGGATAGGGATCGACCACCATCGCCGGGCTGAACAGGGCTGTCGTCATGGTTGAGGACACACACGGATGACGGTATCGAGATCTCCCCGATGTTGCTTGGTCAGCTTGGAATCACGCCGAGTTGCTGAAGCATCCCGTAGGTATCCACGATAATCCAGTCTTCCTCAATCTTGCCGTCGGCAAGTCGGTAGATCGCCTGACCGGACACGCAGACGCGCCTGTTGGTTGGTGGAATTCCGTTGAATTCTCCTCGGTGGGTTCCTTCGGCCGACCACCTCAGCGAGACTCGATCTGCTTCTCCGAACAGATCGTGGACCTGCATGTGAAGGTCGGGAAAAGCTGCGACGAGCGCTCCGATGTAGGCCTTGGCGGCCTCGGGTCCATTCGCCAGATGGGGAGCCGATGGATCGTGCATGGTGAAGTTGGCAGAGCAAAGCTCATCGATCACGGCAAAGTTGCGCCCATTCCATCCTTCTTCGATGAGTCGTCGGACGATGCTTTTGTTTCCCTCTGACATGTGGCTGTACTCCTTTAGGTAAGTGGACATGCGGTTCTCCGATTGGCGGATGAACTGTCAAGCGCTCAGACGCTTGTCAGTTCGATCTGCATGATGGGCATCACCGGACAATGTCTAGAGTATCCAGATTCTTCGTGAAGATCAGGCGGTCTTCACCTTCCCCGTCATAGCCCACAGCAACGGGCACGCCGTCGACCTTGAAATCGGATTCAAGGAGAGAGAATTCCATGCGACGGCGGAAGGCCATCGAGTTGCGATTGACCGGAGCGGTTACGCCATGCACTGTGCGACAGCCAAGCGAGGCAGCTGTGGCAAAGAAATGCGCATAGAGGAGGCGTCCCAACCCCTCTCCACGTCGTGCCGGATGTACACCGAGAAAATGGTCATAGGCCTAGTCGGGATAGGTCTGCGACACGAACCCGATGAGGAACGCGACGACCTGACCATCAACGACGGCGGTGAAGCTGGTGGACCTGAAGTGGACGAAGAAGAGTTTGGGAAGCATTGCGGCCATAGGCCGACCACCCCACCATTCATCAATGACCGAGAGGATCGGTTGATCGTCGTTCTGCTCGACATGGCGGATGACAACCTCGTTCATCGCTTCCCCCCTCAGCAGTCGGTACGCTCAACGGTCGAGTTAAGCCGCCCGACCAGGCGTGCATTGCTTGGCCATGTATGGAAAATGACAGAATGGGCCTGAAGCGGCAAAGTAAGGCATGCCCTAGCTGGTCGGCATGATCGAGGGGTTAGGCGTCACTTCGCGCCATTCAGCTTTCGCCTAAAGAACAATCGAGCGAGTAAAAAGGTTCCGACGATACAGTTCGCCACCAGCACAAGGTAGAAGAGGAAGAGGACAAGGAACCAGACAGGGTGGTCTGAGAAATGGATCGTGCTACTAGCGGGACCAAAGTTTCTACCCGGGCTGCTAATCTGCCCCGTCGTGACGAAGCGGTAGAGGCCAAAGACAAGCCCTGCACAAGCTGCCGTAAAGACGGGGACAAGAACAATCCTGCCTATCCACATCGCCCATGCCTTGTACGTAGGCGTTGTGGCAGACCTTGGGTGTTCTATCGGATTCATGATGCTTGCTGTTTCTACGATGTCTCGATGGTGCTGATGCGAACAGAAGCCAGGGGATCTCGCGTTTCGTGGTGTTTGCCTTTCTGCGGTTCCTGGCGGTGGCCCAACAGCGGCAGCCTTTGTGAGACCTAACGCTGCCGCTGAGTGGCAGGCCAGGAGTTCATGGCACTCTGACAACTCTATGGCGGCCTGAACACACCAGCGGCTTGTTGGCCGGCCGGCCTGCTGCAACACTCTCAGAGTAAATGGCTTTTTGATACAAGGTAACAGTACCACTTGAACCAGCCATCAGTGTGCCCCAAAGCATCTCGCCCATCGTTGCCATGCACCACGGCCGAGGCATCTAACTCGACTTGATCGCCCGCACCTCGGAAGCGCGTTCATCTATGGGAATCACCGGTAACTCGCCCTTGACCGTGACCGGCAGACCACGAAGGTGGTCCATGATCGCTTGCCATTCCTTGATCTCATGAGCCGCATCTTTGCCCTCCCCCCTTTCAATACTCTCCACATCTGTAGTGCCTGGTGGCGGCAACAAGTAGCCGGGGTTTTCGCGGGGCAACTCCAGTGCGTCCACTTTGGAAGTGAGGGGAGTGCCATCCTTCTTCTTGGGCACAAGGGCCAGTTTGCCCTTCGTGTACTTGGGGATGGCCACGATGATCGGGCCGAGCATTAGCGGGCAGCTCAGGCTGTAGAGGCGCTCATCCTTGCCACTGATATCAATGGGTTTGTAGCCACTGTCAAAGTCTCCCAGCTCGATGACCGTCACCACGTCGAACTTCGGTCGGGTGGGGTCGTAGCGGAAGCGCATACCGGAGGCGCGGGGGAAATACTCTCCCGGATGCGCTGCGCTGTCGATGAGCAGGAACTCCAGCAGGCTCTTGAGATCCTTACCGTTGAAATAGCCGGTCACAATGGTGCTGCCTGGGGTCGGATCCACCACTCCCGAGCCGAGCGGTGCCACGGCGAAAACGTCGTAGACCGTCACGACACCGGTTTTGCCACGCAGCAGGCCTGCGCGCATCATGCCGTTGGCGGTGAAACCGATATCGGCCTTGGTTGCCGTGCGGAATGAGTCGGTGACCAGATTCGCCAGCAGGGTGCCGGCAGTGATGTCAGTGAAGGTATTGGGTAGATCACGAGGGGCGATGGCCAGTGGCTGGTCAATGCTGTAGCCCCGTGATGAGAAGGCGGCTGCGCTGACCGACTCCTTGAGTTGGTCGATCTCCTTCCCGATCATCCGATCCCCGAGGATGCTGTCATCAATGGGTAGGAGTCGGTAGGAAGTGACAGTGAGCTTATTGCCATCCAGCGCAATCACCAGTTCGCCGAGATTGTTGCTTTCCTTCCCGGTCTGTACCACGGGCGTGCGGCCGTTCACGACAATCGCTTCGTTCAGCTCCGTGTGGCTGTGACCGCTGATCACGACATCGATGCCCGGAACGTCCTTGGCCAGCTGAACGTCTTCGCCAGTGTCGTAGCGGCCATCCGGGCCCTTCTCCACGCCACCATGACTCAGCGCGACAACAACATCAACCTTTTCGGCCTCGCGCAGGATCTTCACAACCTCTCTGGCCGCCGTGGTGGGATCGGCAAAGCTCGTGACCCCGCCACTGGTGTAGATCATGGCTTCTTTCCCAAGGACGCCAAAGATGCCGAAGCGCAGCCCGCCCCTCTCGATCACCATGTAGCGGCGGATAACTCCCTTGCTGGTCAGTTCCTGAAGGCCGACCAGGCTGGGATCGCTGCCCGAAAAGCTTGTGTTCGCGGCGAGTATTGCCGGGATGGGGCCCGCCTTGACGGCGGCGCCGATGGAGCTACCCAAGCCGGCTGGCCCTAGATCGAACTCATGATTTCCGAAGGTGGTGGCGTCATAGCCCATCTTTCCCATAAGGTGCAATTCACCACCTGTCTCGCGTGTGGCGGCACTGAACGCAGTGCCCATGCTGTAGTCGCCTGCATCCAGAACCAACACAGGACCCTGACTCTTGCGCGCAGCGGTGCGCTGAGCGATCAGGCTCGCCAACCGCGCATAGCCGCCACGGGTCGTGTCGTCATTCAAGGTGAACGGGGTGTAATCCGCGGACGGGCCCATGCCGATGAAACTCGCGTGCATGTCATTGGTATGCAGGATCGTGAACGTCATGGATCCAGCTTTCGCAGCACGTAGGAAGTCTGGCAAAAGGACGGTGATGCCGCCAATTGCCGAGGCTGCCAAGAACTTGCCGCGGGAGAACTTTCCAAGAGACCCTCTTGTGGTCGTGTGGCCGAGAGGCCTTGTTGCTGCTGGTTGATGATTATTAGGCTTCATTATTGATCCATCCAAAACTTGTCATTGAAGGGGCAGTCCGCGGTCTGGCCAACTTGTTCTTGGCTGGTTTCCGTGAACCACCCAGCAGCATGAACGTTAATCGCTGAGAACCACATCCGCGCCGTGGTTGGGTCCCCCCCAACTCGCAGAACCGTACCCGTGGTTCACGGACCCGTGAACCCTCAAGTCTCCAGCAGCATCTTCGAGAGATTCGGCAGGCCCGCTCCCTGGTGGTAGCGGTCCCGTTGCAGGTCGGTGCAGTGCTCCAGCAGGATCCGCTTCACCCGGTCGGGATAGCCGATGAATTCGGTGCGCACCGAGAGGAAGGCGGCCAGCAGCCCGGAGATGTGCGGCGCCGCCATGCTGGTGCCCGAGAGGGCCACATAGAGCTCATCGAGGCCCTTGGTCTTGTCGCGGCTGGGGGTGCGTTTGGGGTCGCTGCTGCTGCGGCAGGAAAGGATCCGCTCCCCCGGGCCCACCACGTCCGGCTTGAGGCGGCCATCGGCGGTGGGACCCCGTGAGGAGAAGTAGGAGGTGCCGTAGCGGTGCGGCTGGGTTGGATGCACCGACCCCACGGCGATCGCCTCCTCCAGGTTGGCCGGATCCCCGATCGAGAGATCGAAGGAGCGGGTGGTGCTCAGGCCGTCCACCACGATGTCGCCGCTGCCCTCGTTGCCGGCCGCCAGCACCACCAGCACCCCCTGGCGCACCAGCCGCAGCAGGGAGGCGCACAGCGGTGAATCGCCGCAGCCGAAGCTGGCCGGATCAAACGCTCCCCCCAGGCTCAGATTCACCCCCTGGATCGTCAGACGCCGTCCGTCCTGGTTCTGCTTCCAGATATGATCGATCTCCTTGATGATCCAGGCGTCGTAGCCGCTGCCGTTGTCGGCCAGCACCTTGTAGCTCACGACCCTGGCCCGGGGCGCCATCGCCAGCATGTCGGGGCCGCCCGGGCCGCCCACCGCCAGCAGCCCGCCGGCGATGATCCCCGCCACATGGGTGCCATGGCCGTTGGCATCGTTGCCGCTGCCGCCCCGCACGGCCCCCCGGACGGTGCAGTCCCAGTCGGCGGCCACCGTTCCCTTGGCTGCGAAGGCCGGGTTGTTGAAATGGGGATGGTGGCTGTCGATGCCCGTGTCCAGCACCGCCCAGGTGATCCCCTGGCCGCAGGCGTTGTAGCCCAGCTGGGCCGTCCGGGCCTGCACCGTGTGGATCGAATCGTGCATCAGCGCCCGCTTGCGGCTGTTGCCGAACAGGCGATACACCGCCGGGGCGTCGCCGCCGTACTGCTGCCCCAGGGCGGCCGCCAGCCGTTCCACCTCGGCCCGGGTCAGGTTCGCCGCCACGTAGCGGTCCAGCTGATCCTCCAGGGCGATCGTGTCGGCGGTGATTGGTTTTCTGAGCACGTTGCGGTGGATCCAGGTGAGCACCGCTGACCTGGCCGTCTCAAGCGAATCGCCCGGCTCACCACCCGCCGCCGAGCCGTCCAGCAGCTCGATCAGCACGGGCACCCGGGCGGTGGCCTCGATGTCCAGGGCCTCGCTCAGGCTGCGGGTCACCGTGATCGGACTCACCGGCTGGAAACGGGAGCGATCCAACGCCGCCAGCACCGTTTCCTGGGTGGAGCGTCGCGAGAGGTAGCCACTGGCGGAGTGGGCCTTGCTGGGCGGCCACACCATGCCCTGCAAGCGTTCATCGACGATCTTCGGCTTGCCGGCGGTGCCGTACTCGTCGGCCAGGCTCTGGTCCAGGCAGACGATGTCACCGTCCTGGGCGATGTTCACCCAGCGCTTCACACCGGCGGGGATCGGCAGCGTCTTTGTCCCGTGCCATTTCTGCAGCACGTCGGTCACCTGGGGCAGCCCCAGCGGCGAGCCGATCGTGACGTACAGATCCACCGCTGCCGCGGCGCCCAGCTCCAACAGCGCCTGGTAGGTGACCATGCTCCCCTGGCTGTGGCCGACCACCACGAAGGGCCCGCCGCCGGTGCTGATCCGGTCCTTCACCGTCTGCACCATCCGTTCCCGCTTCTTCTTGTTGAACAGGAAATCGTTCACATCCGCCATGAACGCCTGGGTGAACA